>JABHOG010000077.1 GCA_018694835.1 Planctomycetota bacterium | reverse complement strand
TCGATGTACCAGGAATCGATGTACCAGGAATCGATGTACCAGGAATTGGTGTACCGAGAATCACTGAACCGAGATAAACCCCCACCGGGGGTACCAGAACCGGTCCGGGGTCGAGGTTGGCAGTGGGAAAGCCGATCGAAGCACCGCGCTGATCTCCCACGATCACCTCACCTCGAAGGGAGAAGGGTCTCCCCAGCAGCCGCTGCGCACGGGTCAGATCCCCCTCCTGTAGGGTCGAACGCACTACCGAGGAACTGACCGCTTCCCCCTCCATCATCAGGGGTGGGGAAAGTCGTACCTCGAGGGGAAGGTCGGGAATCTGCTGAAGGTACTGGGCGGTCCCCTTCGCCCCCTGGCCAAATGCCGAGTCGAACCCCATCAGCAGATGCTGGGTGGCGAGAGCCCCCACCAGCACCTCGCGAATGAACTGTTCTGGACTGATACGAGAGAATTGCTCGTCAAAGGGCAAGACCAGAACGGTGTCGATCCCCATCGCCTCGATCAATTCGAGTCTGCGTTCCAGCGGAGTGAGCACTGCCGGCGCACTACCCAGCACCACCTGTTTCGGATGAGTGGAGAAAGTGATCACCGTCGAGGTTCCCGCGAGTTCTTCACTCCATCGCAACAGATCATTCATCAGCGAGGCATGTCCACGATGAAAGCCATCGAAGAAACCGATGGTGCACACCGGACGCCGAGGTGGATCATCGGACAGCGCCTGGAGACCGCGAAGGATCTTCAAGTGCGCCCCTCCTGCTTATCCCATTGAGATTTCAATTCGCGAAGATCGGACCGAATCGCGATGCGCTGCAGGGTCGAGACTCTCGCAGTGATCAGGATTCCATCGATGTGATCATTCTCATGCTGGATGCATCGGGCCAGCAAATCATCGGTCTCGAGTTCAAATGGCTCGCCATCGAATCCCAGCGCCCGAACCCGTACCGACCGGGTGCGTTCCACATCGAGGCGGATTCCTGGCAGGCTGAGGCACCCCTCCTCTGCCACTTCACGCAGATCCGCGATCGGATCGACCTGTGGATCGATGAACACTCGCTCGGCGTCGGTCGTAGGTTCATCAGGATCAACATTGGCAACGAACACTCGTGCATTCCAGCCCACCTGCGGTGCCGCTAACCCGATCCCCTGGTGCTCGTACATCAGCTCGAACATACGCTGGATGCAGGCCTGGGCCGCCGGACCAGGGGCTCCCAGAGGACGACATCGCTGGGCCAGAACCGGATCGGGGTAATATCGCAACCGAAGGTCACCGGCATCGGGGACCTCAGCGGCTGGATCGGGTGATGAGCGATTAGGTGTCGTCAAGGGCCCTCCCTGGCCATCGAGGTCTAGATTGAACGAGATCACCGTGGCGGATCCTAGCAGTCAGGCACGATCCGGGCCAGAGCCCCAAGTGTAAATCCAGTCCGGAGATGTTGACCATACTGGACCTCCCGGGTACCCTCCGGGGTTTCCGGGAACAACCCCCAGGGGCCGTGACCGGGAATGTTGTGGAGACGGTAACGTCACTTCGGATTCATCCTGAACCATCCTCGAGTCCCCCCGGGTGGTCACCGATGCTTCGAAGTCGTCAGACCTCTCAATTTTTGACCTAGCAATCCCATTCCGGATCTATGTATTCGGATCGTTGAATCTACGGAGATGAGCGACATGGCAGCAGCAGACAACTTCTTCTCGAAGGCTGATCAGGCACTCAAGAAGCGGAACTATGACTACGCCATCGAACTGTACCAGCAAGGCCTGCAGATCGATCCAGACCGGGTCGAGGAGCGTCAGCGTCTTCGCCAGGCACAGATTCGCCGCATCCATGACAAGGGAGGCAATCCCTCCGGTGGTGCCGGGGCGATGTTCAAGAATGGTGGCCTACTACTCGGCATCAAGAAACTCGGCATGCAGAAGAAGTACGAGGAACAGATCATCGAACTGGAAAAGTTCCTCTGTGTCGCACCTCAGTCTGCCAGCCAGTTGTTCCAACTTGCCGAGGCGTTCCTCAATACCGATCGCATCTCCAGCGCCAAGCAGGCCTACATCGAGGTGACGGACTCGGATAGCGGCAACACCGAGGCATGGAAAGCGCTAGGCCGCATTTACGAGCAGCAGAAGGAACTCGATGACGCGATCAGTTGCTGGGAGCGAGTTCGCTCTGCGGCGCCGCAAGATGCCGAGGCGGGTAAAGCGATTCGCAACCTCTCTGCTGCACAGATGTTGGCCAAGACCGAGGAACGCAAAAAGGGCGGAGACGGATCCTTCCGCGACATGCTCAAGAGTGAAGAGGATTCCGCCAAGTTAGAGGCCGCATCTTCCATCATCCGGACCGCAGAAGACGCTCGCAGTGCGACCGATATCGCACGGGAAAAAGCCGACGCGGATCCCGAAAACTCGAGGCTATGGCGCGACCTGGGTGACATGCAGGTGAAAGCACGGGACTTTGATGAGGCACGGACCTCCTACGAAAAAGCGCTCGAAGTCAACTCGCAGGATATGTATGCCGCGGACAAACTCGGTTCCTTGACGGAGGCGATCTTCGTCGACCGGATCGAGAAACTGCGCCAGAAGTCGGAAGCGGGCGATGAACAGGCCCGGACCGAGATGGAGCAGGTCATGGTGGAGCAAAACGCTTTCATGATGGAAGACTACGCCCGCCGTGTCGCCGACCACCCGACAGACTTCGGTTTGAAATTCCAGTACGGTGAATTACTGCTGAAAGCCGAGCGCTGGGACGAGGCGATCGGTCAGTTCCAGAACTCCCGCAAGGACCCGAAATTCGTCACAGGGTCGACGTACATGATCGGAAAAGCCTTTTTCAACAAGGACCTACACGATCTCGCCATCAAAGAATATAGTTCCGCAATGGAGCAGATCAGCGAAAGTGACAGCGACGCTGCCAAATCCGTACGCTATGATCTAGCCCTTGCGCACATGAAAAAAGAAGAGAAAGATAAAGCTCTCCACTACCTGGAAGAAATCATGTCGGTAGACATCTCTTTCCGTGATGTCTCTCAACTGGTAACCGAAATCCGCAGCGCTCTGTAGAACGACTGCAGGAAAGAAGAGGAAAATGCCGAATAACAAGTCGACCGAAAAAAGACTACGTCAGGACGTCAAGCGCAATCTCCGTAACCGGATGAAGAAGTCCGAGATTCGCACCATGACCAAAAGCGTGCTGGCTGCGATCGAAGCGGGCGAATCCGACAAGGCCGTGCAGATGGCGAAAGAGATCCAGTCGAAACTGGATCGCGCCGCCAAGTCAGGCACCATGCACCTGAACACGGTGGGACGCCGCAAGGCTGTGATCCATCGTCACCTTGCCAAACTGAACGGTACCGCCTAGACTCCTCCGCGAGATCCGAGATCACCGATCCTGGAAATCCTTGCGGCCAGGTAGCTCAGTTGGTAGAGCACTGCACTGAAAATGCAGGTGTCCGCGGTTCGAATCCGCGCCTGGCCACATTCAGAAACTGAAGCCCCGCTTGGTCTCGAGACCCGGCGGGGTTTTTTCTTTGGAGAGTCGGATGGCCAAGGATCTTGAGAAATTCCCACGCAATACCCCGCGAATGCACGCCTGTGATACCTGGCCCCCGGAGATCGTCACGCTGCTGCTGAAAAAGGGCGCAAATGCTCGGGCGACGAACAAGGAGGGTAAGAGGGTCATCGACCACAATATCAAAGAATGCGATTCCAGCAGTCTCGTTTTCTGCCCGGAACTGGAGATCACTACCGAAGAGTGGTGGCCGTTCTGGTGATTGAGGTACCCCCAAACCGATGCCGAACCGGTGACGAGCGCTGGTCGCCCCACTCCCTCGTCGGCGATTCTCGACAGGGCCCGAAAAATCCGCCGCCGCGATGGGCTCACTTCTTGTTGAAGACGCTCGATTCCTGCCAGCAGGCATCGATGTCGGTGGAGTTTGGCGTGCAGTAGGTGAACCTCTCGGGGATCGGATCGGCGACCGAAAGATCAATTCTCATGATGTGGTGGGTGCCATCACTCATGTATTGCCAACGCGGACCCACCGAAGGGCCAGAAGGGCCCACGAGTGCCACGGCGGGCTGCTGGTATACGGCAGAGGCGTATCCCCCGGCAAAAGCCAGCGACATCAGGGTACAGATCAGCCACCGATTCACTGTTCGATAGCGGCTCATCGGCTCTCCTTCTGCGATGAGATCTTTCATCTCGTTTCTCCACGGATCGTCGCAGGGTTCATCCGCCTTCGACTGCTCGATCATCGATCCTTCCTTTCCTGCAACCCGAGTCGAACTCAAGTCTCGACTCGCAGTTCATCACGCTTCCACGATCTTCACTGCACGATCTTCACTGCACGATACGAAACTGGCC
>JABHOG010000076.1 GCA_018694835.1 Planctomycetota bacterium | reverse complement strand
GAACCTTCCCGGATCCTCATCGATCTGCTGGCCAGTGGAGGGGAGTGGGTCGTCAGTCTCCTCGGAGATTGGAGTCGACATGTGACCGGCTCCCGCGTCGCTGCAGGAGAAAATGTCACGGTGTCGGAGGTCTACTCCGGGTTCACCACGATTGGTCTGATCTGGGTCGGTGTCGCTCTGCTACTGGGAAGTTGGATGAATTCCCGCAAGGAGCACGGGCTGGGAGTGGACCGATGATCCACCGATCCGAGGCGATTCCCCTGCTGTTGTTTCTACTGCTGCTCGCTGTTGCAGCTGCGATCACGGTACCGCTCGATCGTGGGCTCGAAGAGGATGGAATCTCGTTGCCCATCTCACGAGCTACCGGTGTTCCCGCCGATGTCTTGTTGATGCAGCAAACACTGGGTGCTTTTCGAGGGTGGGCCATCGATGCGTTGTGGCTTCGAGCACTGGAACGCAGAGAACAGGGTCGGCTCCACGAATCGATGGAACTGGCGACCTGGATCACCAAACTACAACCGTACTTTCCCAGGGTCTGGAATTTCCAGTCGTGGCTACTGGCCTTTGAACTGGCTCTCGACAGCAGGGATCCACAGCAACGCTGGTCCTGGGTGCTGGAGTCGGTCGACCTGCTCAGGGGGCCGGGATTGAGGGCGAATCCTTTCAGCCACGAGATTCACGGCCAGCTCTCTTACCTGTTCTGGTTCAAGATCGGTGAGTTCCAGGACGAGTCCGCAGGGTATTACCAGCGGCGATTGTGTCAGCGTTGGCGTGGAATCCTCGGTGATCCTTCCGCGAGTGAGTCCCAGCCATACCAGGAAGTTTTACAGAGGGTCGCTATAGCAGCAACGGAGGCCTCTCCCTCGACTCTACCGTGGCTACAAGATGCTCGCCTGGTCGTTGCCATCGAGAGGGCGCTCGATGATCCCGAGCCCGTCTTGCGAGAAGGAGTCGAGATTGCGATTCCCCTCCTTCCCGCAGAATATCGGCAAGAAGTGGCGGACATGTTGAGGCGACGCCTGCTGGAAGGCGAGTTGAACATGTCACCAGAACTGATGGAGAGACTCTCCTGGCACCTGGGCCCGGTCGATTGGCGAACTCCAGGGGCTCATGCCATTTATTGGGCAGCACAGGGAGTGCTTCGTTCCCGTCCTGGTGGACTTTCGGAATCACTCGATGACTCGAACATCGAGGCTGTCCTGGTGTCGACCAATGTTCGCATCGGGCTGCAGAAGTTGGTTCGCTATGGACGTCCTCTACTCGATGATCAGGGATCGCTGATCACCAGTTTGCCACAACCTGGTATCTTGCCCTCCTACGAGCGAGCTTTGGTCTGTCTCACCCAGGGGCAGGGGATTCCCGATGAATTGCTGCCCCGGATGCTGGAAATCCTCGCCGATTCGGTAGTGACAGCATGGCTCCAGGGGGAGGACCCGATGGCGATTCAATTGCTAGGTCGACATCGGGACCTCGCCGGAGGCACCTCCCAGCCATCCGTTGCAGCTCTGGAGTCGCAGATCGAGACCCTGGTACTCGGCACATTGACCGAAGAGGATGGAGAACGAGAGCGAAAAGGGCTGTTGATCGGGATTCGCGGTAAATCGCTGGTCGCTGGTGGTGGTGGAGGGACCGCTCAGGAGGCGATCAGGGGAGAACAACTGGCGGATCGTCTGGAACAGAGATGGTACGGCCAGCGTTTACCCGATGTCCGTCGCAATTCGATTATTTCAGCACTCAGGACTCCTGAATTTTCAGCTCCGCTGTCGGTCAAGCGCAGAATCTGGGAAACTCTTGGTGCGGAAGAGAAGTTCGATCTCGATGAAACCACTCGGAGTCTGTTGAAGATCGAAGCGAATCGTTTTGGCCAAAATCCGGAAGCGGCTTTCCCCGGGATCGGCAAGCAGCGAGGCGGGGCCGGAAGCCGTACTGAAAATGAGGATTGATGGAGAATAAAGAAATGACGCAGAAGTGGATCTCTGAACTCCCAAAAGTGCAACTACACGACCATCTCGATGGAGGCCTCCGTCCCTCGACCATCATCGAACTCGCCGACGAGAGAGGGATTGAACTTCCGTCGAATGACCCTGACCAGCTGGGGTCATGGTTTTTCAGAGGTGCGGATCAGGGAAGTTTACCGAAGTATCTGGAAGGATTTTCGGTCACTACTTCAGTGATGCAAGATGAAGAGGCGCTCCACAGAGTCGCCAGAGAGCATGTCGAAGGCCTCGCAGCAGATGGTGTGATCTACGGCGAGGTTCGGTTCGCACCGGTTCTTCATGTCGAGAAGGGGCTCGATTCTGCAGCGGTCCTCGAGGCAGTACTGGACGGGATCGCTGTCGGGTGTCAAAGCACCGGCATCGATGTCAGGATCATCGTCTGCTCCCTGAGGCACATGGACCCGCAGATTTCGCTGCGCTCGGCGGAGGTGGCGGTTCAGTTCAGAGATCGTGGAGTGGT
Organism: Planctomycetota bacterium; assembly: GCA_018694835.1. Classification (GTDB taxonomy): domain Bacteria; phylum Planctomycetota; class UBA8108; order UBA1146; family UBA1146; genus QNYK01. The sequence goes on along the minus strand of JABHOG010000076.1, from coordinate 3,407 downwards.
CGGATTTGATCTGGCTGGCGACGAGTCGGGGCACCCTCCCGCAGATCATAATGAAGCGTTTCATTTCCTCCGCCGGAGCAATTTCAACATCACCATTCATGCGGGAGAGGCGTTTGGCCTCTCCTCCATCTGGCAAGCGATCCAGCACTGCGGTGCTCATCGGATCGGTCACGCCACGCGACTGGTGGAGGACGATACTGTTCCAGGAGATCATCGCGGCACTCTAGGGGAGTACATCCTCGATCACAGGATCCCACTCGAGATGTGTCTCTCCTCCAATCTCCACACCGGAGCGGTTTCATCCCTCGTCGATCACCCGTTTCCCAGATATCTGAGGGAAGGGTATCGTGTCGGTCTCAATGTCGACAACACCTTGATGTCGGCCACCACCCTGTCGAAAGAATGGCAACTTGCCGTGGACTTGTTCGGACTCGGACTGACCGATCTGGAACGGATCGCTGTCAATTCGATGAAGAGCGCATTCTGCGAGCATTCGACCCGTCGCAAGGTGATCCAGGAGCAGTTGCTTCCACGATTCCGTGCGGTTCAGGACGCGACGAGTTGAACCTCGGTCCAGTTGAGTGGATAATACAAGCCGGTGCCTAGACGACAGATTCCCACAGTAGATCTCTGGAGAAGCAGATGTCCGATTTGATAGGTAAGTTGCAACAGCGAGAGGTTTCCAGGAGATCTCAGGAGGTTCGTCTAGAGGGACGAGTTCTCCATCTGGTCGATGATGCCGAAGCGATGGTCCAGCAACTGTCTGGGACCGACCTTCCTCTCGATCACGGACTGACCTATCGCGATAACATCTCCACCGACGAGATCACCCCTGCCTACGTTTGCTACTATCACGACGAAACCCTCGGTGAGTTCCCCTATGTTGGATACTCCGCCGGGGGGGAGTTCCCGATCACCAGGAGTTCCATCAAGGAGGGCGGATTTGCTGCCGCCGTCAGTGGTAAGCGAAGGGGCAAGGGGTCCAGTCGTGAGGCGTCCCCTTACGCGGAACTGTGTGCTGGAATCCATCTGATCTTCGCCGAGAATATCGAACGGATTTATCAGCAAAACTGCCACAATCTGGGATTGCTGACCTGTACCGATTTCTCGGTTCTCGAGCGATTGGTCGCCGGAGAGTCGGTCCCCCTCGACGAGTTCAAGAAGGGGAAGGACCCCGTCACCTGCCAGATCATCGACTGGGGAGGACTGTTCGAGTTCAATCTAGCACGATTACAGGGGAAGGTAGATCTGTCCGGTCCCATCGCAGCGACCGGGCCACAGACCATCACGCAGAAGATTTTTGCCCGCAGCCGTATCATCGATTCTGCAACCGGACAGGTCGGGTGTGATAGTGCCGAAATCGGTGACGCTGGATTCTTCCAGACCGACATCCGTTTCAGTCATGAATACGTGACTCCGATGGCAGCCTCCTTCTTTGAGCAGAAGGTGGGAAAGGGAGAACCGCTGACTGATCCCGATTCAGTCATCTTCTTCCGCGATCATCTGACCTTCCTCGAGCAGGCCATCACTCCGGAACGACGGAAGATGGGACTGCTTCAAACTGCTGAGCAATTGAAAATCAAGCAGGAGGAGTTTGCTCACGCCTATGACATCACCTTGCACGGGGAAACCGGGCTCGGAGGGTCGGAGGCGATTTGTCACTCCAAGATTATCCAGGACTATGCGCTCCCCGGTCAGTTGATCATCGGGAGTGATTCACATACTCCTCACTCGGGTGCTCTCGGATGCGTTGCTTTCGGTGTCGGTACCACGGCGATCTTCAACTCATGGATCACCCGAGATGTTTATGCGACGGTTCCCGAAACGGTTCGCATCGAGGTGCGTGGAGAGAGACCTGCAGGAATCACTGCCAAGGACATGATGTTGGCGATCCTCCGGGATCCATATGTCGCAGAGGGTCATGCGATCGCCAAGATGGTGGAGTACTGCGGAGCTGCAGTGGAAGCACTCTCCATCGATGAGAGAGCCACGATGACCAACATGGCCGCAGAGGTGGGAGCGTTCAGTGGAATCATTGTTCCTGACGAGAAAACGGTCGAGTTCCTCGTTGCAGAGCGAGGATTGGATCCGCAGCAGGCTCGCCAGTACTGCGAGGGCCTGTTCTCCGATGAAGGAGCCAACTACTGCCACGAGATCGTCATAGAAGTCGAAGATCTCGAACCGTTGGTCGCCCTCCCTGGAGATCCCGGAAACGGGCTTGAGATTTCCAAACTGGAAAAAACTGTCGCCATCGACATCGCCTATGGTGGGTCCTGCACTGCGGGCAAAAAAGAGGACATGAACATGTACGCCGAGGTTCTCCTCCACGGATTGCAACAAGGGCGACGAGTGGCGGATGGGGTCGAGTTCTGGATTCAGTTCGGATCCCAGGAGGTCAAGGAGTACTGTCGCGAGATGGGATATCTGGAAATCTTCGAAAAGGCCGGAGCTCAAGTCATCGAACCTTCTTGTGGCGCCTGCATCAATGCCGGTCCAGGGGTCAGTCGTACGCCGGACCAGGTCAGTGTCAGCGCCGTCAACCGTAACTTTCCGGGACGTTCAGGTCCAGGACAGGTGTATTTGGCCAGTCCGCTGACGGTTGCGGCCAGTGCACTGGCGGGCCACATCGTGGCGTTCAACAAGGACCAATGAGCGACTTGAGATCGCTCGCAGTAGCATCCGCAGCGATGTCATCGCTGGAGACCGGCAACCCTGGCCAGTTCAGTCCGAAGTTCTAGTTGCCTGGAGACCGGTTCGATGAGGTCGAGGTAGCAAACGCCATCCCGTGGGGAGTGGTCCGGTTGCCAGGTAACTGCGGAATCCTCCTCGATCGCGCCGATGACTTCTTGGACCACCGGGAATCGACGGGGATCATCCGCAGCGAACTGGTTGTTGGCGGGGCGCCACCACGATTCTCCTCGTAGTAGCCACTGGTGCCATCGCGATGGAAATTCATTGCCCAGGTGAAGTGTCAGGTCTTCGACCAGCCGGCGAATCAGCGGCAATGAGCACTGGATCAACTTCGTTTCCACGACGCGAATCCGTTCGAGGGCCAGAATCCGCTCGCGTGCATCTTCATTGCTGTTCATCATGCTCACCTGTCGTTTCTTTTGTCGTGGCTCCAGGTGAACGTGCCTGGAATGGAGTGGCCGTTGTTCGATCAAGACTCAGGGCTCTATATCGGCACATCATCCTGGTCCGAGAAAAGCTGGCAAGGGGTCTTTTATCCCGAGGGGCTCGCACCAAGGGAATTCATCCGCCATTACTCGACGGTCTACGACAGCGTCGAGATCGACGCGACCTTCTACGCCATTCCCACCCGCAGTACCGTGGAAGGGTGGAGAGAGAGAACTCCGCCTGGATTCCAGTTTGCGGCCAAGGTTCCACGAGTGATCACACATGACAAG
>JABHOG010000075.1 GCA_018694835.1 Planctomycetota bacterium | reverse complement strand
AATGCGATCACGGTACGAATTCCCGCTCTTCTGGCAACTCTGCTGACCGGTCTACTGCTCTTCTTGACCGGCTCCCGAATCAACAGGACAAGAGCGGGCTTCATCGCAGCGCTGTTGTTTCTGCTGTGTCCGGTGGTGATCCGAAAGTCGACTCTCGGCGAGACCGATCTACTGCTGACATGTGGTGTAGCCATCTATGCGCTGGAAATGTTGGTGATCGGTGGATCGAAAAGAAGGAAACTCTTCTCAACGATCTGCTCAACCATCTGCTCAACCATCTGGATGAGTGCAGGTCTTTGCATCGCGTTCCTTGCAAAAGGGCCGAGTGCCTTACCATTTGTCATCGGAATCATGTTGGCTACCGCCAGGCATGAAGGTATCGCTCGCCATCGAGAACTGACCTGGTGGGGACCTCCGTTGCTGGCGATGGGAATCAGTTCCTTGTGGGCGATCGCCGTGACTCTGCGACTCGATCAGTTGGGGTCTGGTTTGAGTGCAGTCCAGCTGTGGCTTGGTGAGGCTTCACGATCAGGTTCTCAAGATGGGTGGTGGATCCATCGTTGGGAGTTCATCGCGGGTGTCTTTTTCGGTTACTTGCCGGCTTCATTGCTGATGTTGTTATCGGGCAAGATGAGTTCTTGCGCCGGTTGGCTCGGGGAACGTCGTTATCGACCGCTCGCTCTCTCCATCGTGATTCCATTCATCGTATTCCTGCTGTGGCCATCGGTGCAGCCACGCTACCTGCTGCCAGCACTCCCGCTCATCGCATGGCTTGCTGCATCGATCCTCGATGAATCGTTTGACGATCGATATCCTTCTGTTTCGGGAGAATGGGCGCTGTCGATCGTCACCGATGGAATTCGCGCAGTAGTGGCGGTCGCCGGGGTGCTTGCCGTTACAGTTGGAGTGGCCCGGTGGTTCGATGAGAGCGTCTTCGCGACCATCCCTGCGGTGGCTCCGGGGGAATTCATACTACTCGGCTCGTTCTTGCTTATTTCCACCGGATGGCCCTTCAAGGGGGTCGAGCGACGATCGGTAGAACAATCTGCACTGCGCTGGATCCTGATGCTACTGGCCTGGTCCGGGTGTCAGGCCACGATACTGCTGCCCTTTCGAGGATCCGATCGACCTGGGCAAGAGGTCGCCAGGAGCATCGAAGCAGTGGTCCCATTGCAACAGCAGTTGTGGCACGATGTATCTGGTCGCTGGAATACACTCGCTCAGGTCGAGCGAACATTGAAGATCGTTTCCAAGCAGGTACAGCCTGTTCCGGGAGATTGGTTCCTCACGCTGGAAACTCAACAGCCGCAACTGCAAGACGGCTGGAAGACCATCGCACTGAGCGATGGAACGCCGGCGAGCATCGGGATCCATCAGCGACGGATGCCGACCAAAGGAAAAGAGAAATGATGTCCAGAAGTTGCCAGAGGGCCTGCTTATTGATCTGGATGATCACGAGTTCCTTTTCACTCCTGCTGGCTCATGATGGAGTGCATGTCGATGTGGATCGAATCAACAAGAGGATCGAATCGAGTGATGATCCGGGTTCCTTGTACCTGATGAGGGCCAAGTTGTGTCGAGCTCATGGTCGCCCCGAGCTGGGGCTTAAGGATTGCCAGACGGCGCGAGGTTGTGGAGTCGATGCCTTCGCGGAGAAGTTCGAGCGAGCACTTTGCTTGCGAGACACTCTTCGGTATGACCGTGCCCTGGCGTTACTGGACGAACTGGTGGAACGGTCAGAAACAGCTCCGCTCGACGTACTGAGTCAACGATCGGGCATCCGCGAGCGATTGGGTGATATCGATGGTGCGATCATCGATCTGAGCCGGGTTCATGCGATTCGCGCAGACCTGGAATCGGTGCTGCGCCTCGGATCTCTCTACGAGAAGAGAGATGCCCCAGGGCTGGCGGCAAACCTCTATCGCCAGATGATCAAGAGGGCGGGAGAGAGTGCGTTGTTGACCATCAGTCTGATTCGTGCCAGTTCTGCCAGCGGGCAGCATGAGGAAGCGCTCTCGCTGATCGAGAAGCAGTTGAAGAACGCTGCTCTCAAGGCGCCTTGGTTGCAACGAAAGGCCGAGGTTCTTACCGCTGCCGGTCGGGCCGAAGAGGCGCAGGCAGTCTTGATACTGGCTCTGACCGATCTCGATAAGATTTTCAAGCGTAGACCGGTACCTATTCATCGGGTGACCAGAGCGAGGATATTGCGGCTGCTGGGACGATTGGATGAAGCACAAGCAGAACTGGAAAAGGTGCTTCAACAAGCTCCGGGTTACCAATCGGCCCGTTCAGAACTTGAACGAATCCTCACGCTTCAAGATGAAGTACGGAAGAAACAGGACTAACCCACAAGGTGGTCACTGATCGTTTGCATATCAATCGAGAATTCTCCGCCCATTCGCAACGATGGCCACCTCTCGATGTCTGGTGCCCCAGACGATGCAACCGACGGCATAGATGGCACAAATCGCTGCGAGGATTTCTCCGTCACTCCAGTCCGGCTCTTCACCGTATCCATCGATGAACCGATCCCTTAATTCTGGAGCCTTTTGCCAGATCCCGGTTTCCAGCCTGACCCAGTCAAATGCGGGATGGTTGGCATGAGCATGTTCGAAATCGATGATTCCGATCTGGTGACCATCCCATAACCAGTTCCGCGGTTGGAAGTCATTATGACAACAGACACGGAGGGTAGATTTGAAGAGGGAGCCGTCTCCAACGCGTTGACGAGCCAGCTCGATTTCATTCTCAGTGAGAGAGTCGCCGTGGTTTTCGATCCAGGATTCGAGGCGAAGCGGCAGAGATTCACTCAATGACAGATCATCAATGGCCAGAGGGTCGAGCCGATGGAGGTGTTTCAACCAGCTCCCTGCCTGTTGCATCACCTCATCCAACTGTCCAGCAGCCAGCGATGACTTCTCGATGGAAACTCCCGGAACCGCCGAAATCAGCAAGGACTTGTCATCGGGATCCTGATCGAGAAGACGGGGAAGATTTGTCCGGTCAGCCGAGAGTCGTGGTAACCAGTCGGCCAGTGCATGCTGTTCTTGCTTCCAGCTACGCAACTCGGAAAATTGTTTGAGAAATGCTGGAGTGCCATCGGGGAGCTGCCCTGCCCACACCTGGCAATTTCCCCCAGCATCGACCCTGTGGCTGGCAATGAAGCCGGATGATTCCAGTGGCATCTTTTCTCTGCTCTCGGATGAGGGATACTGATTCACACGTAGTGTGGCAGGTCTATCCCAAGATCCTACCCTGCGAATTGGATTCAAAGCGGGGAGTCGGATGCAGAAAAAGTCCGGAGATCTGGGGTTCTTTTCGGCAACGGTGATGGTCGTGACGACGGTGATCGGTGCAGGAGTCTTCACCACGACAGGTCACTTCGCTGCAGAGCTGGGAAGTTCCTGGGCAGTGTTAGTGACCTGGTGTGTGGCTTCTCTCATCGCGATACTCAGCGCCCTCACCACCGCAGAACTGGGCGCCATGATGCCTCAATCAGGGGGCGATTATATCTATATGCGGCGTGCCTTCGGGACGAAGGTCAGTTATGTCTTCGGAGTGATTTCTGGGCCTGCGGCATGGACCGTGGGCAGCGCATTCGTTGCGGGAACTCTCGGGAAGCATTTCAACAACCTGATTCCACAGGTACCTGAACTGGTCGCTTCTGTTGTTGCGGTATTGATACTGACAGTGATTCACACCCGGGGTGTTCGAGTCGGCGCGCTCTTCAATAACACGACAACACTCCTGAAGGTGGCCCTGATCGGTGGCTTTATCGCTGCCGGATTGGCTGCCATCTTCTGGGGGGAAGGAACTGGAGCAGCAGTCGAAGCTGCATCGTTGCAGCCGAACCCGCTGCAGTCGAATCCGTTACAGGGGTGGGCACTTGTGGAGAAGATCTTCTTCTCCAGCATCTATGCGGGTTTTGCATTCGCAGGCTATAACGCTGTGGCTCTGATGGCAGGTGAGCTCAAGGATCCTGGTCGCAACATTCCTCGTTCCTTGATTCTTGGACTTGGTGGGATTTCGGTGCTGTATCTACTGGTGAACGTGGTGTTTCTTCTGGCCACCGATCCGACGCAGATGGTCGATTCTGAGGGCAATGGAATCTCGGATCTGGGAACCTTCACGGCACAGCGATTGTTTGGGGATAACGCAGCTACCCTGTTTGATCTGGTGTTCGTACTGATCTTGCTCTCGACACTCAGTAGTTGTATCCAGGTCGCTTCTCGAATCAGCTGGCGGATGGCTTGCGATGGCCAGATGCCTGAAGCGTTGGGGCGATCCAATGCAAAAGACACCCCGAGGAATGCTCTTTGGTTGCAAGCGCTGTTGATCATCTTGGCGCTGTCCTTTCTGGCGAAGAAGGAACTCCTTCTGCTCAATGGAATGTGCACTCTCATCGTCGATTTGCCGCTGGCATTGACGATTCTCAGGCTGCGTAAAATTGAACCCGAGACTCATCGTCCCTTCAGGATCCCGTTCTATCCGTGGATCCCTCTGGTCCGGATCTTGCTGGCGTTCTACCTCGGATACGCCTTCATCGTGGAGGATCCGTGGCATGGACCGAAAGCCGTAGGATTGATTGCCGTCGTTTTGCTGTTACAGCCGATACTTGCGAGGGGCCGAAAGGAGTGAGATTGAAAACACTGTGGATGCTGTTTGGTGTTCTCCTCTGGATGGGAACTGTTGAGGCGGAAGATCGTCCACCCAACTTCATCGTCATCTTTTGCGATGATCTGGGTTACGGAGATCTGGGATGCTTTGGTCACCCGACCATCGCGACCCCCCATCTCGATCAGATGGCCGCTGAAGGGCAGAGATGGACGCAGTTCTATGTCGCGGCTCCGGTATGCACACCGAGTCGTGCCGGTTTGATGACGGGACGGTTGCCGATACGAAGTGGACTCTGCTCGCCGAAGCGGCGTGTGCTGTTTCCCAACTCTGCCGGCGGCATTCCCGATTCTGAAATCACCATCGCCGAGGCCCTGAAGGGAGCCGGATATGCCACCGGTATGGTGGGGAAGTGGCATCTGGGGCATCTGCCGCAGTACCTGCCCCATCGACACGGCTTCGACCAGTGGTTCGGAGTGCCCTACTCCAACGACATGGATCGAAACAAGAAGGGTCCGAAGGGTTGGGACGCTTTTCTCGATCCGAAGTACGAGTACTGGGATGTTCCCTTGCACCGAAACGATGAGGTGATCGAACGACCGACCGATCAACGCACCATCACCCGACGATATGGCGATGAAGCGGTCACATTTATCGATGCAAACCAGGACAAGCCCTTCTTTCTGTACCTGGCGCACTCGATGCCACATGTGCCGCTCTTTCGTTCCGATCGATTCGTCGATCGAAGTGAGCGCGGTTTCTATGGCGATGTGATCGAGGAGATCGACGCCAGCGTCGGAAAGGTGCTCGATGCCGTGCGTACTCGGGGGCTCTCTGAGAACACGGTCGTCATCTTCACCTCGGATAATGGGCCGTGGCTGGAGTACGGCGACATGGGGGGAAGTGCAGGACTATTGCGAGCGGGCAAGGGCACGACCTTCGAGGGAGGAATGCGTGTGCCGACCATCATCTGGTGGCCAGGCACTGCAAAACCAGAAGTGGTGACAGACCCTGGAGCCACTCTCGATCTGTTGCACACCTTCTGTTCGCTGGCAGGAGTTCAACTGCCTGCTGATCGTGTCTATGACGGGGGCGACCTGTCTGCAAGGATCCGCGGTACCGGGGCCTCGCCCCGCAACAGCGTCTTCTATTACCGGGGAGATGTTCTTTACGCGGTCCGCAGTGGTCCGTGGAAGATGCACTTTCGGTCGAGGCCGAGATCGGGAGCCAAGGAAACGATTCATGAGACGCCGCTGCTTTATCATCTAGAACATGATCCATCGGAGAAAAAGGATCTGGCGCAGAAGCATCCAGAAGTCATCGAGCGACTGAAAAAAATTGCAGCGACACACTCGACGACCCTCAAGCCAGTCGAGAACCAGATGGAAAAGGTGTTGTCTAGATAGTTACTTGATCCGCAAAGCTCAGCAGCCACCCATGTCGAGGTTCATCTGCGTGATCATCGCTTCGGGAGATACGGGACTGGAAATCGGGGCCATCGAATTGTAGACCACTTTGAAGATCATCGCTGAGTGAGACTGCGTGCCCATACTGTACTGCATCGGATCTTCAACCAGGATCAAAGCCCCCATGTCCGAGATGTTCAGTACCGTCAGGTGAAGTTCATGATCGGGTTGACGCTGCATTTTCTGCCACTTGGCCAGGCCAAGTTTCTGGATCTGGCTGTCGAGGGCCTGGGTCCAGGTCTCGATACCAACTCTTAGATTCTGGCTCTCGGTCAAGCCATCCTTGTTTGGTAAGGAGAAGCGCTGGGTTTCTACGACCCCGTTCTTTCGCCATGCGCAGCGGAGGGCTTGAAGATCTCCACTGTAGTATGCATTCATGTGAGTTCGGACTGGAGCCAGAGCCCACTCGAGACTGCTGGGGTTTCTTTCCAGGTAGGAAGCAATACGTTGCTGGTTGGTCTGGAAGAGGAACTCACCTGGGCTTGCTCCGAGGAGTATGGCCGTGAGTATGATCCATAAGAGGAGGTACTTTTTCATCATTTCTCCCAATCTGCTCGTCCACAAATCCAGTCTGGACGGCGCTATCTTGCGGCGCAAGCATCGATGATCTCGATGGGATTCAATCCAAGTTTACAGTTTCACTTCGTTCGGAATAGTACCAATTTTTTGCGACGCGAAGACGTTTGACCCTCTTTTTCTAGAGGTGGCGTGTTGGCGGCCAGATGCAGATTCATTGAATCGTCCCAACAAAACCAGAATAATTAGGATCATATCATCCCACAGCACAACTCTCGTTCTAGACTGGCCACCTGCTCGGGGCGCATCCTGGAGGGTGCTGAGATGGACCCGTGGAACCTGATCCGGTTCGTGCCGGCGGAGGGAAGGCAGTTTCAGTGAATAACGACGATCGTTCCTGGTCACTCCCACTACGTGGAGCTCACAATCCATCTACTAACGCTGAGGGAACCAACCCCGGTTCTTTTGCCCATGCTCCCGACATCGGAGGACCGCTGTCCTTTTCCTCCCCCGATACTCCGGGTATGCCTGAGCCGTCGACGAAAACCGCATGGGATTTCCTTCCGGCTGGATGGCAGATCGAGAAGAGTGGTCCCACCGATGGCTGTGGCGGTCACAATCATTCAGAAATCGGAGAGTTCATCCGTGGCAAAGCACCGGCTGGATTTGTACCGATCACGCAACTGGAGAGTGCAAGACTCGGAATCATCACTCCCGAGATGGAGAGGGTTGCAGAGAGGGAGGGCCATCTATCGGCGAAGCAGGTCAGAGACGAGATCGCCGCAGGACGCATGATCATTCCCGCCAATCGTGAACACCTTCGCCATCAACTCGATCCGATGGCGATCGGCCGAGCCAGCAGCACCAAGATCAATGCCAACATGGGTGCCTCACCCGTGTCATCTGGTACCGATGAAGAAGTCGAGAAATTAAAATGGTCCCAGCGATGGGGTGCCGATACGGCGATGGATCTTTCGACCGGTGGAGATCTCGACGCGTGCCGCCTCGCCTTGATCGAGGAGAGTACGGTGCCGATCGGCACCGTTCCGATCTACTCGATGATTATCGGACGAAAGATCGAGGACCTCAATCAACAGATCATCCTCGAGAATATCGAGCACCAGGCGGCTCAGGGGGTCGATTACTTCACCATCCATGCCGGTGTACGCCCCTGGCACATCCCACACATCGAAAATCGCCTCATCGGGATCGTCAGTCGTGGAGGTTCACTGCTGGCGAAGTGGATGATCATGCACGGCGAAGACAATCCGATGGTGACCTGCTTCGATCAGATTTGCGAGATCATGCGTCGCTACGATGTGAGTTTCTCATTGGGGGACGGCCTGCGACCCGGGGGGCTGGCGGACGCCAGCGACGAGGCGCAACTGGGAGAGCTGGAGACGATCGCACAGTTGACGGAGATCGCCTGGACCCATGGAGTCCAGGTGATGGTGGAAGGGCCGGGACACGTCCCCTTCGACCAGATCGAATACAACATGAAGTTGCAACGAAGGCTTTGCCACGGCGCACCATTTTATGTACTCGGCCCTTTGGTCACCGACATCTTCCCCGGCTATGACCACATCACCTCATGTATCGGAGCGACCGCTGCCGGTTATCACGGAGCATCGATGCTCTGTTATGTGACCCCCAAGGAACATCTGGGTCTGCCAAAGAAAGATGATGTGAAGCAGGGCTGCATCGCCTACAAGATTGCCGCTCACGCTGCCGATGTGGCGCTGGGAATTCCAGGTAGCCGAGATCAAGACGATGAACTGACCAAGGCGCGTGCCGCCCTCAACTGGCAGAAGCACTTTGATCTCTCCTTCGATCCCGACACCGCCCGGGCACTCCATGATGAGGACCTCGATGTGGATACCGATTTCTGCGCCATGTGCGGCCACGACTGGTGCAGCGTTCGCATCTCGAAGGAGATCCAGCAGTTTGCCAGCGGCAAGGCCGATGGATTTGACCGGGGAGCATCGATCCGCAGTGCGGCATTGACCGAAGAGCAGCAGGGGATCCTCGCAAAGCGCGGAGTTCTGGAGCCAGCCGAAATTCACAAGCTCGCTTCCAAGACACGCAAGGCGATGGGCACGGAGGAATCGCGAGCGACGTGCCACAGCGACCTGGTGGATGATCACGCAGCGAAGAAATTGCAGCTGGAAGAAACCGAGTAAACAGATGGGATTGCCAGGTGAATTGAACTGCCAGGCAATCGCGGACAGTTTCCGAATTCAGGTTTGGAGGAATGGAAATCATGTCGAATAATCTTGAGTCCAAGGGGACCTTCTGGCAGCGACTACAATCGATTTCACTGACACTATTACTCGCGCTATTGCTCATCTGGTTCTTCGGATTTCTTCGTTACGATGTGAGTGATCTGGAAGGACCAGATCGGCAGAGTTTCATCGACGCTGGGGACCAGGTGTCACAGGAACAATTAGACGATCTGAATTCACAGCAGCGTCTAAACGGTCGAGAGCTTCAACGGAACCGGAATCTTCAGAAGGATTACAAGGCGAGCAAGGAGAATGCTCGCCAGGTGATGGAAGAGATCTCAGCCTTGCACAGGCTGAGTATTGAACAGGGCCTCCAGCCACCCGAGGAAGATGTTCTTGCCCTTGCAGATGCACGTTCTCGTTTTCTTTCTTCGCAGGAAAAACTTGAAGCAGCGAACATCGCAGTGACAGAGAGTAACGCGAGGAATTTCGAGCTGACCGACGACATATCCAAACAACGTGAGTTGGTCAGGAGGCACAATATCCCTGCCACCAAACTATATAATGACGCCTATGATTCGCACAGAGTCAGGGTTGCGATCTACAAGCTCGGGATTCCATTGCCGCTGTTCTTGATGGCTGCCTGGTTGGTCAGAAGATACAGGAAGAGCCCTTATCGCCCGATATTTTTTGCTTTTCTTGTCGCGACATTTTGGGAAGTTGGAGTCATCGCTTTCCAGCATTTCCCCAGGGAGTACTTCAAGTATATCGCCATCGGTGTCGCCATCCTGATTGTTGGAATGTTCCTGAAGTTCACCCTGAGAAATCTCTCGGCTCCGCCCAAAGATCTATTACTCAGGCGTTATAGAGAATCATACGAAAAGTGCCGCTGTCCACGCTGTGATTTTCCTATTCGAAAAGGGATCTTGCGAGATGTTGTCTGGGGGAAAAAGGGCCCCAATCTTCCCAACATCACAGATGCTGGGCACCAGGAAGAAAGCTCATATTGCTGCCCCTCGTGTGGAACGGATCTCTTTGGTGAATGTGATTCGTGTCAAAAGATCACTCATTCATTGCTGCCAAATTGTGAGAATTGCGGCATCGCAACACCCGTCGAATCACTGGAGTGAGCGTCGAGGTCGGAACAACTCAGGGGCAGCTGGGTTCGTCACAGGGGAAGGTGGAAACCGTCGTTCCGCATGCCGGGAAGGGAGCGGGTGGAGGAGGGCCGCCGCCGAAGGCGTACCCGAGCAGGTAGACCGGATCCGAGATGTCGAGAGAGCCGTCACCATTGACTTCTGCGGCTTCCTGACAGGGCAATATGGCTCCTCCGAATAGATGCCCGAGAATCAGCACTGGATCCGAAATATCGATCTGTAGATCAGCGTTGGCATCTCCTCGGATCAGTGAAACCGACCCGCGGTGCCAGGTGGTGACCTGATCGACGGAGATGTTGTTTCCACTCTGTACCAGACCGTCGGGCCAGATGACCCGGAGTTCGATGATCTGGTCGTCATCACCCAGCCCGAAATGCGCCGACATTTCGCTCTGAGAGCTGAAATTGTCTCCTACATCGATCCACCGATAGAGGGATCCACTGGCTGTGCTGACATGGACCTTGGCTCCCACACCATCGGGAGCCACAGTGGTATCCCCATCATTATCGAGAAAGATCTTCACCCAGTGACGGTTTCCAGCAAGAGTTTCGTTTCTGAAGTAGCGCAAACTCTCGTTATTACCGGCGATGACAACATCTTGATCGCCATCGTTATCGCTGTCGAAGTTGAGGATCCCTCGACCGAATCCGTCGTGAATCAAACCGGATGCAATCGATTGCTCGTTGAAGGTGCCGTTGCCGAGATTTCGAAAGAAATAGGACTGTTCATTGTCAAATTGACCGCCAGCGCCATTGGTTTCAATGATGTCGACAAACCGATCATGGTCTACATCGATGGAGATCGCACCCCAGCCGTAACCACCATCGTCAACACCTGCGCTTCCTGAAATTTCTTGATACGAATGATTGCCCTGGTTGATGTACAGCTTGTTGCCAGTCCATCCGATGTTGGGGCGATAGATGGAAGTGACATACCAGTCGATGAGACCGTCGTTGTCATAGTCGCCAACAGATTGTCCCATTCCATTCTCTTCCTGAGCGGTATTGGCGGCGGAAGAGATCTCTGTGAAGGTTCCGTTGGTGTTGTTGCGGAAGTAATGACTGGTACCGAAATCGGCAACCAGCAGTAACTCCGGATAGTGGTCACCATCCATGTCTTGTAATCGGGGAGCGAATCCAGAAGTTCCTGAGACTCCAGAGAAGAGCCCGATGGAAGCGGTCATGTCGGTAAAAGTCTCGTTCCCATTGTTTCTGAACAGGCGGTTCCCGCTGTTGTTACTGGCAAAGCCTGCGACGAACAGATCCAGATCTCCATCGAGATCGTAATCTCCGAAGCAGCAGCCAAAACCATCCTCGGAACTGGAAGTGGCATTGACTCCGGCAGAGAAGGCGACATTTGTGAAGGTTTCATTGCCGGAGTTGCGGTACAGGCGGTGGTTTCCTGGAGAGCCGGTGATTCCGCTGCCAGCGCTGGTGACATAGATATCGAGCCAGCCATCGTTGTTGAAATCGCCGACTGCTGCACCTTTCCCCATGTGAACGTCGGTCAGGCCCCACTGCGCTGCGCGGTCGGTGAAGGTGCCGTCTCCGTCATTGATGAAAAGGTGATCTGGAATTCCTGCTCCGCCGCCGCTCGGCACGAATAGATCCTGCCAGCCATCTCGATCAAAATCTCCACAGACGACGGGGCCGGTATATGTCGGATGATTATAGACCCCAGGAATGAATGTAATTCCGGAGAGACCGGCACTGGATGTCTCGTTACTGAACTGTGGAGCCTGGGCCAAGGAGGCAGATATCCCACACAGCAGGAGTAACGATATGGTGACAGCGTGTTTCATGAACACTCCGGCTCTTTGAAAAGAGGAACGAGACGGTTCATCTTGATCGAAGATCAGTTTGTTGGCAATGAGCAAGATCACTCGAAGGTGATCCAACTGAACCCACCTGCACCGACGGTCACCTCCAAGTCGATGGAGCCATCCCTGCGAATCGGACGCTTCTGAGCTTTACCGTCTTCGACGCGAATCAGAGAATTTTCGATCAGGCCTGTGTAATAGAGAGGAACTCGGATGGTCCGGGAAATCGCCTGAGGGAGGGGGTTGAATAGCATCAGGAGGCCTTTCTCTTGCCCCTGAGGATCGACCAGCAGCCAGTAATCCAGATCTCTGGCATCGGCCCTTCGCAGGTGAATCAGATCCCCTTCGAGTACCCGACGATGCTTTTTGAACCAGTCGACACTTTGCTGGACCATCGATTTGGTTTCTTCGCTATCAAACAAACGCGGTCCGCGATAGCAAGCCTGAACACCTGCTCCGAGATTGCTCATCATGATGCGCTGATAGTGATCCAGATGCTGCGATAGCGGTTCGATCGTCGCGGCTGCACCGCCACCGTGGTACTGGGTCAAGGGGACGAACATCCAGCCCATCGAACCATTCTTGGTCCAGGTACCATCGTAGATGTTCTGGCGGGAGTGTATCACCTGTTGTGCTCTCGGGAGGCTCCAGTTGACTTCACGGTATCCCATGGCGCACTTGTTAGAGCCGGCCAGGTAGTAGTAGTCGGGAACATTCAGGTAGACGCCATTGGCCCTGCACCATTTGTAAAAATCAGTGATGATTCTCCACTGGACCCAGCGGGAGTCCTTCTCGCCCTTCTGTAGCGGAAGTCTCTCCGAGACATCGATGTCCCCCGGGTAGGAGCCATCGTGCTCGAGTAGCCGCATCCCGGTTTTTTCGAAGAACTGATACAACTTTCGGAAGTAATCCTGTCCCCATTCACTGGCGAGAGCTGGACAGGAAACGTGCGTTGGCGTGACTCCTGGTGGTGAGACGATGTCATTTCCGCCACCGATGGAACGGCTTGAAAGGAGTGAGTATCCGCCGATCTCGATCCCCTTGCTCCGTGCATAGTCCGCATACCTCTTCATCTTTGCGAGGTACTCTTCACTATCATCTTCGATCTGGAAACCGCTACCGAAGGTCATGATCACCATCTCGAATCCCACTTCGGCGCATTGATCGATGGCGAGCTGGATACGATCCCAGTCTGCGTAACGGGCATGCATCATGAGAGGATTCTCGGTGGTCCAGGGTGCGATGGTTCGATAGAGGCGTCGCTTGGCGAGACCGTTTCGTTCCCGATCCGATCGGTCGTGGGGGAGGACAAAGGTACGAAATGAACTGAATCGATCACCGCTGGCGATATCCTGCTCGGGACCGATGGTGGGTCGCACCTCCAGCAGGCATGGAGTCGTATTGAGATAACTCACTTGACTGGAGTAGAGTGGATCTTTGACCCAGTGCACTGCGAACCGGGAAACGGTCTCGGGATCCATGCCCTGGAAGGAATAATCCGTTTCGACGTGGATGTTCGGAGTGGGAAAGTGGACCCCTCGATCCTCCACCCGGGAGGTGTGTTCCACGGCGGCGATGATCTCACTGGTAAACCGGTTTACCGTGACCTGTTGCCCGCTGGTATTTTCAAATTCGATCCATTTGCTGAAGCAGGGAATGCCATCGTAGAGCTCGTAATGTACCGAGACCTTCAACGGATGGCCGGTGCCCACAGGATGGGGCGCTGGAGATTCCAGGTCGAATCTCAGAGCGACTCCAGCCGGAGGCCAGGTGACCCCTGGAGCATGATGGCGAACTCGTTTCCAGGGCATACGCTCAGCGATGGGGACGACCTCCCACCCCTTCAACTGGAATGCGGTTGGATCGGAGGTCATCGTTTCAATCCACTCGGGCTGAATAAAGGCGTGATTGGGCTGCCCGACCAGCCCACCGATATCCCAGGAAACCCCATCGATGACGATGGCCGCTTCAGGTCGAACGGATCTCAGTAACGATTCTCCGCTGGTCAGATTTTCGAGCGCGACGGTAGCCAGGTTGGGTGCGATACGAAAGGTGCGACGGATCAAACCGTTGGAAAGCACGATTTCGTCGTCGTGGTTGGTACGAAACACCCCTGCGATGTAGGGCGAGGGATCAATCAACCAGTCGGTTCGATCTTCGAGAGCGATGATCGGTTCCGGTAGGAGGCCATCGATGGAAGAGGTGCCAGCGAAGATGGAATGGCTTCCGATCAAAACGACAATGAGATGAGAGATGATATTGGGCATCTGTCTATTTCCTTCCCCATATTTGTTGGAGGATATTGTAGAGGGCCGGATCGTGTTTCTTGAGTTCTGGTTTCACGAATGGGAAGAAATCATTGGTTCCGACGAAAGCTTCTGTACCCTCGGCGAAGTACTCCTTGTGGTCGGTCAAGGAGTAGTGACGCCTCTCTTGTCCATGGATGTGAAGAACTTGCTCATACTTTTTCGATGAGACCGCTTTCTTGTAAGCAGCAAGAATATCAGGGTCCTTGAAAGTGATGATCTGGTCGTGCCATGCATGTGCCATCTCATGAAGCATGACCCACGGCTGGACATTGGATTTCTTGAGATTCACATAGGAGCGAGCCTGGGGAATGTGAACCACCTTGTGCAAGTACAGTGAGTGACCACCCTTTTTGAGCCAGTTGAGATCTGGGTGGTACTGGAGGCCGCGGATTCCGGGGCGATCAAGATCCATCACGATCTTTACGTCACGCAATTCAGCGACTCGCTTGGGTGGTAGTACCCAGGCCAGGTCTCGAAGTTGCATCTCGATGAGAGAAAGCGCCTGAGCGGCGAGATCCGGATCTTGAACGAGCAGCTTTTTTTCGACTCGGACCGTCCATCCTTCGACAATTTGGTCGAGATGGCTCGGTTCGGGCGACTGGGCCATCAGCAGTAGTAGTAGGCAGGTTTTCATACTCCTCGTTTCATGACGTCATCTTTCACAGGTTCGGGACCGACTCCAGCACTGATTCAGGTTGAAGGTATGGCATTGACCGGGCCTCACCTCGGCGTACCTTGGCAACATGCAAAACCCTGGTATTACGCGGTGGAATCAGACTCCGACCGGTATCCAGAGGCCCATCTGAAGGAGGAACAAGATGTCACTGATCCCCACATCGATCCAGGATCGTATCTCACTGCTGGTCTTACTCTCGGCACTGCTGTTGCCACTGTCACTGGCCTCTGGTTGGCTTGATGCCAACACGACCCATCTGGCCATCCCGATCGTTGCTCAGGACGGGTGGGTGCAGCTTTTTGATGGTGAATCGACTGCAGCATGGCGTGGCTACCGGAAAGATGTCTTTCCGACCCAGGGCTGGCAGGTGGAGGATGGTTGGCTCCAGGTGATGGAAGGTGGCGGCGGCGGTGATATCGTCACCATGCAACAGTACGACGATTTCGAGCTGGAAATGGAGTGGAAGGCACAAGCGGGTTCTAACAGTGGCATCATGTACCTGGCCAATGAGAACAACGGTGCGCCTTATTTTTCTGCACCGGAGTACCAGGTATTTGGCGATGAGGATCCAACATCGTCCAGCAATACATCCAGCGGCGGTCTGTACGCGTTGTATTCACCAGAAAACAAGAAAATGAACCCACTCGGTGAGGTGAACCATGCTCGCATCGTCCACTGCGCTGGGAATGTCGAGCACTGGGTCAATGGCGTGTTGGTTCTTCGAGCTAAGATTGGCTCGGTCGACTGGAACAAGCGGGTGGCCGCCAGCAAGTTCAACGCGTGGTCCGACTTTGGCACCGTAAAGAAGGGACACATCGTTCTCCAGGATCATGGAAATGATGTGTGGTTTCGATCGATACGAGTGCGCGAGATCCCGAATTCCCACCGCTGGCGCTACGATGGCGACTTCGTACAGATGTTCAACGGATACGATATGGCCGGGTGGTCTGCTCATCTGAAAAACGAAGCGAAGATGGAAGATGTCTGGTCGGTGGCCGATGGAGTTCTTTCCTGCAAGGGCAATCCTGCCGGATACATCTACACCGATCAGAAGTACCAGAACTTTGTGCTGGAAGTCGATTGGCGCTGGGATCCTGTCACCCAGAAGGGTGGCAACTCAGGGGTTCTGTTCCGGCAGATCGGCGAGCACAAGGTGTGGCCCAAGAGTATCGAGGCCCAGTTGCAGTCAGGAAGTGCCGGAGATTTCTGGTGCATCGGTGAGTTTCCGATGAAAACCGATCCGGAACGGACTCGCGGTAGAAATACCAAGCACACGGGGATGAATGAGAATGAGATAGGAAAATGGAACCACTACGAGATTCACTGTAACGGTGGCGACGTGGTTCTGATGATCAACGGTAAGGTCGTCAATAGTGCTAGCGACTGTGCTGAAGTCGCAGGGTCGATTTGCCTGCAGTCGGAAGGCACTCCAATTCAGTTCAAGAACATCCGCCTGTTTTCGATGCCAGGGACTCCGCAGAATGCAACGGGGCAGTGATTTGTAGACTGCTGATCTTCTTGCTGCTGCTCACGCAGGTCGGGTGCCACGGGATCCACCTGCGTGAACAGCGTTCAGGAGTTGAACTGATCGTTCTGGGAATCGCCCAGGATGGAGGGGTTCCTCATCTGGGTTGTCAGAAACCGTGTTGTGTTTCTGCACGCAGGGATGGAATCCGTCTCGGGCCCGCCTGTCTTGCGCTGGTGGATCATTCAACTGGGAAAACGGTTCTGATTGAGGCCACACCGACGATCGAGGAGCAGTTGTCGTTGCTTCGCGACCTGACAGGTCATGCCAATGAAGGTCGTCGC
The DNA here is from genome assembly GCA_018694835.1 of Planctomycetota bacterium. Classification (GTDB taxonomy): domain Bacteria; phylum Planctomycetota; class UBA8108; order UBA1146; family UBA1146; genus QNYK01. Next base: position 8,399 of record JABHOG010000075.1, on the reverse strand, counting down.
CCGATCGATACACTGTTGCTGACCCATGCTCATATCGGACACTACACCGGGTTGATTCAGCTGGGTCGTGAGGTGGCATCGACCGATGCGGTGAAAGTGCATTGCACATCCAGGATGGCCAGTTTTCTGCGAGAAAATGGTCCCTGGAGTCAACTGGTACAACTGGATCAGATCGACCTGCAGGTGGTCGAGAAGGGACAGCCAGTCGAGATATTTCCCGGCGTGACGGCCACCGCATATGGTGTTCAGCATCGGGATGAGTTCTCCGACACGGTCGCCTGGCGCATCGAGGGCCCCAAGCGTACGGTTGTCTTCTGCCCCGATATCGATGGGTGGCAAGATGGAGCACTCGATCTCCTGATCGATGGTGCGGATCTCTGTTATCTCGATGCGACCTTTTACGATGGCAGAGAACTTCCTGGAAGAGATCTGTCGGAGATCCCTCACCCTCCGATGGTGGTCACGATGGACCATCTTGCAGATGAGGCGCGCGAAGGGCCCGATCGATTCCGTTTCATCCACCTCAACCACACCAACCCGGCACTTCGAGATGGGGCGGTCCGCGCCGAGGTCAAAAGGAGGGGATTTTCGGTTGCCGAGGTGGGGGAAAGTTATTTCCTCGACTGATTCGAGTCAGTGACCCGGATCGCAAAAGACATCATAGTGAGCCACCTGCATCAGATCGTTGCGACTCAGAATAGGCCCCCGGTAATTCAGATCGTCGATGACCCGGTGCACCTGGTAATCGAGAGATTTGAGAAAGTCGTAGAGCAGTTCTCGCTGAGCAAGTGTTGTCAGTTTGAAAACTTCAGCTTTGATGAATGGCCTGGTCTTCTCGATCAATGAGTGCATCGATCGAAGAATCTGCGCATCGAAGCCCTCCGCATCGACCTTGATGAAGCGGAGTTTTCCGATCAGGTCTGGATGATGTTGCTCGAGATAGCTCGGGAGGTGTTTCCCCTCCACCTTCAGTTTGAATGCATGGCCGTGGCGCCACTTGCTGATGCCGACATGCAGACCACCGTTGCAGTAGCCTTCATCGGAGTACTCGAAATCAAATTCACCGTCCTCAGGTGTGGCTGCAAATTTCAAAGGGATGATCGTTCCACGTTCCCGGTTGAGACCTGCGTTGATCTCAAGCACACGGTACACGTGGGGGTTGGGTTCCAGTGCAAGAACACAACCACCCGGACCGGTGGCCAGCGCCATCGGTAGTGCGGTATCGCCGGTATGTGCGCCGATATCGATGGCCACATCTCCAGGGCTGAGAAACGATCTCAGTTCGTTGATCTCATCCTGGCGCACCGGCTTGGTGCTCTCTGCGGGGTGTTGCCACTGCGCGTACTGAACCTTGCCATCGATGGGCAAATCGTACTCGACCACGGTGTGGGAGTACTCCTTGAGTTTCGGCCTGAAGCCGAGCATGTAGATCAGTTCACGAGGCTTCAAGGCAGCAGCCTTCTAGATCGAAGTGGTTAGTGTTTGCGTCCAGGAGTACTTCGACCCGGAACATTGCGATCAGTTTTTTACTAGAAGTCCATCAGCATCTCTGAAACTACCGGTCACGATCATGATCAGATCAATCAGTGCCCAGATGCCAAATCCGCCGAGGGTAAATAGCATCAGCAAACCAGTGCCGACCTTACCCACATAAAAACGGTGCACGCCTAATCCACCCAGGAAGATGCATAGGAGGACCGTTGGCACAAAATCCTTATCACTCTTTTGAATCTCATACATTAGATTCACCTTTCAATTTTTGGCCAGGGTAGCAAACCAGTTTTCCTTGCCCATCCCGAAATGAACCTGTGAGCAGCAGGATCGTGACAATGAAAGTGTGTATTCCATCGATAGCGAGTGCAACCACACCCAGTACAATTTCACCGTTCATCAAACTAAAGTATCCGAAAATGGAAAGACCCAGGTCACAAGATCCCTCAAGATAGCGACCCAGATAGAAGTGTTGTATGCCAATAACTCCAAAAACACCAGAGAGACACACTGCGACCGCAAAGTTCTTTTCTGATCGTTGCTCCATGCTGCCCCCTCAAGGAATGCGTCAGGTTCTTTCAGTGTCCATCGAGGTTCAGATCCACATCGACCATCCCGGTGGCTTCTAGAAGCAGTTGTTGAATTGCACCGATGAGATTGAGCAGGTGAACTTTCGGGTCTTCCGCCGCTTCGTCATCGAGAAGTTCTTCCCAGCCGTCCGCTTCGATTCCGATGTCTTCAGCAAGAACCAGACGTAGGTCGGTCAATACTGCCAGGAATGGATCGAACCGAGCTTCTGGAATCTGGATCTCTCCATTGTCTGGATTGCAGGAAGCGATCACATCTTCAAAGATGGCTACCTTACCAAGCTGGCTATTCTTCAGATCTTCCCCGAGCAACCGGGTGTGCTCAGCTTGAGCGGCTGGGTCGGTATATGCGATGGGAAAGAGCCGGAGAGTGGCTGCAGCGTTAGAAATCGGATCATCGATAATGGCTCGCAAGGTTTCTGGAATCGTCCATAGGATTTTTAACAGGATCGGATGGCCTACCAGGCAATAAGAGCCGTCATCTTCACGATAAGCAGTCAACATTTTCCAGGCCTCAATTCATGAGTTCATGAATCACATCAAATTTCGTGTCACACACCAGTGTAACCTCTATTTTCACTTGAATGTGACGCGAAGCAAGTTGTGATCAGTCATGAATTATTGGGCTTGATTACGGGTCTGGGGTGCAATGTTCCTCCATCGATCAACCTCGCTGAATACTCAGATCCAGCGAAATGAACCCGCTCCAGTTGTCGGGGGGGGCCTTTGCATATTCGAGGCATCGCTGGGATAGGACTTTTGCGGGCTGATCATCTGGAAATCTGGCACAGACCGTTTCGAACTCTTGTGCCGCACGGGCGAACTCTCCATCTTTGTACCAGGCGAGAGCGCTTTGATGAAGCCGGGCCAGTTCAAGTTGCTGAGGCGTTACGAGATTCTTTTCGCACACCAGTTCGTAGATGGTGCCACCCTGTCGCCGTCCCTTGACAGCTACATGATCTAGAATTCGACAATGCATCTCATCGGCGACGATATTGGCCACCTCTTCACTGACGATGATCTCGGTGGAATAGAGTCGATTGAGACCTTCAAGACGACTGGCGAGATTCACCGAGTCACCAATCACGGTATAGTTGAGCCGCGTCGATGAGCCCATGTTTCCGACCAGGAGGGGGCCAGTGTGAAGTCCGATTCTTGCCCGTAATTGTGGCAAAGACCTGCTGGCCCAGTTCTCGCGTAATTGAGCCAAACATCTCTGGGACTCCAGTGCTGCGATGCAGGCTCGAGAAGTGACTCGAGTCCCATCGACCTCCGCAATCCAGAAAGCCATGATGGAGTCCCCGATGAACTTGTCGAGGACACCCTCCTGCTTGTGGATCTGTTGAGACATCGCTTCCATGTATTCGCCACCAAGGCTGACCAGCTGTTCAGGGGGCAATTGTTCAGCAATCCCGGTGAAGCCGACGACATCGGAAAAATAAACACAGGCGGTGGCTTCTGCCATCCCTGGCTGAGCCACTTGATCTTTCTGGACCAGATCACGTACCACTCGAGATGGGACATACTTTTCGAAAGATTTCAGAGCGATTCGCATTCCTTCCATCCGTTGCTGCATTTGATGGAGTTCGGTCAAGCGCGAGGGCTTCCCAGGATTCCCCTCAATTTCGAATCGAGCGATTTTTTGCATTCCCTTGTTCAGTTCCCGGACTGGCCTGGTGATGCCGGCCGCAGTTCTCCAGACGATCGGAAGTGTGGCCAGGATCAGAGCCAGAAATACAAGTCCTGTGGTGCGGGTGCGTTGCAAGATATCGGTGACCAAATCGTCTAGCGGGATCACGATCAAGGACACCAGGTTGATGCCACCTTCATCGTTCACGGGACTCCATGCGGTGAAGACTTTTCCCGAGAGAGTGTTCACTTCGAGTGAACCTCGCAGGGGCCAGGTATTGACCTTGCCCAGCTCAGTTTCCAGCATGGAGAAGGTGTCTTGGATCAAAGCATCTCCACAATCGTCAGCCCTTAGTTGTTCCTCTTCGCCAGCCTCGTTGATTCCGAGGGAGTGACCCCTACTGGTGGCCACCAATTTCCCATCCTTGCTCACTACCAGAGTTCGACCATTTTCTGTCGTTTTCAATAAACGCAAGAACTGGTCGATGGGTCCCAGGGTGATGTCACAAAGAGCGACCCCGGAGATGGAATTATCCGCTCCCTGGATGATCTCGAATACGGAAGCCCCCAGTTGCGGAGGAGAGCCGGAAAACTTGTAGATACCGGTCCAGCCAGACCGGTTGGTTTCGGTGGCCTTCAGATACCAGGGCCGAGTCAGAAGTTTGAAGTCGCTAGTTTTCGTGAAATCATCACCAACAGTTTTCTCCACCAGGACATCTTCTCCGGCAGGGCTGTGTAATTCTTGAAGTTGGCCATCCGGATCTCGCTGAGCACCGTAGAAAGTGCCATTGGAAAAACCGATGCCTACTGTCGTAAGCCATCGATTCATCTTCAGATGCCGCAACTGGTGATCCAGCAGTTGCTGGATGGAACTTTCAGAACTCAGATCGATGATTCCAGAATTGACCAGTTCTTTCTGGGTTTTCGCAGTGTTGGTTGCCGTGGTGAGGAGATGGAGAATTTGATCTTCGATTCGAAGGGAGATCTCGATGCATCGATCTTCCGTCAATTTTTTGACGGAAGCTTGACCGTTTCCATACCAGAGCCATGCAGTGATGCTGATCGCTGCGATGACTTCTCCCACCATCAACACCGTCAAGACGGTGCGGATCGACAAAGTCCTGGTCATCGTTCTTTTTCCATGGTGGCTTGCAGTCCGAAAGAATGAAGATTTGCAATGTAGCGCTCGCCCTTTTCTCTTTCTGTAATCTTCACGATGGACTTTCCATCGTTGTGTACCTCTAACATCATCTTGGTGGCCTTTTCGATGCTGTAGCCGAACAACCGCTGAATAACATAGACGACGTAACTCATCAGATTGACCGGATCATTCCAGACGATCACCTTCCAGAGATGGTCGAGTTGTTCATCCAGGGCGACTGAACTCTCGCGCTCTTCCTCGCGTGATGGATCGGTAGTCGGGGGATCATCGCTGGTCATCGTCCACGGCTGCAGCGGTAATTCAGGGGTATTTTTCGTCGACATCAGGGTTCTCCTCAGGGCCATCCAGGTAGTCGACTCCATCGTAGGCTGAAGCCGGGGCGGCCCGCAAGGGTCACCGCCCGATGTGCGTCAATTGACTGGGCAGGGTATTCTTCTCCGGAGGTACCACTCGATGTCCAATTTGACCCAGTTGCCGATCTTTCGCGCGTTCATGCTGACCCTCGTGATCAGTGGATTGTGCTCGATATTCATCATCTCCGAGGAAGGGTCCAGTCCGCTCGATCGGGGGATTGATCCGGGGAATGAGGCTCACGCAGAAAACACCCAGATTGCGGAGCAGCAACGGATGATCGAGGCGCTTCATCTGCGGGTAGACCGTATCGAGAAGACCGGAGTGGAGCAGCAGATCGATGCTCTTCGAGCAGAACTGGACTATTTGCGTCTCCACAGTACTCCGGAGGATACCCATTTCCCCCCGGTGACCACTAACATGGTTCCGATCATCGAGTCCGAAGTCCTGACCGAGGAAGTCAGCGTGGTCCAGCAATTTGAGCTCCGTGATGGGGTCATCCCGGAAGCCATCGTGGTGGTTCAGGGAAGGGATCCCAGAGCCATCGTTTCAGTCGAGGTACTGGATCGGTACAACCGTTGGGTGGAAGTCTACAGCGGCCCGGACGTCTCGGTGGATCCGACCTCCGAAACCTGGATCGAGTGTGGGTCCTTGGCGGCCACTGAGAATGTTCGTGTTGAAGTGATGGGAAAAGTAGGAATCGAAGCGGTGGGAGTCGCCGTTGAGGATTCGGTTTTCTGGTCGATGGCGTCGAACTAGCGCTTTAGCCGCGTGACAGCCACTCGAACAGAACAGGCAGCGTCAGAGACCCATCCGCAAGAATCGTCATCTCGGTAGGGCGCGCTTCCATCTTCGAAGCGAGCAATAGGGTCATTGCCGCCAGAATCGGTCCCACTCCTGCCAGCATAGAATCGCCTCCTGCGGATTCATGAAGCAACCACCAGGTCGAACCAAAAATCGCCAGGGTCAGAAGCATCACGACTCTTCTGGCGACAATCAGGCTGCGAGTGGCAATCGTTTTGAGTCCAGCGGCATGATCCCTGCGGTGATCACGAATATCACAGACGATCACGTTGCACATCACCATCATCAGCATCACCAGAAATGGAACCATCGCCTGGCGGATCGAGGTGGATCCGGACTGGAGCCAGGGGAGTCCTAGACAGGCCAGAGAGACCGCCAGAGAGATGAATGGAATCTTGATGGCGGAATAATCTTTGATGCGATGACCGGCCACTGGCACCGAGTAGAGCAAGGCGAGGAGTAGACCAGAAACTGCGAAGATTCGCGATTCAAGACGCAGGGAGAGAATCGCCAGCGTGAACACCACGGCTGCCAGAATGAGTCGAATCACCGTGGAAACCCTCGGCCCTTCGAGGGGGCCTCGATCTCTCGAGTCGAGGATCGGATCGAGGGGATAGATGATCCAGGTCGCTGCAGCGATACAGAGTAGTACAGACCCGGCCGCTTCCACAGGAGCCAGCTGTAGAAGTGACCATCCTCCCAGTCCACCGGTCGCCAGGATCGGAGTCATCCGGTAGCGAAGAAGTCGTTTCATAGATCGCTCTTGATCTCGACGATGAGGGCCTCGATCCAACGGGGTCCGATGCCAAAGATCCTGAATTTCTGTCTCTGTACGATGGTCAATCCCGCTTCTTCCAGGGCATGGGGTAAGTCGTGAACTCCGTGCCAGGCATTTCCTGTGAACAGGAAAAAGAAAGCCATCGGGATGCCATGCCACAGTTCCATCAAGGATTTTGAGGCAAAGAAGTGAGCCGGTGGACTGAAATCGCTGATGAGAATGCGGCCGTCTGACGCGTTGCATTCTTTCAAGTGTCGCAGAATTTGTGGAAGTTCAGCGGAACAAAAAATGTTGAGAAAAAAGGGCACCAAGATGTCATCCATGGGCTGAGTGAACTGCACATTTCGAAAATCGTCATCGATCGCTACTGGATCGGTGCCACCCGCTGACTTGCAGCGCAGAACCGACTCCGCCAGCATCTTTTGCGACGCTTCGACCAGATGGACCTCGGCCCCATTGGCACAGCAGAGGGCCGCATCGTCACCTGTGCCAGCGCCGACGACCAATACCCTTGTCCTCGATCTGGTCTGACGCGCACACCACATCCTCGCCGCTCGGATCGCCCCACCAGACCAGAGTGAAGCGAGCAGGTCATAGACACCCACCAGTCGATCGTAATTCCTGGTGACGGCGGAAGCGGAGTAGGTTTCCATCCCGAAAGTCTCACGGGGAAGGGCCTGGGAATCAACGACGACTATTCTTGAAATTTGAGATCACTTTTGTGGAAGTGGGCAGGTAGTCTGACAGTGAGATGGGGGCCGAATTGAATCATGACAGTGCCAAGAAGATTTTTGACGATAGCTCCAATCATTGGGCTCGGGATGAACCGAAGCTCCTTTCCGATTGGACTGCGCGGCCCTTTCTCCTCGACTGGTGCCTTCCTGTGGAGGGGAAACGGATTCTTGACCTTGGCTGTGGCGAAGGATATTTCACCCGCCAGTTGAGCCGTAAGGGCGCCGCAAGGGTTCACGGGGTGGACATCAGTTCAGGAATGATCGATGCAGCGCGAGTCAACGAGGCCCAAACTCCACTCGGAATCGATTATGCGGTGGGTTGTGCGACCGATCTTTCTGCCCTGGAAGGGGAGAACTTTGATCTGATCACCGCAGTCTTTGTCTACAACTACCTCAAGATCGATCAGATGCGTCAATCGATGAGCCAGATTTTTGCTCATCTGAACAAGGGTGGCAAGTTCGTCTTTTCATTACCGCATCCGGTCAATCCATTTATATCAGGGTCAGATTCAAGATTTCATTTCGAGCGATCGGGAGGTTGGTTTTCCGGAAGAGACAACATCTTCGAAGGGACCATCGCATTGAAAGAAGGAGAACCGGTCGCAGTGCGGTGCATTCACAAGACTTTTGAGGACGTTTTTTCAGCGCTTCGCGATGCTGGATTCGAGAAATTTCCAGAGATGAAGGAACTTTCGGTGACAGAGGAACATATCGCAAGAGATGAGTCGTTCTTCGGTCCACTGGAGGATCTGCCGCTTCACATCGCTATTCGGGTGGAAAGGTGAACTCATGACCGTCGATTATTGTCGCGACCCTTGGGATGCCGATGCACTGAACGCTCGGTCGGGCCATCGGATGGAGTT
>JABHOG010000074.1 GCA_018694835.1 Planctomycetota bacterium | reverse complement strand
CACCACTGGAGTCGTCGGCGATCCAGAGTCTCACTTTCGTAGCAGTCCCGGTTTGCTGCGGTTTCCGGGCCTCAGTCTGCAGGTTTGGGTGACCCCTTGGGCTGCTTGATGTACCCTGAATCGAGACTCACGACCGACGAAGGAGAGCCAGGGGTTTGCGGACGCAACCCGGATTGCGCTCCATCGCCAGGTACCGGTGCTTCGCGATGGGAAGTCTGAGACCTGCCATCGGAGACCTATTATAGAGAGACATCCATTCGGTGATCGACGAATCGATCACCGAACCGACGTCCTCGTCCTACTGAAGTGGAATGGATCCCAGTTGCAGCAATCGCATCCCGAGGATTCAAATGGACCTCCCTCACCGGAACCTGGAAATGATTTCCTGGCCGGGTTGGATCCAATTCCTCAACCCAGGGATGCCGTGGATGCCAGAACAGGATCGTCGAAATCTCCAAAATCTTTGAAGAGCCGACGCACCGAAACGCCGGAACTTTCCTCTGAATCGACCATCGATCGAGCGGCTCTCGAGGCCCTTTCGATGGAGCAGAAGTCGATGGAGCAGGAACGCTCGAATTCGAAGTCCCGAGACACCTCTGGGGTGGTTCCTCAACCGCGAATTCTCGAGCGTGGAGATCATGGGATTTCTCGCAACAAAATCGATCGAGATGCACTCCGTGCACTTTATCGTTTGATCGATGAGGGGCATGTCGCCTACCTGGTCGGTGGGGCGGTCAGAGATCTGATGATCGGCAAGACCCCCAAGGATTTTGACATTGCCACCGATGCCACTCCTCGCAAGGTCAAACGGATCTTCCGTAATTGCCGACTGATCGGTCGCCGATTTCGCCTCGCTCATCTCCATTACCATGGAGGCAAGATTCTCGAAGTCGCTACATTCCGTTCCTCCGGGGAAGCGGATGAGGTGGTTCGCGATGGTGAGATGATTCACCGTGACAATGTCTTCGGAACGCCCGGAGAGGATTCGCATCGCCGGGATTTGACCATCAATGGCCTGTTCTATGATGTCTCGAACTTTACCGTCATCGATTTTGTCGGTGGAGTGAAGGACTTGCGCGATGGAGTGGTGCGGATGATCGGAGATCCGGACCGATCCTTTCACGAGGATCCGGTGCGGATGCTGAGGGCGATTCGCCACTCTGGAAGGACTGGATTCCAGCTCTCCGGGGAAACTGTGGCGGCTATGGAGCGCTGTCGGGGGCAGATCCTGAAGGCGAATCCAGCGCGATTGCTGGAGGAGTTCTACAAGGATCTGGGATCGGGCCACGCTCGTAACTACTTCCAGACGCTGCAACAACTGGGATACCTCGATCTGCTGATGCCGGTCATCGCAGATTGGATGGAAGATTCGCAAGGCCTGGACCCGTGGCTCGCTGCACTCGATCGGCTCGATGGTCTGGTGGCGGCCGGGCAACGAGTGCACCAGGCGATGGGAATCACCGCCCTGATCGCTCCAGAGTTGCTTTCCCATCTCGATACCTTGATCCACCGGAGGTCCTCCTCCACCCATCTCCCCAAGTCGGTTCGAGAGGGGATCTCCAGCGTGCTGCGCCAGTTGAAGGTGTATCGGCGCGACGAGGAGCGGCTCAGGAAAGGCCTGGGAAGCCTCGCATTGGCGCATCGGTGCACCGAGCAGGGCCGCTGGTCCAGAGAAGCTGAAAATAGCCCCTGGGCTCGAGATTCTATCGAAATACTCTTCATCTTGTTGGGACCGGGGGATGGGCGAGCAGAATTGCTGGAGCAGGCCCGCAGTTTTCCCGAGGCGGATTTGCCTCCTCCCCGGGTTCGGCGCCGCCGGCCAGGTCGCTCACAGGGCGCAAGGCAGGACGGTCCAGCGTCGCCATCGACCCCATCCACCACCGAAGATCCTTCTTCCGATCGACCCAAAAGGCGCCGTCGCCGCCCCCGAAAGAGATCCTCTGGCCCGTCCGAGGGGTGAACTTCTTGGTGACGGCACATCTGCTCGGCCCGGGCTCGGGTTCTGCGGGTTGGGGTTTCCCTTGGCTGAAGCAGTACGGCACCCCTTGCATCGGTGCGGGGAGTGCGGGTACCTTCCCAACTTCCACGGTGTGATCTGACTGCGAGGTGGATCGGTAGCATCCGGTCACAGTCGGTAACACCCTCCACATGAGCCCGTGGAGAAGAGTGGGGATTGTGGGGTTTTTCGGGCCCCCAGGAGCGTTGTGAAGGAATCAATCGATCTCCTTCACGATCGTCGAGGAAATACCCGATGGCGAAAGAAGGAGATGAAGCATGCAGAGACGGCGACAGACTCACCCGGTCTACCTTGCGATGGCAGTCGTACTATTGGTTCTAGTGGTCACCAGCGGCTGTGCTGTTCCGGGCTACAACGAACGCGATGCGATGCTGTTCGAGGACAAAATCCATACCGAATTCAAAACCGGTGGATTCAGCCCGAATAGTGAGCACTTCAGCGGCGGTAGTGGCTTCGGTTTGAAAGTCAATTACGAGTACGAGTACGGAATGCACTTCGGTTTCGAATTCGACACCGTCGATGATGTCGAAGGCCAAGCCTTTGCAAGGACAGCCAGTGAGGCTGGTGTCAGTTACTTCGCCAACCTGGACAACATTCGTTCAGTGGGAGAGCGCGCAATCGAGAGCCAGAATCGCCGGGAATTCCTGGTCGGCCTCGACTGGGACGTACCTCTCTCCAAGGAAGGGAATTTGCCGTTCCTTCGCTATGGAATCGGAATCGGTGGACTGATGGCGCAGGCCCACACCAGCGATGCCTTCCTGGCAGCGGTGGCAGAGGACCATACGAGCGCAGGGTCGCCAAATCCTACGGTCGCAGTTGCGGACCAGTTTATCATGCTGGTGAGACCTTCCGCTTCGATGCGCTGGGAGATGTGGGACGGAGCGATCTGCTTGCTGGCTGAAGCTCAGTACGACATTGCCAGCAGCGAGGTCAGGATCGATATCGACACCGATGGCGATTCAGCAGGAGATCTGGATTACGGCGGGCTCAATGCATTCGTCGGAATCGATTTTAGTTTCTAGCAGCGGTCTAACGACCGTGGAGTTCAGGACCCGGGTTTCCTCTTCCACAGCGGAAGAGGGGACCCGGGTTCTCATCCATTCCAGAGGACTACGATCCAGGATGGAATTCATGAAGTATGCAACTCCCAGTACCTGGTTGCCGATGATCTGGTTGCCGAAGATCTGGCTGCCGAAGATCTGGCTGCCGAAGATCTGGCTGCCGATGATCTGGCTGGTGGCGATCAGCCTCCTGTCTCCCCGGCTGTTGCTGGCGCAGCCTCAAGAGGCGCCCGACTCACTCACATCCTCAGCACGTGTCGGATCGGTCGAGGTGTCGGTTCAACTTCCCGATTGCCCCGAAGTGGTTCCCGCACTGCCCGATCTGACCCGACCCGGCATCTCGGAGATTCCAGGTGGCTGCCTACTCGAGACGCCCCTGCCGATCCTCTGGTCCGGGGTTCTTCTGCCACCGGGAAAGCATCAACTGTCGATCCAGGTCGGATCCTCCTTGCAGGTGCGATTGCTGGCAAGGTCCCTCGGTGGTGGACCCGAGATCGTGATTCCGGTGAAACGAAGTGTGCTCGATCGCCCTGCAAGCACGATCTTGGCGACGGTCGCCGTGATCACTCGGAAGAACTCGAGGGAACTGTTCTTACGACTGGAGTGGGGAGTGCTGGCTCTGGTCTGCCACGGGGTTCCAGCGACCGCCACCACTCAAGAGGTCCACGGTTGGAAGTTGCAGACCTTTCAGTTTCCGGAGATGTCGTCGATGCCGGCCCACTGTGTTCTCGGCACCATCGAGGATCCAGACGGAGAACTACCGCTGGTTCGAGCCGTGATGGTCTCGACTACCGGTGGTGCTCCACAACTGCGACTCGAGGACCCTTCTCGCGCGAGGATTGCTGCGACCAGCGAAGAGATGACTCGATCGTTGGTTCGTGCCCGGAGAGAACTGCGTCGTCTCGAAGGAGGGGACCCATCGGATCTGGAGGAGATCGCCCGGCTGCAAGGCCGGATCCGCCGGGCGCAGCAACAGCGGGATACACTTGAGAACAAGATCCAACAACTGGATGAAGAAGGGGGAGTCAAGATTCTGACTCCGACAGGTGCTGCGAATCCGGGTCATACGAAGTTGCAGGTTTCTCTCGAGATGCAACAGGTGGGGGTGGTGCTACAGGTCCGCTGCATTTCGGGGGAGTTTCACTTTCTCCTCGGACCGACTCGTTGATCGTCCGCGGTCTCCTCGAGCAGTCCATCATCACCAAGTACCAAGCAACCAAGCAACCGGGTCAGTCGGCGATTCGCCTCTCGATCGGTTTCCAGTTCGGCGATGTGATCAGGAAATAGCCCACCAGTAGCAATGAAGCAGTGAGCAGCCCGATGAAGAAGGCCCACCAGATCCCAGCTAGTCCCATCTCCCTCGTGAATGTCAGGTGGTAGGAGAGGGGGAGAGTGATACATGGAAATCCGATGACGCCGATCGCCGCGGCAGGAATCGTCTGTCCTGCCCCGCGGAGGATTCCTGCAGCGACCGCTTGTACTCCATCAAAGATCTGAAACCCGGCCGCGATGGGTAGCAGTGCCACCGCACTGGCGAGCACCCGTGGATCGGTCGAAAAGACTCCCGGCAATGAGGAATCGAGCCACACGATCATCGAGCCCAGGATGGCCATCACCAGGATGGCCAGCCCCAGTGCGGTGATCCCTGCGAGCCGTGCTCGGATCGGGTCGGCGGCACCCAGCAGGTTTCCGACTCGGGTGGTCGCTGCACCACTGATGCCCCAGGGAAACATGAAGGTGAAGGAGATGATTTTCAGTACCACGATGTGGGCAGCGATCTGGCTTTCGCCGATCCAACCGGCCATCAAGGTGGCGGCCTGAAAGGTCCATACCTCGACGCCGAAGTGAATCGCCACCGGAATACCCAGGGCCAGCAGTGCTCCCATCGCTCGAGGAGAAAAACTGCGGCGACTCCATGGGACCCAGCCCGCTGAAAAATATTTCCCGCGAGCGGCGAGGAAAATCAGCATCAGAAACATCAGGCAGCGACTGGCGCCGGTGGCATATCCGGCACCTTCGATCCCCATCGCTGGGATGCCCCAACCGCCGAAGATGAACAGTTCGTTGAATGCGATATTGGCGAAGTTGGCGACGATCACCGTGATGACCATCGGAGCGAGGTGGCCTCGGCCCTGGAGGTATTGCTTTAGCACAAAGAAACCGAGAAATGCCGGGATACTGAAGATCTGGGTGTGAGAATACTGGGCGGCCTTACTACTCAGTGATTCAGTCTGGCCGAGCAGCAGCATCACCTCCTCGGTGAATTGCCAGCTCAGTACGAGCAGTGGCAGTAGCCCCAAGGCGAGCAAGAAGCCACGCTGGAGGGTGCGGCCCAGAGCGACAGGATCCTTCGCGCCTTGTGCCTGAGTGACCAGTGGATCGATTCCCTGGATCAGCCCTTGAGCGATGACCAGCGTACCGAAGACCCAGCTATCTCCCAGCGCCACAGAAGCCAGTGAGGTGGTCCCCAGCCTGCCGACCATCCACATGTCCACCAGTCCCATTACCATCATCCCGACCTGGGTGAAGACGATCGGCATCGCCAGTGATATCAGTGGGGAGATCTCAGATCGGGACAACGGTCGAATCCCATCGAGTTGCGGAGTCAGGAATCGTCTACCTAGCCTCAGCAACTAGAGGGGGGCAGAATGGCAGTGCTACCGGGGAACACCTTGCTGTAAATACACTCGAAGATCCAGGAGGATCGATGATGAAACTGACCACTTTTATGTTCTTTTTGCTGGCGCTATTGGTTGCCGATGGGCGCCTACTGGCGACTGATTTCTCCATCGAGGATGATTTACCAAAGGCGCAGGAAACCACGAGATTCCCCTACACCGGGAGCGATACCTTTGAGGGCAAGATACCCTCTCCCGATCAATTCTTTGGCGTGAAACTGGGAGATCGTTTCACCCCCCATCACGATGTGATGGCGTACTGCCGTGAAGTGGCGAGGCTCTCTCCGCGAGTCTCGATCGAACGGTATGGGCACTCCGTGGAAGGCCGGGAACTGGTCCTCCTGATGATCTCCGATCAGAAAACGATTTCTCGACTCGATCAGATCGAATCCGACCTCGGATTGCTGGCGGACCCACGAGAGTTGTCGGAACGGGAGGATCTTTCGCTGGAGGAGTTGGTGGCCCAACTGCCCGCGGTGGTGTGGCTCTCCTACAATGTGCATGGCGATGAGTCCTCCGGAACCGAGGCCGCACTCGCCACGATCCATCAACTGGCGGATGGATCGGACCCGGCGATTCGCAGAATTCGGGAGAACTGCCTGGTGATCGTCGATCCTCTCCTGAATCCCGATGGCCGGGAAAGATATCTGCACTGGTACCAGCAAAATGGTGCAGTTCCTCCCAATCCAGATCCCGCAGCCCGAGAGCACTCTCCATCTTCACCTTCGGGTCGAAGTAATCACTACCTGTTCGACCTCAATCGAGACTGGGCATGGCAGAGTCAGCCGGAGACACGCGCCAGAATTCCCCAGTACCTGCGGTGGCAGCCACAGGTACATGTCGATTTTCATGAGATGAGTCCCCAGTCGACGTACTTCTTTTTTCCTCCGGAGGAGCCGATCAACTCCAACATTCCGAAAGATAGAGTCGAGTGGAGTCGTAAATTTGGACTCGCCAATGCCAAGGCTTTCGATCGATTTACCTGGAGATATTACACGGCGGAGCAATTTGATCTGTTCTATCCCGCCTACGGTGATTCCTGGCCGACTCTCAATGGAGCCATCGGGATGACCTACGAGCAAGCGGGAGGGGGAAGTGCCGGCCTGGTGTATCGCCGTCGAAATGGCACATTGCTGACACTCGAGGAACGGCTTCACCATCACCATGTGGCCGGCCTGGCGACGGCGGATTGTGCGGCACAAAATCGAGTCCAACTGCTGACGGATTTTTATCAATTCCGGCAGGACACCATCTATGCGGGACGAGATTCCGACATCTCGCAGTTCATCATCCCACCTGCATCCGGAGATCGACGACTGTCGTTACTGCGGTTGCTGAAGGCCCAGGGAATCGAGATGGTACAAACCATCGATGAGGTGGTGGTGGAAGGGTTGATCCATCACGATGGGACCGCTCAGGAGATCCTCAAACTGGCTCCGGGTACGGTGGTGGTCCCGCTCGACCAACCGCAAGGGCGTCTCGCCAGAACGCTGTTGGAGCCACATGCCAGTGCCGGAGAAGCATACTTTTACGATGTAGCCGCCTGGTCATTGCCGATGGCGTTTGGCGTCGAGACGCTGATCGCAAGCCAGCCCATCTCCGGCATCCTGATTCCGCTGGGACCGATCGAGGACCCGGTCGGTCGGGTCGAGCAGCAAGCCGGGGTCGCGTACCTCCATCGCTGGGAGGGAGTACCCTCTGCCAGGGCACTGCGAGCGATCCAGAAGGGTGGCGAGCGGGTCGACTTGATCACCGAGGCGATCCAGATCCAGGGCCAGGATTACCCGGCGGGAACTCTGGTCGTGAGAGTTTCCTCACCCGACACTCATGCTCTGGTCGAGCGGGTCGCGCGAGCCACGGGAACGGTGTTCCACGGCACCGCAAGTGGCTGGACTGACCAGGGGCCCGACCTCGGTTCTGGCACCTTCCCTGAACTGGCCCACGCTCGAATCGCAGTGCTGGGACCCGATTCAGTCTCGAGTCTTTCCTACGGTGCTGTGTGGAGTTTTCTCGAGCAGGAGCTGGGCATCGAGTTCACGACCGTTTCGGCAACTCGGCTCTCTCGATCCCTCGATCTCATCGATGTGCTGGTGATTCCCTCGGGTGTGAGGGGATCGTCACTGGGAGATCGCACCAAGAAAGAACTGGCGCAGTGGGTTCGAAGCGGAGGCGTCGTGCTGGCGCTGGGTAGTAGCGCGTTTCAGATGGGAGATTCCGGTATCGACCTGGTCTCCCAGGAGGTTCGAAAAGTGGATGAGCCGGAGGAGAAACCGAAGAAACGACGCACTCGAGCGGATCTTCGTGAAGAACGTCGACAGCAACAGGTGCCCGGCAACATCGTCTCGGTCGACCTGGATCCAGAGCACCCACTCTCCTTTGGTCAGCCACCGAGGATCTTCGGCTTCATCGGCAGTGCAAAGATCTTTGAACTGTCGGGAGGGGCCAGCGATGTGGGGGTGCTGCGAGAAGAGGATCCTGTGGTGAGTGGCTTCATCTCCGATGAGAACCAGCAAGCCCTCGCCGGTGGAGTGTGGCTGGTGGAGCAGGGAGTGGGGCGTGGCAGGGTGGTACTATTTGCCGGAGATCCACTGTTTCGATCGTTCTGGCGAGGAACTGCGGACCTGTTCCTGAACGGATTACTGCTGCTGGCAGAAGAATCCTGAAATTCACTTCAGGTCGAGGCTCCGAAGGTCGATAGGGCAGATGAGAACTGAATTCCCTGACCTTCGGAGGATCGATGACCCAACAAGAGCAGAATCGGCAAGCCTCTGGGGTGGAAACCCCCCTCTCCCCGGAAGTGGTGATCCGCAAGATACGCTTTTTGATCGACGCCCATCATGAAACGGTTCCTGGTCTGGCTCGAGGAATTGGCGTGCTCCCCAATACCATCCAGGATGTACTCGATGGGCAGGCTTTTCCCAGCCGTGCTCTGGTACGTCGCATCGCCGAGCGTTTCTCGCTGCCGGTAGAGTTTTTCAGCGCTGAGGTCGGCAGCACCTCCGAGTCGAAAGGGACGGGTTCGGGTCGACGAGCCGCACGTAAATCGCCACAGAAATCCGCCAGTTCACGCGGTCCCAAGGGTGCTCCATCGGCCCAGGCCGCAGCAAAGGTTCCAGCCACTGCCAAACCGGTGGCACGAGCCCAGGACAAGGTGGCGGCTCCTGGTGCGGTGGTTCCTGGAACGGCGGTTCTGCAGCAGGCACTGATCGAACTGTTGATCCAGAAGGGCTTGATCAGTGCCGATGAGTGGAATGCCAGGGTGCGTCTGGTGTCGAAGCGAAACGCGACATCACTACTCTGATCCATGCTGGTGCGGATCCATATTAGCGCGGATTCACGCCAGGCACTGGCTAGTGACAGGGGATCGGCGCGGCGGGTGCGATGCTCGGTGCCCCGGAGGTGATGGACGCCGCCTGGTCATCCCAACCACTTCTTCCCATCTTGAAGAAAGCGACCGCTTTTCCACCCTCGACACCTGGCTGGTCAAAGGGATTCACCTGCAGGATGGCCGCCGCCATCAGGGTGGCCATCTCCCAGGTCATCATCAGTGCGCCGAGGTGTTCTGCATCGAGAGCATCGAGGGTCATCGTCGAGACCGGTCGTCCGGCGGATCCGAGAGCGGCCACGGTGCCTTCCCGTTCGGCGCGATGTAATTGCCCGAGGCTTTTTCCCGCGAGATACTGAAGATCCTCATGAAGCGCCGCAGTGGTCTGGTCGAGAATCGGATCCGCAGTGTCGAGGTCAGCGTCGAGTACCAGATACTGCTTGTCGTCGGGACCTTCGACGAACAACTGCACCAACGAATGCTGGTCGGTGACTCCGCGAGCCACCAGCGGTGTCGATCCGGTCCACACCTCGGCTCCCGACAGATTGCGACGCTTGCCGAGACTCTCCGCCCATAGTTGTGCGAACCAGTCGCCGAAGGTACTCAGGCGATCTCGATAACTGAACATCACTACCGTCTGGCGTGATTCCTGATGGGCGGACCAGCCGCTGATCCAGCGCACCAATCCATGGTCCTCCTCGGCCAGTCGAAGATCGCCCAGCACCGCCTGAGCCCCGCGTCGTATCCCCTCGACATCGATTCCGCAACAAAGCGCAGGTAACCAGCCGACCGCGGTCATGACCGAAAAACGACCTCCCACATCGGAGGGGACTGGAAGCGATCGCCAGCCACGAGAGGTGGCGAGCTCGCGCAGTGCTCCGCGATCGGGATCGGTGATGGCGATGATCTTGTCATCCGCAGTGACTCCGGCATCTTCGAGGGCGCGATAGACGCGAAGAAATTGCGCAGCGGTCTCTGCCGTGCCGCCTGATTTCGAGATGATCAGTACCGTGGTGTGAGCGAGGTCGAGACGATCGAGTGTCCGATCGACACCTTCAGGATCGATGTTGTCGAGCACCGTCAGGCGGGTATCGCCAGGGACCAGAGCGTCCACCAGAACTCTGGCACCGAGGGCAGACCCACCGATTCCCAGCAGCAAGATCGAGTCCTCCTGTGGGATCGACGCTGCGACTTGCTCGACCAATGGAATCGCACCCTCGTCCTCGATGGCCCTGACAAACCCCGGTGGATCGGCCAGGATTTGCCGCAAGATCTCGACAGCAGAGGAGCAGTCCTCTCCCGTCACCGGCGACCATGAGATGCTCAATCGCCGGTCCTCTCCTTTAGAGAAGGACACTTTTCCGCCAGCCGTTCCCACGCCGGGAGGGACTTCTGCACCACTGAATGGGGCACCGCGAAGGAGAGACGGAAGTGGCCGGAACGACCGAACCCGGTGCCGGGTACCACCAGAATCCGCTCTTCCATCGCTTGCTCGATGAACTGGACATCATCCGGTTCTGGCGTGCGGGGAAAGAGGAAGAAAGCGCCCTGAGGATGGACGAATTGGAATCCCAGTTGTCCCAGATGCTGGGTGAGTGTCTCTCGATTGAGCTGGTACTCGGTGAGATCGACCGTCGCTTCCTGACAATCGGCCACCGCCAGTTGCAGTAGGCTTGGCGCGTTGACGAAACCGAGGATTCGATTACAGAAGGTGCAACCTTCGACCAGCGCCTTCTGATCGGTGGCGGAGGGGTGCACCGCCAGGTAACCGATCCGATCCCCGGCCAGGCCAAGATCTTTGGAATGCGAAGTGATGACGATGGTGTCCTGGTAGAGATTCGAGATCTCGGGGCACTGAACCTCATCATAGGTGACCTTGCGGTACGGCTCATCGGTGATCAGGTAGATCGGATGACCAATCCGGCCAGAAGCGGTCTTCAGGGCTTCACAGAACGATTTCAGTTCCTGTTCGCTGTAAACCCTACCGGTCGGATTGTTGGGACTGTTGATGATCACCGCTCGCGTTCGCTCGGTCACCTTCGACAGCAGCATCTCCGGGTCGGGACAGAAGTCCTCAGTGGTGGGACAGTCGACCGCAACACCGCCATGATTCTGGATGTAGAACAGGTACTCGACAAAGAATGGACTGAGGATGATGACTTCATCACCGGGGTTGAGTAGCGTCTTGAGGGAGATGTTGAGAGCCCCCCCGGCCCCCACAGTCATCACCACATGAGATCCAGTCCACGGCAGATCGGTACGCCGCGACAGATCTGCAGCGACTTTCTCCCGGACCTCGGGCCAGCCCGAATTGGGCATGTAACGATGGATTCCTTCTTGCGACCCATTGACCAGCTCGCGCAGTCGATCGATCAGTATTGCCGGCGGCGGCAGGTGCGGATTGCCGAGGGTGAAATCGTAGATTTCGTCGGCTCCATGGATCTTCTTGAGGCGACTGCCTTCTTCAAACATTTTTCGGATCCAGGAGGATCGGGAGATCGAATCGCTCACGGCTCGAGATATCGGCAAGGAACGTTCCTCTCGGCGAGTTCTGACGATGCGGGCTGAATCGCCGTATATGGGTGATTTGAGACAACTTGTGCAGGATAGAGTGGGGGCAGGGCGGCGGCAACAGGGGGTAAAAAACTCTTCCGAGCCGCTTTTTTCTGGACTAGCGTCCACAACTTGTCCACAATCCACGCTGCTCTCGTGACACGAGATCAGGGGAATTCCGATTACTGGTTCAACACCGAACAGAGTCGATCCCTGATGGGCATAGAGGTGATTTCGGACGTCATCGTAATGGTGACACGAATCCACTGCGAGTGCTGAGGTGTCCACGAGTTTTGATTCGTTCCTGAAGACCCGGCCCGGAACATTCCCCAATTTCCCCCTTCTGGGTTGGGTCTCTTTTTCCTCTCTTCGACCTGGTGCGCCGGGTCAGAGTGGAGAAGAGACCCTCCGGTCTTCAACCCCCCCCGTATCGATGAGAAGTTCAGCTCCATGAGAAACTCGGCTTCATCCACCGATGATGGGGAAGGGATCGCCTGGCTGAGGGGGTGGGGCTCCGTCGATTCCGAGGGACCTGCAGAGGCTCGCCACTTCTCTCACTTGCTGTGAGGTCGTGCCCATCGATAACTCGATAACCCGCAGATCATCGTCGGCGAAAGCACTGAACTGCGGCTGAAGATCGAGTTGGCCGTCACCGAGGTTGACCAGCGAGCCGTCGAGCAGATCGCGAAGGTAACACCCCTCGATCCTCGCCCCATCTTCGGGCAGTGGATCGACCGTCTCGAGGCCTTGCAAGATCGCCAGTGATTGCGCCGCAGCGGGATCGGCGATCCAGCGCAACGGAGCTCCGTGGAAGATCTGGTACAGCTCGAGGAATCCGCTGCGATCGGGCAGTCCGCCGATGCGATCCGATTCACGCAGTGCCATGGATATACCCAGTTCGGAAGCACGCTCGAGCGCCGGGTCGAGACTCCGCAGCAGTGCATCTTGCGACTTCTGTTGGCGATGCTGTGCCGCCATATCCGGCCGGGTCAGCGCCTTCAACTGCTGTCGCTGCTGATCGATCCAACGCGCCACCTGTGCCGCGGTTTGCGGATCTTCGGTGGATCCGATCCGGTCGATCTTTTGCTGCGTCTCGGCGATCAATCGCTGGCATCCGGCGGTCGGGTCGTGCCCCCCTGGATTGGAGGGAGAGAGGAGCACCCCTCCCAATTGGTGGCGATCGGCCAGTTCCAGAGCGTCGAGCAGAGAAGTTTGCGCCGCGAGCCGCTCCGATTCCTCGAGGGCTGCCAGCGAGGGGCAACAGCGGCGAGGGTGCCTCGAAAACTCTGGGTGTCGTCGTTGGGTACCAGCCCTGGGGTGGGGCAGTGGTGCTTCCAGAGCGGTCAGCTGGTGGCCCGCTCCAACGACCTCCTGCACCAGTGCGGCGATCTGTCCGCGCTCGATCTCGGCTCCGATCACGATCCCGGGGATTTCGCCATCGAGGAGCCAGCGGACCTGTTGAGTCAGGGAGAGTGGTGACGAAGGGAGCAGAGCGGTGGAGAGGCTGAGCAATGAGTTCCTTTCTGACCGGTGGATCCTAGCCCCGGAGAGGGCTCAGGCGAAGGGTACTCCCGTTGGACTGGAGACCCGGCCGTGAAGATGTATCCTCAGGTCTCGGGAGGAGATCCATTGGAACCCAACGATATCTCAAAAATGGAGCCGGATCCTCGGGCGATCCACCAGCAACTGGTCCGTTACCTCGGAGAGAGTCAGCAGGCGTTGCAAATGATCGATGTGGAAGCGGTCGAGCGCTTCACCGCCAGCGTGATTCGCTGCTGGCAGCAAGATCGACAACTTCTGCTCTTTGGAAATGGTGGGAGTGCGGCGACGGCGACCCACCTGGCGGAGGATCTGGCGACCTACGCGATCCCCTTCTCCGAGCCAAAGCGGCTGCGAGTTCTGTGTCTCAATGACAGCCCTTCCATTCTCACGGCACTGGGAAATGACCTCGATTTCGATGCGATCTTCCTGGAGCAGGTGCAGCAATGGGCCCGTCCTGGAGATCTGGTTCTGACGATGAGCGGATCGGGAAACTCCTCCAACTTGATTGCTGCGATACAAAGAGCCGATCAACTGGGTTGTGAGACCGCAGCGATGACCGGTTTTGATGGCGGAGCGTTGAAAGGTCTGGTCGACCATCCGTTACATGTCGAGGTGCACCAGATGCAGCCTGCTCAGGATGCTCACATGGTGATGGCTCACATGATCATCCACGCTTTCAGGGTCGCAGTTCGAAATGTACTCGCCCAGCGCACGACGGGATCTTCCGGATCTTGAGTGGCCAACCGGGACTATTCCTCGATCGAGACGGTGTCATCAACCAGTACGTTTTCGAGTCGGTGCGTTCAGCGGACCAGTTTCGTTACTACGATGGAACACCGAAGGCGATGCGATTACTCGGGCAACTGGATTGCCCGATCGTGGTGGTCACCAACCAGTCCGCCATCGGTAGGGGCTGGACCGAGGCCAGCCAGGTCGATAAAATCCATCATCGGCTGTGTCAGGATGCGCTCTCCTGGGGTGCAACCATCCGCTCGGTCGAGTATTGCCCCCATCTTCCCGATGCGGGGTGTGCTTGTCGGAAGCCGGGAACGCAGATGTTTGAACGTGCAGCACGCGCTCATGAGATCGATCTCGCAAGATCGGTGATGGTGGGGGATTCCCCCTGCGATATGGAAGCGGCAGAGCGACTGGGGATGACCAGGATCCTGGTCGAGACGGGTCGTGGAGAGACACCCCAGTCTGCCAGTCTCGAGGTCGATGCTCGAGTGGTGGATCTCGAGGCCGCTGCAAGGTGGATCGAGCAACATGGAAAGTTGAGTGGATGAGAGAACGGATGAGTGAACGGATGAGCGTACGGTTGAGTGAAAGATCCGGGGCCGGCCTCCGGCTGCTGTTATGGATGCTGGCCTTCTTGGTCGGTTGTCAGGGAGGGCACAGCACTCTTCGGTCTTCGGGCGAGCACCCGCTCGATTCCAGGGTGCGGATTCATCGATCCTCCGATGGAAGTCTGCAGGATGTCGAGGCGATGATTGCGGACGTTGCCGATCAGGATGTCGTGTTCCTGGGCGAGACTCATCTGGATGATGTCACTCATCGGATGGAACTTGCAGTGCTGGAAGGAATCCACGCCACCGGCCGTTCAGTGGTCGTTTCGCTCGAGATGTTCAGCCGGGATCGTCAGCAGTTGCTCGATGATTACCTGGCGGGCAAGGTCAGTGAGGATCAATTTCTGGCCGATTCTGAGCCGTGGAATAATTATGAGACGGGCTACCGACCCCTCATCGAGTTCGCTCGACGGACAGGATCTCCGGTGGTAGCTGCCAATGTACCCCGCTCCGTCTGGCGCAAGGCTGCCTTCGGCGGCGGGCTTTCGGCTCTCGATGCCGATCAACGCGCCACCATCGCAGACACCCTGCTGCCCAATACCCGACGTTACTGGGATCGCTACGACCGAACGGTTCGGGGCCATGGACATGTGAACACCGACCAGCAGCCACAGCAGCGTCTCGAGAAGGTGCAGAGCCTGTGGGACAACACGATGGGGGAATCGGTGGCGAGAGCCGTCAAGGCGCACCCCGGTTCGGTGGTGGTTCATGTCAACGGAGGATTCCACACCCTCGAGCGAGATGGGACCGCACGTCAGTTCCAACTTCGCAGTCGCGGAACATCGATGAAGACGATTCACATCGTTCCCTCCTTCGAATCGGATCGGGTTGAAGTGGAGGCAGGCGATGCTCGTGCAGACTGGATCGTCGCCACCGAACCGGTGGCCCGAGGACTCAGCGATGGGTCACTGGCAGTCTACATGACCAGACCACTGCGCTACCTCATCGATGCTCCAGCGCGCAGTGCCGGCCAGGCACCGCTGTTGATCTGGTTGTCGGAGCAGGGGGTCGACCCTGGTGATCGGTTGAAGGAGTTGCGGACTCTGCTGGGAGAGGTGCCTTGCCTGGTTGTGGTCGAACCGATCTATTCGAACGGATCAGGGGGTAGCTGGCTCGCAGAGGATCACCGCGATGAAGACATTTCGACGATTGCATTTGGATTGCAGAGATTGCGTCAGAGTCTGCTGGCCCAGCGGCGACTCGACCCCGATCGAGTGGTGCTGGCGGGACATGGCGAGGCCGCTGACGTGATCGCATCGGTGTCCATCGGTGATGTGGACTGGCCGATAGCCATCATCCAGACGATGGACCCTCCCGGTTGGTTTGCGATGGAAGGCTTGCCCGATCCTGCAGCAGCGGATGATGCGCATCCGGGACCTGGCTTGCGAGTCCTGACCTCAAGTGAACATCAGGATGCGTGGCAGGTGGAAGCTACAGCGCGGGCGGTGGTGGGATCTCCGATGGCAGTCGAGGCGGTGACCGGTGAAGAGGCGCGAGATTCACTTCATCAGAGGATTTCGAGCGCACTGGAGCTCTGAACCGCAGAGCTCTGAACCGCAGAGCTCTGAACCGCAGAGCTCTGAACCGCAGAACTCTGAACCGCAGAACTCTGAACCGCAGGTCAGTGGCGCTAGGCTTGAAGCAGTGCCACTCCGAGGACGCCGAGGATGACTGCTGCGATCGTCAGCGCAGCAAACCAGCGATCGATGAAGTCGCGGATCGGTTCCCCGTATCTCCAGACCAGCACTCCTTCGGCGATGAAGCGTGTGCCACGACCGATGAGGCTGGCAGGTATGAAGATGGCCAGCGGCAACCCCGCCGCACCGGCAGCGATGGTGAAGACTTTGTAGGGGATTGGAGTCAACGCTGCGGTGACCACCGACAGAAAGCCGAATGCCAGGAATCTCCCCTTCACCTCCTCGAAGGTGGCCTGTGCACCGAAAAAAGCGATGATCGAATCGCCCACGGTATCCATCATCCAGGCTCCGATGGCGTATCCCAGCAGCCCGCCCAGCACCGACATCACGGTGGTCAGGATGGCCAGCGGAATCGCCCTTCTTGGAGCACCGATCCCCAGTGCGATCAGCAGTGGATCGGGTGGAATCGGAAAAAAGCTCGATTCAGTGAAGGCGACCGCAGCCAGCACTGCGGGGCCCCTGGAAGTCTCCGCTTCGGCGAGCACTCGAAGATAGAGCCTCCTCAGCAGAGAGGGGGCTGAAGTGGCAGAGGTCTGCGCTTCGAGATCCTCTGGTTCATCGGAGGTGGCCATCGGAGACCTCCCGAGAAGCGTTCTCGACCAGTTTCTGGTGCAAGAACTGAGCGGCACCCCGGGGGTCTGGTCTGGCGATGATGCCGGTACATACGGCAATCCGGGTGGCCCCTGCAGTGAGCACCTCGTCGATGGTTTCCTCATCGACATGACCGATGGCATAGCCCGGGAGTTCACACTGCTGGCGAGCCTCTTTGATGTAATTGGTACCGACTGCCACACGATGTTTCTTGGTCTGGGTATCGAAGACGGGGCCGACACCGATGTAATCCGCACCGGCCAGAGCTGCTGCGCTCGCCTGCTGCGGATTGTGGGTCGAGAGTCCTATGATGGCATCCGGACCAAGGATTTCGCGGGCTTGATGAGGGGCGATGTCCTGCTGTCCGAGGTGCACCCCATCGGCTCGGCAGAGGCGAGCGATCTCGATGCGATCGTTGATGATCAGCAAGGCTCCACGTTCTGCGGTGATTTCTCTCAGTTGCTGGGCTCGCTGCAGAAAATCGGCACTTCCCAGTGACTTTTCTCGCAGCTGCACCATCGAAGCACCGCCTTCGATCGCGGCTGCGGTGGTCTCGAGGATGTCACCGAGGCAAAGTTCTTCGGTGACCAGAAGGTACAGGTGGCGACCGTCGAGCTTCGATCCGCGGTGGAGTATTCCCTCGGTGAGAGACTCCAGTTGATAAATCTGGTATCGAATCGCCTCTGCCTCGCCACAGAGCGGGGGGCAGAAGTAACGAATCGCCTCCTCGACCGACCGAGCCGCTTCCCGTGCGCGGCAGATATTGGTGCGGATCAGCTGCTTCCGATCGCCATGTGGGCCGCTACCGGGAAGCCCCCGCAACAGGTCTCCCTCGACATTGCGGTGCAGAGATAGCGGGCCGGAATCCACTTCCAGCTGCTGACGCAGCGCTCCGGTGACCCGCCGCAATTGCTGCCAGCGCCGTGCCAGAGGAGGATTGGCGATCTCCGAGAGATCGCCAAACCGAAGTTGATCCTCGGTCACCCGGAGCGCTTCCGTCAGTCGGTTGAAAGCCGCATCGAGGACCTGCTCGATCGATCCGTGGTCAGGGGGTTGAGAGGCTGATTCCATGGCCTCAGGATCCCCTGTTCCCACTTCCCAGACAAGGCATCCCATCTGCTCCCCTCACACCCTTGGGGGAGATACACTGGGGGCCACCGCGGAAGGAGCACCGATTCCCATGAGGGCGATTCTACTGATCTCATCCTTGATCCCGGGTCTCGGACCTATCCTGCTCGGTCGGATCTATCGTGGCTTGTTACTGCTGGTCCTCGGTGGCGGCGGCTGGGCGTTCCTGGCGGCAGGATCGACGGTATGGGCCGGTCCCGATCGGTGGCAGGCACAATGGAGTGGTTCGGTGGTGGCACTGATCACCACCTTGATCAGTGTTCGCTGGACTCTCCGGTTGACCTCCGATGAGCGACGCACCGCCATCCGCAAGAGGGTCGAGAGGGCTCTCGACGATGCCCAGCGCTGTTATCTCAGGGGAAGAATGGCAAGAGCTCGGGTGGCTCTCGATAGTGGATTGACCCAGGATGAGAGAGATATCGACCTGCTCTTCCTCGACTGGCAGGTGGCGAGAAAACTGGGAGACTCCTCACGAGCTCGTCGCAGTCGTCGCTTGTTGAGGCGATATGATCTCGATGAAAAGTGGTTGTGGGAATTACAACGTGAGGAGGCCACTCGTGGCGGATGAGACACCGGTAGAACCGATCGCCAAGGGACTCACTTATCGTGATGCGGGTGTCGATATCGATGCGGGCAACGAAGTGGTCGGGCGGATTCGCGATGCAGTGGAATCGACCCAGGATGATCGGGTGCTGAAGGGTTCACATGGAGCCTTCGGTGGATACTTTCGTCTGCTCGATCAAGCCGGCTCGTTATTTGGCCAGCCACTGAAGGATCCGATCCTCGTCGGAGCCACTGATGGAGTCGGAACCAAGTTAAAGGTGGCGTTCGAGTGCGGAGTTCTCGATACGGTGGGCATCGATCTGGTTGCGATGTGTGTCAACGATTTGATCGTTGGCGGAGCACGACCGCTATTTTTTCTCGATTATGTCGCGACCGGCAAGATCTCCCCCGAATCGATCGCAGTGGTGGTGGAGGGGATTGCCCAGGGATGCCGACTTTCCGGTTGCGCTCTGCTGGGGGGGGAGACCGCAGAGATGCCAGGATTCTATAAAGATGGAGAACTGGATCTGGCCGGCTTCGCCGTGGGTGTGGTGGAGCGAGAGTCCATCATCGATGGTCAGCAGGTGGTGGCAGGGGACGCCGTCATCGGGATCGCCTCGAGCGGGGTCCATTCGAACGGTTTCTCGCTGGTGAGAAAGGCGCTGCTCGACGAGGGCAGTGCACTGCCGCTCGATCAGGACCCAGGAGGGCTCGGCTGTACACTCGCCGAAGCGCTCCTCGAGCCGACCCGAATCTATGTTCGACCGATTCTCGATCTGATCGAGCGAAAGGGCCAGGACCTTCACGCCCTCGCACACATCACAGGGGGAGGTTTGCTGGAAAACATTCCGAGAGTGTTGCCACCGGGACTGGGATGTCGTCTCGATCGCTCGAGTTGGCAGCGGCCACCAATCTTCTCGTTGATCGAACAACGAGGGGGAATCGAGACTGCTGAGATGGATAGAGTATTCAATCAGGGGGTCGGCATGGTGATCGTTGCGGCCGCGGGGTCAGAGACCGCCATCATCGAGAGTCTGACTCGATCGGGGGAGCAGGCTTCGGTGATCGGGGAAATCGTTGCGGAAGATGGCGTGCAGATCGAGTAGCGATCAGCCCTCGACCGGCACCTGCTGTGCTTCCTGGTCGCTGTTCAGTTCCATCTCATCGAGGTTCCACTGTTCTGGCGATAGAACCCCCCGATAACTGATCTTCGCCGGGCCGCGAACGCAGATTCCAGTCTTATCATCGATGCGAACTCCCAGCACTCCCCCAGGCATCTGTACCTCGACCTGGTCTGCGATGATTCCGGCCTGGAGCAGCGCGGCAAAGGCCGCAGCGGCGCCGGTTCCGCAAGCGGGGGTTTCACCGCACCCTCGTTCCCAGACGCGCAAGGTGAGGTGGTGGGGTGAATCGATCCTGACAAAGCCGACATTGGTCCGACCCGCGACCGAGTTCTCCAGCTCTGGACCAAAGCGAGGGAGTGGATCCGGCATCGATTCCGGATCGACGACCACCACCAGGTGCGGATTGCCGATGTGGACCGGTGTCAGCATCAGAACTGAGCCATCGACCATCTTCGAGGTGGGGATGTCGACGGTGGCCTGACCGAGTGCCGCTTCGGCACTGAATTCTCCCTGTTCATCGCGAAGCAGCTGCACCTCGACGATCCCGGCATCGGTTCCGATACGGATCGAATCTTGCTGACGATCCTGTAGTGACAGCGCCGCGATTCGGATTCCGTTTCCGCACGCCTCCGCCCGGGAGCCGTCGGCATTCCAGCACTCCATGAAGGGGATCTGTTGCTGCCGGAGCACCAGGATTCCATCGGCTCCGACCCCGGTCCTGCGACAGCAGAGGGACGGAGCGAGGCGCGAGAAATCGCTCGGGACCGGACCCTGCGCCTCATCGAGTAGCAAGAAGTCGTTTCCTGCACCGTGTGCCTTGAGGAAGCTGAGGGTTCCGTGAGTCATCGGGCTCCTGTCCGGGTATCCTGTGGTTGCAGGTCGCTGCGAAGGAAAGTGGT
Source organism: Planctomycetota bacterium (assembly GCA_018694835.1). GTDB lineage: Bacteria > Planctomycetota > UBA8108 > UBA1146 > UBA1146 > QNYK01. The sequence continues at coordinate 4,827 of JABHOG010000074.1, read as the reverse complement.
TCCACTCGGCGTCATCCTGAGAGGTCGAGTGGCTAGTTTGTAGCCAATTGGCCGCCGATACCAGTGGAGAGGGAAGATCATCGATGAACAAGTTCCAGTCCCGACCCGAGTTGCAGCTCGACATCCCCGGTACAGTGAGCCCGCCAGCGGATTCGCTGCGCTGCTCGAAATTCCAGTGCAAGAAAATCCTGCGCTCAAGTTTTCAGAGATTTTCGGTACGCTGCGCTCTCCTGCTCGCGCTGGTGGTCTGTCTCTCATCCTGTGACGCACCGACGGGGGAGAGCCTCGAGCCAACACTCCAGACGCTAAATCTCCAGACGCTAGAACGGGGCACCGCCCACGTCGATGTCTCGGAGACTCTCGATGGGGATCCCACCGAGATCAATATCACCCGTTTGATCATCGAACGGGGCCTCAGTTTACATGGCTTCCAGCTGGTTCCTCGCGCGGAGGCGCAATTTCTGGTGGAGGGGACCCTGACCTGCGATTACTTCCAGGACCTCACCTTCGAGTTCAAGGAAGCGAAACAACACCTCGAACATCAGTACAACGGAAAGTTTGAGGGGAAGTTGACATCGGTCAAGGATGGCCGGCTGCAGGAACTGTCCTTTCCTCAGCCTCTGATGAATGGCCGTACCGACCTCGACATGGCCCGCCGTGACATCCGTCGCAGATCCGCGACCATCATCTCGGAGACGATGTTGAGGGGACCCATCCTCGGCACTCCAGGAATTCGTGGACTGCTGGATGCTCTCACTGACCCCCTTGATGGGCGCTTCTATAACCAGGTGATGGAGGAGATCGCTGAGCATCGCGAGCGTGCCGTCCCTTATCTGATCGGGGCTCTTCGAGATGATCGTGCGGTGCGTCTAGAGGGCGCTTATCCCGGCTTCCCGGAACTGGAAGAGGGCGAGTTAAAGGTCTATCACATCGTCGACAAGACACTGGCAATGATCCTCGATCGAGATAGCGGTCTCGATCCCATTTCCAGCGACGATTACATCCAGCGGGTCAGGACTGGCTGGCAATGGTTGTGGGAAGATATGCAGAATATTCCCGATGAACTGCGAATCCGCAAGAGCAAGAGAGAAGAAGAGGGCTAGTCCCCGGCGTCTCGCTGCTCTTCACTATCACGGGACTCCCATCGATGTCATCGTAGGCGGTGGAACATCCGCGGTGTCTTGGGTCGTCTTGGGCTGTGAGCCTGACTACTGAAACCACCTCGAGCCAGGCGGATCATAGTTCAGGAGGTACCGTGCCGATTCACAAGACTGCAGTCATCCATTCCGAAGCTCAACTGGCCGCGGATGTGACGGTCGGTCCCTTCGCCATCATCGAGGCGGGAGCGATTCTGGCATCCGGCTGCAAGGTCCTGGGTCACGCATACATCGGGCCAGGAACCGTGATCGGTGAAAAATCAGAAGTGCACATGCACGCTGTGATCGGGCATGACCCTCAGGATCTGGCATGGGCGGGAGAGCCGAGTCAGGTCATCATCGGCGACCGAACCGTGTTGCGTGAATATGTCTCGGTGCACCGCGCTTCTCGTCCCGGTAGTAGTACTCGCATTGGAGACGACTGCCTGTTGATGGTCGGCGCCCATGTGGCGCACGATTGTTTCGTCGAGGATGAGGTGATCATGGCCAATCACTGCTCTCTGGCGGGCCACGCTCGGGTTGGAGCGGGAGCCTTTCTTTCCGCCAACGCCCTGGTCCATCAATTTTGCAGGGTCGGTCGGCTGGCAATGTTGGGGGGAGCGGCAGTTGCGGTTCAGGATATACCCTCCTTCATGCTGTCTACCGGAGATCGGGCGACGGTTCGTGGGGTCAATGTGGTCGGTTTACGCCGAGCAGGGATCGATGCGGATCTTCGGCGTGCGATCCAGGATGCCCACAGGGTCCTTTATCGAAGTGGGCGTACCATTCCCGAGGCGGCCACGGTTCTCAAGGAGAGCGAGTGGACCGAGGTGCGTGAGATCGCAGAGTTCATCCAGGAGAGTGCACGAGGCATTGCTTCCGGATCCCGCTCCGCAGTCGAGGCTCGTCCGGCCAGTTTCTAGGTGATCATCGTCCTGACAGACCCGAGCCGGCCGGGATTTCGCGCCGGCAATCACAGCACCGTACGGCGCTGGAGTGTGCTGCTTCGGCAACTCGGTTGTCGGGTTCTGGTCCATCGAGTTCGTGATCATCCGCGAACTCCTCTGCCAGTAGGAGATGTTCTTCTGGCACTTCATGCCGGTCATTCCCATCGAGCCATCTGTGAATGGAAGAAGCGCGATCGGTCCTTGCCGGTGGTGGTCGCCTTGAGTGGAACTGATCTCCATCTTCCTTCCGGCGGAGCGCCGGCACGGCGAGTGCTCAAGAGTCTGGAGCAGGCAGACCATCTGGTGTCACTGTACCGGGGTGCGGTCGATTCGTTGCCCGCGAAGATCCGATCGAGTTGGGCAGGGCGAGTCCACTTCGTACCACAGTCTGCAAGACCACTCCCTAGCGGCAGGAAACCGCTGAAGACGAGGTTTCGTCTGCTGGTGGTGGGATTTCTGCGCCGGGTCAAGGATCCGCTGCTGCCACTGGAAGCGTTGCGCTGGCTACCCGATCGGATCGCCGATGGGCGTCGACTGGAGGTGGTGCACCTGGGGGGGATCGAGGAGCCGAAGTATCGCAGGTTGGCAACCCAGGCGATGCGAAGAGAACCGAGATGGCGCTGGCTCGGAGCGGTGTCTGCTGCGCGGGTGCGAAGCGAACTGGCTCGATCTGATCTACTGATACACCCATCCCTCGACGAGGGCGGAGCCAACATCATCAGCGAGGCGTTGGTCGCAGAGATTCCGATTCTGGCCAGCGATGCGCCTGGCAATCTGGGCCTCCTCGGAGAGAGTCATCCGGGAATCTTCAGCCGTCAGGATGCACGGCAGCTGGCTCAACTGGTGCTGCGGTTCAGTGAAGATGGACGATTTCGCAGACAACTGTTGCAGCACTCAAAGAAGCTGGGGAAGCGGCACCTGCAGCAGGTGGAAATCGAGGCGTGGAGGCGATTGTTGGGAGAATTAAAATAAGTTGCCCACCACCTCATAGGCGATGGGCAACTCAATAGAGATGAAGAGCAAAGTGAATAGGTTTGCGATTCCTCAGTGTTTAAGTCCCGACTAGCCCAGATTGTAAACATTAACAAATAGGCATGCAAGAAGAAATGTTAACAACGGGTTCCACTCCTTCCAAATTCCTTGATTGACATGTTGGCGAACCTTTGTCCCACTATGGACATGGCAGGACAGGCTCCCTGCAAACCACAGCATTTGGAAAAGGGGTGACATACATGTCTCAAGTACTCGATGATGCAGGCAAGGCACGGCTCTTCTGGGCCAGTTGCATCTCACTGATCGCAACCTCCATCGCCTTTGGCGTCATCACCTCATCGATGGGTGATTTCAGTTCGATGTATGGACTCAGCAATGCACAAGCGGGCTGGGTCGGCGGTGCATCCCTCGGTGGCTTTGCAGTCGCCATCATTCTGCTGGGACCGGTGATCGAGAAGATCGGCATCGCGGTCTCGCTCAAGATGGCGTTTGTCTGCCACATCCTTGGCGTGATCCTGATGATGTTCGCGGATGGTTTTGGTCAGTTGATGCTGGGAGCTTCCGTCATTGCCATCGGCAACGGCTGCGTCGAGGCGGGCTGCAATCCGCTGGTCGCCACCCTCTACTCCGACAACAAGACCACACGATTGAACCAGTTCCATGTCTTCTGGCCGGTGGGAATCATCATCGGTGCGCTGTTTGGCTTCTGGGTCAGCAATGCAGCGGCCGATGCCGCGCTGGCAGCGGGTGTACTGGCAGATTCTGCATCCGTTGTTGCGGATCCGGCGAGTTGGAGCGTGGCGTTCAAGACTGCTTACGATGCGGCTCTGACCAGTTGGACCCTGCTGGGACTTTCCGCTCTGCAGGCCAAGATGGCACTGGTGCTGCTTCCTACCCTCGCATATGGCTACCTGTTCCTGGGGCAGGAGATTCCCCAGACCGAACGGATTCAATCGAACGTCTCCGATGAACAGGTCACGGCCTCCATCACTTCACCGCTTTTCTTGCTGATGCTGTGCTGCATGGGACTGACCGCCACACTGGAACTGGGACCTGGACGCTGGATGGGTGAGATCATGACACCCGCGATGCAAAGTTCTATGGGAACCAGCTCGACGACAGCGGGTGCCGGGATCCTCGTGCTGGTCTACGGCAGTGGTCTGATGGCAGTGCTTCGTTACTTCGCCGGAGGATTTGTCCACAAGTTCTCGCCGACCGGACTGTTGATGGGATCGGCAGTGCTCGGAGGGGTCGGTCTTTTTGCCATGACCTACGCCGAGACTTTCCCAGCCATCTTCCTCACCGCCACCGTCTTTTATGGCGGCATCTGCTTCTTCTGGCCGACGATGCTCGGTTTCGTCTCCGAGCGGATCCCCAACAGTGGTGCCATGGGACTGTGCCTGATGGGCGGAGCAGGAATGTTGGTGGTCGGCTATGTTGCGGCTCCTGCGATCGGAGCGATCCAGGACTCCTACATTGCGGCTTACATGGTGGACAACGTAGGAGCCACCGCTGAAGCGGCCGCTGCCTATGCCGGCAAGATGGCGTTCCGCTGGATCGCTGCACTGGCAATCCCGCTGGCGCTGGTTTTCTTCAACCTCAATAAGAAGTATGGCCACGTCGCGGCAGCTTCGGTCGGCAGCAACAAGGAATCCACTGGCAGCAAGTCGAACCAGATGCAAAACAGCTACTAACCTGGATCCGGAAACGAGTGAGTGTGACGGCCCCGGGGTTTCCTCGGGGCCGTTTTT
>JABHOG010000011.1 GCA_018694835.1 Planctomycetota bacterium | reverse complement strand
TGAGTTGATCTGGTACTTGTAGAAGAAACCACTGAAGGCATCGGCGACGACGAGACTCGACTCTCCGTCGATCACCGTGGTTGCCCAGGGGTAGTCTCCTGGATAACTGGTGTTCTGCACGAAGCAAGTTCCGAAGGGGGGATCGCTGACGGGGCAGGGAACCTGCGCCTGGAGAGATCCGGCCAGTGAGACCAGTAGCACCATCACCGGGAGCCAGGGTGCCAGGTCGGCGAGGGAAAACTGTGAACTGCGGGAATCGGATGATGGTCGAGAGATCATGATTCGTCTTTCATCACTACGGTCCCTGTTCGGGAGCCGGTAAGATTCTTTCTCGAGTACAAACAGGATCGTGACGATCAGTGAAACGACTCGCAGGAGAGCGGGATGTTCAGGCGCTGTAACTCAAGGAACCGAAAGGTACGGTCTCCTGCATTGTTACGGTCCTGAATGCTACGGTCCTGAAAGGTACTTTCCTGACGGCCTCGGTTCTGAAGGACTCTGTTCTGAATGACTCTACCTCGGGCTTGCGCAGGGTAGGCAACCACGGCCCATCCCCTCCAAGTCGACTGAAGTGGCCACGTGGATGTGGCCAAGAATGCTCGAAGAAACGTTCAGGGGAGTCAGCGAAATCGCACATCAGGGGCGACGACTCGACTTGCTGAAACTGAATATCGACGGGACTACAGGAGCCCCAGGGCATCGTTTCTTCACCAACCTGAATTCTATCCGAGAGTTGTGGCGTGTCAATCGGCCCAGATAGAGGGGCTGTAGAGCGGTAAAGATTTCCGGAATCGAGCGGTTGAAACGAACTACCGGCTCGAGTTTTTGGCCAACTCTCGGGCACCAAAATGACGTCCTACTGCCCGTCTTGCACGGACCAGGGAGTCGGCGACCGCCTGTTGCGACACTTTCAATCGCTCTGCGATCTCCTGCTGCATCAGTGATTCACGGTAGTAGAGTCGCACCACCTCTTGCTGACGGGGAGTCAGAATTTCGATGTTATCGAGCAGCACATTGACGCTTCGAAGGCCCATGTAGAGTCGGGAGAGGTCCTCAGAATCGACTCTTCCTCGCTCCATGCTGGGGATTAGATTCTCGACCAGATCGCAGATTTTCCCGCAACTGTTACGAATCGGGCAACTGGAGCAGAAAGGGCCGTAGGCACCCACGTTTGCCGTCGAATCGCCGGCTCCGTGTCCATTCATCTCGGGATAGGCCATCGAGTTTCCGGCCGCTGCCATGGGTATCGCCTTTCACAACCTGAAACCTCCAACTGAGAGGCCTCTCTGATCAAGCATACACCACGATCTCGTGGACGGCATCTCTCCGGTTTGAACCCGATGGTGCCAAGAAATACGGGTCCCGCTGAACCTGACGATTCAGCGGGACCCGGTCAGTTCTCACTTCTGTGTAGTTCGATCTCCTAGTAGGGGGAATCGATGCAGTCGAGTACGTCGTCGGTCGGATCCAGACCGGCATCCGGGTAGGGTGCGGCGGGCGGAATCAGCGGCGTTCCATCCGCATGCAGGTAGTAGAAGATCATCAGCATGGCATCGCCGATGGTGACGATTCCGTTGTCATCGAAGTCTGCCGAATCGAAGCAAGTCGGCTCTGCTCCATTGACGAAGAGCCAGTTGAGTACCCAGATTCCATCGGCGATGTCGCAGTGGGTATCACTGTTGGCATCCCCTCTCAGGAAGGTCTTGACGAATCCAGAGCAGGTGGTGGAGGTGGTGATTCCATCGGCATGCTCAGCCCAGATATTGTAAGTGTAAGTGCCCTGGGCAGGGACCACATCGATGGTGCTGGTGGCGGAACCCGGAATCGAGGAGATCAGGACTCCGTTGCGCTCGATATGAATCGTCGAGTAGGTCGCAGTGTTTTCCCAGTTGAGATGAATCGGCGCACCGAAGAAGGTGCAAGAGAGGTTGATGGGCGCCGGCAAGATGGTCACCGAGCAAGTGATGGGAGCGGTCTGGGATCCCGCCAGTGTCGCGACGACTTCGTAGGAGTAGGTTCCGGCTTCCAGCGGGAGGTCGGTGTAACTTTCTTCGGTTCCACCGACGAAACCAACCAGCACGCCATCGCGAGAGATCTGGATCAGGTCATAGGCCTCTCCGTTGCTCCAGGAAAGGGCGTTGCCGTCACCGATGGTGCTGCAGGCGATTCCGGAGAGCGGTTGCGGCACCACGATGGTGCAGCAGGTGGTGGCTCCGGTGCCATTACCGATGTTGACCACCAGGCAGTACTCGTAGGTTCCGGGGCCCGGATTATCGGTGGTGCTGGTGTCCGATCCTGCCAGCGAGCCGATGGGGGCACCGTTACGGGTCAAACTGATGAAGTCGCCTGCGGCGGGGAGGTCCCACGCCAGTTGCACGGTGGATCCACCCGCAAGCGAACAGCTGATGTTCTGTGGAGTAGAGGGGACCTCTTCCGAGCAGGATGCTGTGGAGGAGGTGCTCGCTTCACCGAGGTTGGCGGTCAACTCGTAGTTGTGTGGACCATGAGGCTGGGCCGGGTCGGTGAAGCTGTTGGTGGTTCCGGGCAGTAGTGCCAGCAACGCACCGTCTCGTGTCAACGACAGGGTGTCGTAATCATCGGTGTTGGTCCAGCTGAGAACCACATCACCAGAGGTGGCGACACAGCCGAAGCCGGTCGGAGCGGAGATCACCCGAGCAGAACAGCAAGTCGCAGCACTGGTGCCGGTACCGATCAGGTTGACCACACAGTACTCATGGGTGCCGACCGGAGATCCCGAGTCATCGTAGGAACTGGCACCACCTCCGAGGGTGGCGATCACAGTTCCATCACGAGAGATCTGAACGGTGGTGCCGGGAGCCGGCAGGGTCCACGAGAGAGAGACGGTCGACCCGAGAGCAGAGCAATCCATGTCGATCGGGGTCGAAGGCACATCGACGGTGCAGTCGACGGTGTCGCTGATACTGGAAGCACCGGCGTCGGCAGTCATGTCGTAACTATGTGCCCCGGCTCCTGCAGTCGCATCGTGGTACGAGCTGTCGCTTCCGGCGAGGATCGCCAGCGGTTGTCCATCTCGGTGGAGAGTGATGGTGTCGTAGACATCATTGTTGGTCCAGCTGATATCGATCTCGCCGGACACTGCAACGCAGCCAAAGCCAGTTGGAGCCGCGAGCACGCGCGCAGAACAGCAGGTCGCTGCACTGGTGCCGCTACCGATCTGGTTGACGACGCAGTACTCATGGGTACCTGCGGAAGCACCGATATCCTCGTACGAGGTGGCACTACCACCGAGGGTGGCGATGACGGCTCCATCTCGACTCACCTCGACGGAAGTGCCGTCGGTGGGCAAGGTCCAGGAGAGGGATACGGTCGATCCCAGCGCCGAGCACGCCATGTCGATCGGGGTCGAGGGCACATCGACGGTGCAATCGACGGTATCGCTGATGCTGGCGGCGCCGGCATCGGCGGTCATGTCGTAACTGTGAGCTCCGGCTCCTGCAGTCGCATCGTGGTAGGAACTGTCGCTTCCGGTGAGGATGGCCAGCAACTGGCCGTCACGATTGAGGGTGATGGTGTCGTAGACATCGTTGTTGGTCCATGAGATGTCAACTTCTCCGGCGACTGCTGCACAGGAGAAATCGGTCGGGGCAGCGAGTACCCGTGCACTGCAACAGGTGGTGGCACTGGTGCCACTACCGATCATGTTGACGATGCAGTACTCGTGGGTACCGACAGGAGCTCCCATATCTACGTAAGAGGTCGCACCTCCTGCGAGCATGGCGATGACGGTGCCATTACGACTCAACTCGATGGTTTCACCGGGTGCTGGCAAGGTCCATGAGAGTGAAGCGGTGGAGCCAAGTGCCGAGCAAGCCATGTCGGTGGGGGTAGATGGAACATCGACGCTGCAATCGACGGTGGCACTGGTGCTGGACGGGCCACCGTGGGCGGTCAGGTCGTAACTGTGAGCACCGTGTGCAGGCATCGCATCCTGGAAGGAGCTATCTCCTCCCGAGAGGATCGCCAGCAGTTGGCCGTCACGGTTGAGAGTGAGAGTGCTGTAACTGTCGTTGTTGGTCCAGGAGATCTCGACATTGCCCGCGACGGTCGAACAACTGAAGTCGCTCGGATCGGCCAGCACGTGAATGGTCGCGCAGATGGTGGTACTGGTGGCATCACCGATGTGCATCGTGACGCAGTACTGGTAGTCGCCCGGGGCCAGTCCGGTGTCGTCATGGGACTGGGTCGCTGCGGGTAAGGATGCGATTGGCATGCCATTTCTGGTCAGTTCAGCAGTGTCTCCAGGCCCGGTGTGACTCCACGACAATGAGGTGGTCGAGGCGAGTGCGGTGATTTGAAGATCGGTCGCCGGAGCGGGAACATCTTCGGAACAATCCACCGTCGAGGAACTGTTGCCGTCCTTGGCACCACTGAGGGTGTAGGTGTGCGAACCAGGTTCGGTGGCGAGATCGGTGTAGGAGGTGGTGGCTCCTGGCAGAACCGCGATGACGGCTCCATCTCTGAGCAGGGTCACGCTGTCGTATTCCTCGTTATTGGTCCAACTCATGTCGACATCTCCGGCGCTGCAGAGGCACGAGAAGTTGGTCGGAGGAGCAGGAACCAACAGGGTGCAGCAAGCGGAGGCACTGGTCTTGGGGCCGAAGCGATTCAACACGCAGTAGCTGTAGGTCGCAGGAACCACACCAGCATCGGTGTATCCAGCACTGGAGGGATCGAGTTCGGCGATCAACGCACCGTCGCGCCACACCTCGATGGTGGTGGAGGGCTGGGTGTTGACCCAGGTCAGAACCGAATCCACTCCACCCGAGACTGAACAGGTCAGATCGGCGGGTGGGTACGGAACGGTGACCTCACAGGCGATGGTCTTCGATTCGTGATCTCCGATGCGGCCACTGACCTCATAAAGATGAGGACCCGGTCCGGCGATGCTATCGACATAACTGGTCGCGAGGCCATCGAGGTCTTCCAGGATGGTGCCTCCATCGCGCTTGAGGATCACATTGTCGTAGGCCTCTGCATTGGTCCAACTGATGGTGGCGATGGCCGAATCTACTCCACAGATGATCTCCACCGGTGGGGCTGGCACGATGGCCGGGGTACAGGTGTCGACGCTGTGGTTGTTGTCGATCCTGGCACGCAAGCAGTACTGGTAGGTGCCCGGGTCGAGTGTTGGATCGATGTAAGAGGTTGCCGAGGCGGGAAGGGTCGCGATGACGATTCCGTCGCGGAAGATCCGGATCGATGTGGCGTCCTCGGTGGGGGCCCAGGTGAGTAGCATGTGAGTGCCCTCGACGAGTCCGGTTCCGAGGGCGGTGATCGCCTCGGGAATGACCGTGGTGCAGTGGGTCGAATCACTTTCACTGGATCCCTTGAGACCTCGAAGGGTGTAGGAGTAATCTCCCGCGGCCAGCGGGGAGTCGATGTACTCGGTCGTGGTGCCGCTCACGGTGGCGAGGAGCGTCGATCCTCGCATCACCTCGACCTGGTCGTAGGCGGGCGCGGGGTTCTGCCAGTTGAGGCGAACCTGATCCCCCTCACCCTTGCAGGTCAACGCTGCTGGACTGCGCAGGACCGTCAGTCCACACGATTGTGCGGCAGAGATCCCTTGACGACGCTGTGCGGTGATCGAGTAGGTGCGATCTCCATAGGAAACGTCTTGATCGGTGTAGCTGGTGCTACTTCCCGAGATGGTATCGATCAGGAAGCCGTCGCGGCGAATCGCGATGCTGTCGTAGGTTCCACCGTTGCTCCAGGAGAGGAACACCGATGAGCCGGAGGCGGAACAGTTGAGGGCCCCCAGCGGATCGGGAACGGTCAGGGTGCAGCAGCTTCTTCCGCTTTCTCCGGTGAACTTGACCCCGCGCACACAGACCGCGTAGTCGCCAGGTCCACCCTGGATCTGGGTGGTGTAACTCTGGCTAGTTCCAGGGATCTGATCGATTTCGGTCACGGTGGAGGAGTCGGTTCCCGGTCCGAACTCGATGATGATGTAGTCATAGGCGTCGGTATTGAGCCAGCTGAAGGTGGCGATGTCCACATCCGAGGCGCAGGTGAGATTGTCGACCGAGATGGGATCGACCAGTTCACAAGTGGCACGAGCACTGACCGCTCGTCCATCATCGGCGACACCCTCTATCTCATAGATGAAGCGTCCTGCAGAGATGACATCCGTGGTGGTGGTGGCATCTCCGGCGAGTGTCTGGATGTGGGCTCCATCGCGGTAGATGTTGATCAGTTCGAATCCATTTGGATTCGGCATCAGGTTCCAGTGGATGGTGGCGATGATCTGATTCTGGGCATCTGGAGCGGCACTACAGGTGGCGGTGTAGGGCGGCATCAGCGCAGTGATACTGCAACTGGTGGAGAGTGTCGTGGTTCGATCTCCGCGCTCCACCACACTGTACTGGTGGATTCCAGAAGAGACATTGGTGTCGTGGTAGGAGGTGCTCCCACCCGGCAGAGTGCTCTGCAGCACACCATCGCGGTAGAGGTCGATCAGGTCGTAGTTATCACTGTTACTCCAGGAGATGGAGATGTCCCTGTGCAGGGATGTACAGTCGAGAGCCGCGATCGGTATCATCACGCGGATGTCGCTGCTGCGCTTGACGGTATTGATTCCACGACGCCGTCCACGGACCGAGTAGTTGTGATCTCCGTAGGCGACTCCTGAATCGGTGTAAGCCTCGGTGTCACCTGGCAAGGTTTCCAGCAAGTTTCCATCTTTGAACAGATCGACTTCGTCGTACACCGCACGGTTGTTCCAGGTCACATCGACGGTCTGTCCCAGGCAAACGGTCTGAACGTTGTTGGGAGAACGCAGTTTGTGACCGAGGAATATGTAAACGCTTCCTGCCATGTAGCGTCCGTAGGGCTTCGCTCCAGCCGCACCGATCAACAGGTCGTTTCCTCGGTCATCATTGAAGTCGCCAGCGGCACCGACCGAGACACCTACTTCTTGCCCTTCGGTGAGACCGAGGTATCCGCGTCCTTCATGCTGGAACAGGTCCAGCAACTGGGATTCACCCAGCATCTGGCCACCATTGACCCGGTGAGCCATTCCTTTTTCAACATCGAGCAAGATCGATCGGGAGATGCCGATGATGTGGTCATCGATACCGTCACCACTGAAGTCGAGAGTGGTGTGAACCGACTGACCGTCTTCATCATTGTCGTAGAAACTCATGTACCTGGTGATCCATGGTGCAGGGTTGGCGAGATTGATCTCGGCAGGGGGGCTGAACCCTCCACGAACCAGGTACGCCACATTGGCAATCGTTTCAGGATTGTGATCGTGGAGTGAGCGACTGATCAGCAGTTCCGTGTCTCCATCCGCATCCGAATCGCCGGCACAGGAGATCGATTGCCCCAGTTCATGGTTGGCCTGGGGAACCCGAATGGTGGTACTGGTCAGGCCACTGGCTGCGATGTCGTTGAGTGCGACTTCAGCAGGAGGAGTACTACCTCCATAGATGATCCAGGCGCGTCCCGCATTTGCGGAGGACTCGTCGGAGTGGCGCATCGATGCGATGGCGATGTCCGAGTATCCGTCTCCATTGAAGTCCTCGAGATCGGCGACGCACGATCCCACCTCCTGATTGGGTCCACCGGAGCGGAAGATGGTCACATTGCCATGGGAGTTCTTGAGGTCGATGATGGAAGGAAGAGAGTTGCCTCCACGGATCAGGAAGGCACTTCCACACACTTCCAGGGAGTCGTTGGAGTCCTCGGGGGCTCCGAGGAGGATATCGGCAAAGCCATCTCCATCGAAGTCCCGGGCACCAGAGACGGAAGCGCCCAGATGCGAACCTTCGCGGGCACCGATGATCTCGACTCCGGAAGATCCAAGGTTGGATACGTCGATGATTGCCGGCGGATTGGCGGAGCCGTAGATGATGTACGCTCGTCCTGCTTCTTCCTCATCGGGGTCGCTACTGGAGGCTCCGGGGGCACCGATGATGTAGTCATCGTAACCATCTGCGTTGATGTCACCGGCGCCAGAGACCGAGGCTCCCAGCATCGAACCGCCAGGTGCACCCTGGATGATGATGACACTTCCGGGGTGGGGGTATAGCAGGTCCAGTTCGGTGGCGGGGGAACTGGAACCGAGGATCACGTAAGCTTTTCCACCGGTGTTGTGGGAGCGGTTATCGGATCCAGGGGCTCCAGCGACGATGTCGGGAATCCCGTCCCCGTTCACATCTCCGGCACCCGAGGTGGAGGCTCCGAGATGGTCCTCGGCGTGGGCTCCAATGATCTGGATCTGCGCGGTATCGATGAAGACCTGATCGGAGGCGTCGACGATCGACGACAAGGGTAAGAAAATGATGGATGCGATCACAAAAACAACACAGGTATATATACGCAGACTCATAACAGTTGCTCCAATTTTGTCGAATAATTGCACCGAATATTCGGCGCAAGACACACTCCTAATGATCGAAGATCAATATTTACCAGTTCGCTTTAAACGAAAATCTGGATACGACCCAAGAGTAGGATCTTACGCTCCATATGCAAGCACTTGCTCTATACGGAACAAATGGTCGTGATCCGAGAGTCGCAGGCGGGGGAGAAGCCAGAGCTGTTAGTCTGACAAAAAAAGTAGAGGAAGTGCCCTGTATGGGCACTTCCTCTGGCATTGACCGCGAAATTTCTGTCAGATTGAATATCCGATTAGGAACTGACAGTTTCGGTATTCGTGACATTGATGTCACTTGTAGCATTCGTAGCCACCGATGCGTTGTTGGTCCAGTTGGAAGCGTTGGCGACAGGATTCTCGATCACGCAGTTGGTGCAAGCATTGGAGATGGCCTTGGTGACCCAGTATCCACAGATGCTGACGACGAAGGGGAAGTAGATCGCCTCCACCGCAACGACGGCACTGGCCGCGTAGGAGCTGAAGAAGGCACCGCCACAGAAAAGGAGTCCGGCGTAGAGGAATCCCTGAGCAGCGGTATTCCAATAGCAGGACGCATCATAGGCGTTGTCGACGTTGCCGCTGAAGACCTGGTAGCCACTCTTCCACATCGAGGTGGTGCAGATGGCGAAGCAGGTCACCAGTGAGGTGGCGATCACCGCAAAGAAGACGTTCGCATCAAACGCTGCATTGATGGCGTAGTTGGTGGCGATGGTGCAGAGGGCAAGGAACCCCAGGACACCTGTGATTACCCGAGTAGTCGGGTAGTTGACGTTGTTGCAGCTGGTGCTGCCGTTCGTGTTGGCGTTCATGGCCAGACCTTTCTCATGGTGCCGGCGTAAAACTCAACAGTGCCGGCTAGGCTTCGCTGACCCAGTCCGTCTGGGCCCTAAGCCTTCTTCGGCCAACGGTGAGGGAATCTTTACCGATGAGTTGGATTTTGCGCCAGATCAGGGCGGCTTGCCGAGGACCGTTGGGCCAGATCGGCGATCAGATCAGAGCCCAGCGTCTTGGCGTCAAAAGTCTTCTGGGCATGTTGGCGTGCATTATCAGCCATCCCCTTCCGTCTCAAGGGGTCCCTCGCCAGAGTGAGAATAGCACGGGTCATCGTATCTACTGCTTCATTTTGAAGCAGTAGCCCGCACTGCTCCGGGATCAGGTCTGGCAGCAATCCACGGCGGCTGGCGATCACCGGAACGCCGCAGGCGAGTGCTTCGCGGGCGGCTCTACAGGTCCCATCGGAGCCAGGCACGAGAAAGAGCAGCAGGTCAAATCGGCGCAACTGCTGCGGGTAGAGATCGGGGTCGATGTAGCCGGCAAATCGGATCCGATCGCCGAGCCCGGTTTGCTGTGCGGGGATCCTCGCCACCTCATCCTGGTGAGTTCCGCGGCCGAGGATCACCAGTTGTAACCGAGAATCCTCTGCTGCGGCGGCAGCGAACGCCTCGATCAACTGGGGAAATCTGCGGTGCCTCTGCATTCGAGCGACGACGCCGATCACCACCGGTGCATCTCGATCAGCAGAGAGGCCGGGATCAGCGGCGGGAGCGAACCGTTGTAGATCGACCGGAGGGGCGGTGATTCGGGTGCGGCCTCGTAACTTCGGGTGCTGTTGGAGCAATCGATCTTCTGCTCGGCTGGAGGGCGGCAGCCACAATCGTGTCCGAGCGGCGGTCCACGCCGCACGCCAGCCGCTCGGGGGGTCGAGCTGGTAGCTGCTTCGGATCACTCCGGGACCCTTCTTCCCACAGGCAAGGCAAGCCAGCAGGTGATCTCCATCGAGATGGCAGTGAAGGAAGTCGGGACGCTCCGCCTCGATCGAGCGGCGAAGTCGGGAGACATCTCTGGGTAAGGAGGTCCAGCGCAAGTGCTTGGCCAGTCGCAATCCGGTGACCGTTTCGAGTCCCCGGCTGCGGGCGATCTGCTCGACGCTGTTTTCTGCATCGGGATGAGTGCTGGAGAAGAAACGGACCTCTGCGCCTGCTGCCTGCTGACTGGATGCCATCACCATCGCCAGGTCGGCAGGTCCGGTGAATTTGTGATTGGCGAAGAGGTGGAAGATTTTCACCCTTTGGCCTCCGCCGACTCCGGCAGTGCCCTAGGCGGACGCCACTCTGGACCACGGTGGTGCCGAGGAACTCGATCGGGATCGATTCCACGAGCCCGTAATGACCTTCGTTCCCACAGCACTGCGTACTTGAGGAAGACATAGAAGGATCCGACAGCGGCCAGGATGAAACCGGCGAATCCATCGCGGTAGCCCCGATCCAGCAGGTACATGCGTAGGAACTTCCACGGCGCCCTCAACGCCATTCCTCGGATGGCGCTGCGTTTCGTGCCTTCCATCTCTCGTGCTGAGATACTGGTGAAGAAATCGATCGTCTCCATGTGGTGATGCAGATGATCGAACGAGTAATGGAGCAGATCGCCTTTCAAAGGGAAGGCTGAACCATCGAGGGAGATGTGGTCGTGGGGATTGGTGCCCGCCCACCGTGCGCTACGACGATCGAACACCCGGATCTTTCGATCTGGATACCAGCCGCCATGTCGGATCCAGCGCCCCAGATGCCTGGTGAGACGCGGCATCGAATATCCCCGATGGCTGGGAGTATGATCGAGGTGGTGTTCCAGTTCAGCACGGAGTTCCGGTGTGACCCGTTCATCCGCATCGAGCGAGATGATCCAGTCGGTGGGGGCCAGGTCCACTGCACGATTCTTCTGTTCGACATGGCCGGGCCAGTCGGTGACATGCACTCGATCGGTGAACTCCCGGGCGATCTCGACGGTCCGATCGGTGGATCCGGAATCGACAACGACGATGTTGGGGACCCAGCGAAGTGACTCCAGGCACTCCCGGATGTTGCCCTCCTCGTTGAAGGTGATCACCGTTGCAGTCAGATCGATCATGATGTCTCGCCGTAGTAACGAGGTTGCCATTGCCGATCGAGGGCAGGATCAATCTCAGCTCGGAGCCGGTGAAACACTTCGATCGACTCCTTCTCTGGTGGACCCAACTGGTATCGAACGCAACGCTGAAGGTAATCTCGGGCAGCCCCTTCGTCGAGTACATCAGGATACCGCTTCGAAAACTGCGCGGCAAAGAGTGGACGCTGGTCGATGCCCAGCTGGGCGGCGCGTGCCACTTCCTCGATGACCGTGGGGTCCAGTTGAGTTCTGGTCAACCACACCGCGAAAACGAAGGGAAGATCGGTTCGTTGCTTCCAGGCCATGCCCAGGTCGATCCGGTCGAGAGGTGAACGGGTCCGGTGTTTCAGTGCTGCATCTCCGATCAGGAGTACCGCATCGACGGTGGAGTCCTGCTGCAGCAACGACAGATTGGATGCGGTTTCGATGATCTCCAGTGGTGGCAGTTGATCGAGGTGCCTGAGAACTTGCAGCAGAGCCACCGACGAGTTGCTGGCTTGATCGACGGCAACACGTTGGAGGGACGTCCACGGTTTCTTGTGAAAGAGCAGTATCGAGGCGACTTCTCCCAGGCAGGAGATGCAGTGGCCCTCGAGGATCCTGTAATCGGGTCTTCTGCAAGCTTCGACCTGGGGGACCAGCCCGACATCGATGGATCCGTTGCGCAGTGATCGGGCGAGTTCACTGGGACTGGAATCGACGATCTGCCAGCGAGTGTCGTTTCGGGACAGATGTCCACACAACGGTTCAGCGTTGAGAAAGTGGATGGCTCCGATGCGCATCATCAGCGCCTCCACTGTGAACGGGGTAGGTACTGCTGGCTGGCAGTGATCAGCGATCTCATCCGATCACGATCCGCACCGGTCACTCCGTGGATGAATCGAATCGCCTCACCGATGCGAAGTGGTGGGGTGTTGAGCCCGATCGATTTGCGGTAGGAACGGATCAGGCGGGTCAGGTTGGAGTGTCGATTCGCCAGCGGGGCGAGCCCCCCTGGATCCAGATCGACCAGGATGGCCCTGGGGAACTCTCCTTCTCGTTGCTGGATGAGAATGTTCATCAAATTCAGGTCGCCGTGAAGAAAGCCTGCCTGATGGAACTTCTGGATCGTCTCGGCGGTGGCTTTCAGCACCGCTCTCCGTTGTTCATCCGATGGCATCTGATCCTCAAGAAATTGTTTCAAGGTTTGAACATCGTTTTCCAGTCGGATCAACATCTCTACTCGCTGACCGATGGTGGCGGCAGTGGAGGCCACGGCGATCACGTTGGAAGTGGGGATTCCCAGAATCCGAGTTTCTTCACCCATCTCCATCTCTCGTAGAAATCGAGCACAACTGAGGTGAAGCGTGGAGATGAAGTGAGAGAGCCATCCTCCTCTGAGACAGCGCTTCCACAGCAGTAGCGATCCGTCAGTTCCGCGGTACACCGGATGTGGTTCACGCCCGCTGCGGTGTTGTTCGGGATGGACGGATGCAATGCCTCCGAGAAAGCCACAGTCTCGCACCAGGTCCATCTCGGAAGGGAGGATCCAGACGGTTCGCTGACCCGATTCGAATCGAACCGGTGGGGTGACTCGGGTTCCCTTCGCAGGGACAGGAATGCTGGGAGTCGGGGTCGGATCCTCAATCATGGGTGCTCTTGAACCCTGATCCGCCAGCCGCCTGTAGAGGAAACGGGAGCCGAGGAATCGTTGGATGGAATTCGGTTGTCGCGATCTCGAGGAGATCGAACCGGAGTGTTGGGTGAAGGATTGTTGAAAGAAGAAAAATGGTCGGGCCGAGTGGATTCGAACCACCGACCTCCACACCCCCAGCGTGGCGCACTACCAAACTGTGCTACGGCCCGACTTTTAATCTGTCTCGTGGCAAGGTCATGGATGCTAGTGATAGTGTTGCTCCCGTCAAGGCTTCCCAACACCTTCATCCTCTTCTTCTGGACCAGTTTCAACACTGGGACTGACCTGAACAGTAGTTTTGGCCCCATCCGGGAGTTGACTCGGGGGTAGGATTACCCCTCCCGAGATGGTGAAACGAAGTACTTCCTCGACACTCAGGTCCAGTTGGATGATCGACTTTCGGGAGGCCAGGATGGTATATCCGGTGATCGGTGTCGGGCTCGAGGGGATAAAGATGGAGACCATCTCCTCGCCGGTGAATTCGCTGACCGTCTTGAATCCGGAACTGGTGACAAACCCCAGCGACCAGATCCCCTTGCGTGGATACTCGACCGCCACGGCGGTTTCGTATTCGATCTGATTCTTTTCCTCGAAGAAGAACTCGGTGACCTGTTTGGCATAGGGGTAGATGATCTTGATCAGCGGGACCTGTCGGATGAAGCTCTCGATCAGCTTCAGTAACTGACGACCGAGATAGCCCCTGAAGATGATTCCCACGGCAAAGACCAGCAGTAGCGCGAGCAGGAATCCGAGCCACTGCGGGGCGATTTCCTCGATGAATTGAGAAAAGGGCAGATCATCGCCACGCTCCGGTGCTCCGCTACTATCGATCTCCTCGTCCAGTTGCCATTCGGGGTAATTGAGTACCCCTCCCCAGAAGTGGTCCTTCGCCAGCTGCGAGGAAAGTCCCTTGTGGATCAGATTATTGAGTGGACCGGCGATTTTTTCGTCGAGGAAGTTGTAAGCGATGGTCAGGATCAGGATGGTCAGGACCGTCGGTAGCAAGGTCGCCAAGCCGGTCAGGAATGCCCGGCTGAGGCCTCCTCGAGGCTTCTTCTGATTCTTGGTTCTGGACAAGGTATCCCTTCCGCCGGCTTCTCTGGTGGGTCAGTGGACCCGATCGTCGACCTCGTGCCAAGGCCATGGCTCTGTCGATCGCGTAGATCAACGGCTGGATCTCGGGCTCGCTGGGTGGTGTCGCTGCTGTGGTCCCATTCTGGTCAAAGAACCGTGTCTCGACAAGTTCTACAGTCGGTTTGGAGTTGTAGACCCGTTTGGGTACCCTGTTTCAACCCTGTCACGGGGATAGGGGGGGAGTGACCCAATGAGCCTCATCACACTTTCAGGCCTCACACCGACCAGTTCCGGGATCCACCTGGGCAACTACTTCGGTGCGGTCCGGCAATGGATAGATCTTCAGGATGCCGGAGGAGCCCACTACTTCATCGCGTCCTATCATGCACTCACCACGGTGCGGGACCCGGCGAAACTATCCTCCAACATCCGAGCCGTGGCGATGGATTATCTCGCTCTCGGTCTCGATCCAGAGCGAGCGGTGATCTACCGCCAGGAAGATGTACCGGAGGTTTGCGAGCTCTCCTGGATCCTCTCGACGCTGACACCGATGGGATTACTGGAACGATGTCATGCCTACAAGGACAAGGTGTCGCAGGGAATTTCTGCGGACCATGGCTTGTTCGCCTATCCCGTCCTGATGGCCGCCGACATCTTGATCGTTCGGTCGCACCGAGTTCCGGTCGGTCAGGATCAGAAACAACATGTCGAAGTGACCCGGGATATTGCCGGGAAGTTCAATCAGACCTATGGCGAAGTATTTCCAGTTCCAGAGCCGCTGATCCTCGAGGGGAATGCCGCCAAGGTGCCGGGGATCGATGGTCAGAAGATGAGTAAGTCTTATGGCAATGATCTCTGCATCTTCGAATCGGAGAAGAAACTCCGGAAGAGAGTGATGTCGATCGTGACCGACTCTCAGGGAGTCGATGAACCCAAGGAGCCAGAGGGCAACACTATCTTCGAGTTGTACAAGTTGGTCGCCACCGACGACAAAGTCGATGCGATGGCGGACAAGTTGAGGTCGAGCGGGATCGGTTATGGGTACGGCCACGCCAAGCAGGAATTATTCGAGACGATACTCGAATACTTTGCCGACGCCCGCAGTCGTCGACTGCAACTGGAGGAGAATCCGGATGAGGTCGAACAGATCCTACGCAGTGGAGCGGATCGAATTCGCCCGGTGGTCGAGAAAACGATGGAGGCGGTACGGTCAGCGATCGGGGTGATCCCCAGTCATTCGTAGCGATACCGCAGCATCGTAGCAGCAGCATCCTCGTGCGGTCTGGCTAGATCCGGGTCGGGAATTTCTCGCACATCTCCCGTACCTTTGCGCGGATCCCTTCGATCCGATTCTCGTCCTGAGGATTACCGAGGACTTCCAGAATCATCTCGCCGATGCTGGTGATCTCCGCGGTTCCCATCCCTCGGCTGGTGACGGTGGGGGTGCCGATCCTCATACCACTGGGGCGCCGTGGAGGGGCAGGGTCGTAGGGAATCATGTTCATGTTGACGACGATTCCGGCACGGCCCAGTGCAGCCTCTGCGATGTCACCGGTCAGATCCATCGAGCGAAGATCAGCGAGGATCATGTGATTGTCGGTACCCCCTGAAACCAGTCGTAACCCACCAGCGCTGAGAATCTCCCCTAACTGGACCGAGTTCTCGACCACCTGACGGGCGTAGTCACGGAACGAGTCCGTCATCGCTTCACGGAAGCAGACAGCCCGGGCCGCGACCTGATGCATCAATGGACCACCCTGGCCCCCGGGAAATACCGCGGAGTCAATTTTCTTGCGCCACTTCTTTCGGCACAGGATCAGGCCGCTCCTCGGTCCTCGGAGAGTCTTATGAGTGGTGGTGGTGACCACATCTGCGTGCGGAACCGGACTCGGATGCACACCTGCGGCGACCAGGCCAGCGATGTGCGCCATGTCGACCATCAAATGGGCACCGACCTCGTCGGCGATGCTCCGAAAGCCTGCAAAGTCGATGACTCTCGGATAGGCACTGGCACCGGCGACGATCAGCGCAGGACTGACCTCGTGCGCCATCTTGCGAACCAGATCCAGGTCGATCATCTCGTTTTGCTGGGATACTGGGTAGTGATGAAAGTTGTAGATCTTACCGGTGAGGCTCACCTTGGCCCCGTGAGAGAGATGGCCACCATGAGCCAGATCCATCGCCAGCACCGGATCACCGGGAGAGATGAGTGCGGAATACGCCGCGATATTGGCCTGGGTTCCTGAGTGCGCTTGCACATTGGCATGATCTGCACCGAACAGTTCGCAGGCACGAGAGCGGGCATGTTCTTCCGCCTCGTCGACCACTTCACAGCCGCCGTAGTAGCGTCGACCGGGGTAGCCCTCTGCGTACTTGTTGGTGAGTACCGATCCTTGAGCGGCCAGCACTGCGTCACTGACGATGTTCTCGCTCGCGATGAGATTGACCTCACCCTTCTGACGCGCTTCTTCTCGGACGATGATCGCGGCGATTTCTGGGTCAGTCTGTTGAATGGAAGTCATCTGTGTTCTTCCTATCGAGCCGACGGATCGGTCCTGGATTGTTGTCGTAGCCAGCTTTCAATGAAGGGTTGGAGGTCTCCATCGAGAACAGCGTCGGTGTTTGAAGTCTCGTGATCGGTTCTATGATCTTTTACCATCTTGTAAGGATGCAGCACATACGAGCGGATCTGGCTGCCAAAAGCAATCTCGCTCTTGATGCCCTGGATCCTGTTCATTTCCTCACGTCTTTTCTGCTCCTCTGCCTCGAGGATCCGAGCCTTGAGCACACGCATAGCCTGGGCTCTGTTGGCGTGTTGACTGCGTTCATTCTGGCACTGAACCACGATTCCGCTGGGAATGTGGGTGATACGAACCGCTGAGTCGGTGGTGTTGACGTGCTGTCCTCCCGCTCCACTGGCGCGATAGGTATCGACTCGAAGATCCACCTCCGCGATTCCGACGTCATCCACGACATCGGTTTCCGGAATCACCCTGACCGATGCAAAGGCGGTTTGTCGCCTGGCCTGGGCGTCGAAGGGTGAGATGCGAACGATTCGATGGACTCCCGATTCGGCACGAAGGTAGCCGTAAGCGTGATCCCCCAGCAGGTGGATGGTGGAGGATTTCAGACCCGCTTCTTCGGCGAACTGCTCATCGATGATGGTGGTTCGGTAGCCCTGTTGCTCAGCCCAGCGCAGGAACATCCGCTGAACCATCAATGTCCAGTCACAGGCATCGGTTCCACCGGCACCAGCTTGAATTTCGAGATAGGCATTTGCGCTGTCGTACTTGCCACGAAGTAGCGTCTTCAGTTCCAACTGATCGGCACGCTCCAGTAGCAGAATGCTATCCCGTTCGATTTCTTCGAGAGTTTCGGCATCACTATCTGCCACGGCCAGTTCGACCATCGCCAGGGAATCTTCCACCAGTTGCGCCAGGTCTTCGATGCTTTGTACAGATTCCTTGACCCGCTTCAACTCGGCGA
Organism: Planctomycetota bacterium; assembly: GCA_018694835.1. Lineage (GTDB taxonomy): Bacteria > Planctomycetota > UBA8108 > UBA1146 > UBA1146 > QNYK01. The sequence continues at coordinate 15,137 of JABHOG010000011.1, read as the reverse complement.
TGGTCTTTTCCGCATGGTCACGATCATCCCAGAAGTCAGCGACAGACATCTGCTCCTCGAGAACCTTGAGGCGCGCCTTCTGCTGGTCATGGCAGGTGGCATCGCGGATCCGCTCGAGCAGGGATTCGATGGCGTGCAGTCTCGAGTTGATCTCGGCGTTCACGATCCGTCACCATCCTGCCAGGGGGTTGTCATTGATCTGGTACCCATGGTGCCGCCGAGAGACCTCCGGGCCAAGAGGACCCGAGGACTCGGGCCCAACTAATCTCAAGAAATCAGCGGTTTTTTCGAGATGGAGGGGAATTCGGGGGGGGGGGATCGATCGGCACGGCTCGAAGTCAGTCGCCAGGAGGATAAGAAAGAAGGGCCCGACAGGAGAATCTCCTGCCGGGCCCCATCATCTACTGAGCGGTCAGGCAGCGATGGCTGCCCACTCCATGGAGTGGGTGCATCAACGCACGCACCTCTTAGCAGAGCCACGGACTATCATCAATGGATCACCTCCTTCCGGGTCAACACCCGGCCTCGCACGGACATGGCTTCCGCAGCCGGGGGACAGGGTCCCGTCCAGTGGCGTCCCACCGGATCGGCTGGAACAGGATCGGACACGGCAGTGTCAGACGCTGCTAATCGCAGAGATCGACGTCGATGTCGACTCCTGTGCTACGATTCTATCACTTGGCCCAGATGGGGGAATCGTCGGCGCAGCAGAGCGGCAGAAATGCCCTGAATTGGGTGAATTGGCGTGCCACTTGGTCCGCCGATCCAGGTCATGATGGAGTGGCAGGAGGAGTACATGATGGGTGCTTCAGAGAGCCTCCATTCGCGACCACTGATCGGCCGCCTGGCCCCCAGTCCTACCGGCGTCCTGCATCTGGGGAATGCTCGTTCCTTTCTCCTGGCATGGCTCTCGATTCGCAGCCGGGGGGGGCAATTGGGGCTACGGATCGAGGACATCGACGGTCCTCGAGTTCGATCGGGGGCCATCGAGAGCACCATCGAGGATTTGCAGTGGCTGGGGCTCGACTGGGACGGGGAAGTGCAGATCCAGAGTGATCAGCGGACGCGTCACCAGCAGGTGCTCGACACGCTGACCGCAGCGGGACTCGCCTATCCCTGTGTCTGTACCCGAAGTGAGGTGGAAGAGGCTGCCACTGCGCCGCATGAATCGATCGGTGTCGATGCTCCGGTGTACCCGGGGAGTTGCCGGGGGCGCTGGAGCAGCGAGCAGCAGGCGACCGAGGAAACGGGTCGAGACTGTGCCATCCGCCTGGCGGTGAGTGAGGACGCCATCGCCTTCGAGGATCGATTTGCAGGGCGCTGTGAAGGACGGATCCACGGCGATTTCGTGATACGCAAGCGCGATGGAACTCCTGCTTACCAGTTGGCGGTGGTGGTGGATGATCTCGACTCCGGGGTCACCGAGGTGCTTCGAGCGGACGATTTACTCCCATCGACACCGCGTCAGATGTTGATCTATCGTCATCTGGGGGCTGAATCACCCGATTATATCCATGTCCCGCTGGTCGTTGGGCCCGATGGTAGGCGGCTGGCCAAGCGCCACGGCGATACCAGTCTGGCTCACTATCGTCGAGAAGGGGTCTCTCCGGAGGCGATCATCGGGGCTCTGGCGCATGGCAGCGGATGGGTCGAAGAGGGATCTCGATGTCGACCGGAGGATTTGCTCGCTCGATTCGACCTGTCGAGTCTCCCGACCGAACCGATGGTCTGGTCCGATGATCTGGTTTGATGATCTGGTTTGATGATCTGGTTTGATGATCTGGTTTGATGATCTGGTTTGATGATCTGGTTTGATGATCTGGCCTGATGAGCGGGTTTGATGAACGACTCCGATGAGCGCTGACTGAAAAGGAGCATTGAACTTTTTTTGATGATCCGGCATAGTTTGGGAGTCTCGGTCTGCCGCTCCGGGATCTGGTTACTGGAGTCCTTTCGGATGAGATCTGTGCATTGCCGTAAGTTAACGGCATCCTGTTTCTCGACGATCTGTAATTCTGTGGTCCGTAATTCAACGGCCCGCGATTCCACGGTCCGTAATTCTATACCCCGCGATCTCATTCCTCGCAATCCAGAGGTCTGCTCAACCGAGCCACGATTCACTCGTGTCGGCCAGTGGCTCCCGCTCGATTCGACCTCCACCGCAGCGATAGGGAGGCCCTTTCTGATCCTGTGCCTCGCCCTGTTTTTCGTTCCCTGCGGGAGTGCGGCACAGATCAACGATCTGATCCTGCTCGAGGGAAAGCTGTCGACCAGTCGCCCACTGATGAATACCGATGTACTGGCGATCGCCTTGCCAGAGTCCTCCGATTGGCGGCACATCGAGGTGCTGCTGGTCAGTGAGGGAATCGAGGTGTCTCTCACCACTGCCGATGTCGACGGTCAAGAGCGGCACCTGAGGTTTTCCGATCAAGAACTATTCGGACCCGACCCGGGTCGATTCTCAGGACGAGAACTGCTGGTCCGGATCACTGAATCAGGGCAGCCGGCGGTCCCTCATCGGATGGCTTCCGCTGTCGATCCCGCGCCCTGGTATCCCCATGGCGCCACTGCCGAAGATGTTCTGGAGCGTGCAGCGAGGAAGTTGAAGGAGGGGCTGACGAAGAAGGCCGCCGAGGACTTGCTGACGCTTCGAGATACCGCGCTGGTGCCGGCACTCTCATCGGAAAGGATGAGATTGAATGCATCGGTGCAGCAAGCCTATTCGGATGTCAGTTCGATCCACGGTCGCACCGCAGAACAGTTACTCGAGTCTGCAGTTCTTCGCGCGCCCGCAGGATCATCGACCAGAGAAAAAGTGCTGATCGATCAAGCGTCTCAGAGTATTCGTAAAGCGACGTTTTCATCCAATCGAGAGACCTGGAGGAGCGAACTGACCGAGGCGCTGTCACGGGCGCGGTTGGCTCTGTCATCGGCACGTGAACTCGACCATAGAGACAATGCGGCGGCAGCATTGCTGGAGATTGCTGCTGCGGCTTCATGGCGCGGTTGGGCACTGGAAACTCGCGCAGCGACCGAAGCTGCGCTGGATCTGGCGGGCGATCCCGATACTCGCTGGAGGTGTGCGCTGGCATTGGCTCGCTCTCACATGGTCACGGGGAAACTGTCCGAGGCACGCACCGAGGCTCGTGAGTCCCTCTCCATCGTCGAACAGATCCGTGGAAATCGCCACGACGATGCGGCAGCGATGGGTCTGCGTCGACAGCCAGCGATCTTGCTGGCAGACATCGAATCACGCAGAGGCGATGCGCTCTCTTCCTTGATCGCCGCCGAGAAGATCCGGATTCGAAGCCTCGGGGCCATACCGATCGACCGAGCGGCACTGGAAAAACTGGCACGCGATGCTCAGGGGCTGGCCACGGTAGTGGTGGCGCTCGACGCAGGAACGGTGTTGCTGGTCTGGTCCACCGTCGGCGGAGAGTGGCAGCACCGGCGAATCGATCAGCGCCGAGGAGAGGCGCTCGAGCGTGGGATGGCACTGCATCACTCTCGAGGAGCGAATGCCGAGGCAGCCGACTGGCTCTCGAACCGACTCTTCTCTGCGGATCTGAATCCTTGCGATCGTTTACTGCTGGCCCCGATCGGTGGATTGCGAAGAATCCCCTGGGGCATCCTCACCATCGATGGGGAAGCGCTGGTCGATCGCTGCAGCTGGAGTCTGTTGCCTGGACTCGGCAGCGGGCCGCGAGCGCTCGAACCGCTACCGAGGGAGGGATGGTGGACGGTGGTGGATCCGTGGGTCCCCGATCGATCTCGATTGCCCGGATCCAAGATGGAGGGGGAGCGGATCAAGGATCGTTTTTCGGCGGTCGAGTTGCGCTCAGGAGAAGCGGCGACGGTGGCTGCGGTGGAGCAAGCGGCGACGGTCGCAAAGGTGCTCCACATCGCCTGTCATGGAGACTTCCAGCCCTACGACCCAGGCGGTTCGAATCTGCGACTGAGCCCTGCCGGCGAGTCCGATGGAGTTCTCACCGCGGACCAGTTATCGCAGATGGAATTGACCGATTGTCGGCTGCTGGCGCTGACCGGATGTGAGACGGCATTGGGGTCAGCGAGCGGGGCCGACGATCTAGCGGGATTTCCGCGGGCGGCGCTCGAAGCGGGCTGTCAGGCGATTTTAGGGACGCTTTGGCCGGTCGAAGACGCCTCGGCAGGTCGATTTCTCGGATCGCTGGTGGCGGCCACGGATGGCCAGATAGAGCCCGCAGAGGTGCTCAGGCGGGCTTGTAGGGCCAGAAGAGGGGATCCGAGGGATCGAAATCCTGTCGCCTGGAGTGGCTGGGTTCTGGTTGAGAATGGTTGGTAATGAGCCGATAATCCTGGATTGCCCTCAGGGCGACTCCTCGCCGCTCCCGCTGGCGGTGGAGACGAAGCGAAACTTTCGAGAGGGGCCTTGGCGGGCGAGGAATCTGCGTCGGGAACTTGAATCCGGGAACCGAGCGGCGGCTTCAGACGCTAAGCCACCTCAAGAGTGCGAAGGTAGTTTGGATCGATGAGTTGGAGACTTGAAAGGTGAGGCGATTCTAATCCATGTAAGGGGCTACTGGCTCCTCTGGCCACTACTGCTTCTCTTCGTGATGTCGCCAGGATTCGGCGTCAACTCGTCTCATTCTGGGTCGGGTACGCTGATCGCTCAGGTGCCCAATCTGACCTTTGTCGAGTTGTTCCATGTGAATGCAGAGGAAGTGCTGCAATTTCTCCGCGGGGTTCCGGGGCTTTCCGATCAAGTCGAAAGTGGTGCGGTGGCGATGGTTCCCGATCGCGCTCAGTCGCTGCTCCTCACCGGGGATCCCCCGACTACCGAGGCATTGATCCGGATCATCCGGGATTTCGAGAACCTGGAGGTCAGGGATCGCCTGATCGAAAAATCGATCACCATCCGTTATGCCGGAATTCAACTGGTACTCGAGACGCTGGCGGCGGGCAAGATCTGCCAGGTGTACCATCGAACCGAGGAAGTGAAGAACGACTCGACCAAGCAAGGAAATCGGACCATCACACGGACCTACAAGAAGGCGGTCTATGCCCGCTATGAGGCCGCCAGCGAGACGGTCCTGCCTTCGTGGAGTTTGCCGGAGTACCCCTACATTCTCGAGATTCCTCACGTCGATCCGGTCGAATTGCCGCCGGTGAATCTCGGCAGTGGAATCGACGAAGCGGCACTCTCCCTCACCTTCAAGGATTCGCCCTCGACAGAAGCACGCAATCGATTGCTGGTCGTCGGAACCGAGAAGGACATCGCCAGAATCCAGGGATTCATCGAGCAGATAGATATCCCTGCACGGCAGATCATGATCGAGGTTCAGATCATCGAATTGGAAGCCGATTCCCTGACAGATCTGGGAATCGACATGCTCGCCTACGAAAAACGTCACGCGGTGATCGACTTCGCCTCACCGCTCCCTGGCGACCCGATGCCCCAGGTCGGTGATAACTTCAATCCGATCGAGCAAGCGGGGTTGTCATTCCTCTTTGATGACACCACTGAACGCCTTTCCGCCCAGTTCCTTGCCGGAGTCCATGCACTGGTGCGCAAGGGAGATGCAATCATCAAGGCACGTCCCAAGTTGTACGCACTCGACGATCGTCAGAGCCAACTTCACCTGGGAGAAAAAATTCCGACCTTTGTCTCCACCGATGTCGTGCGAAATTCGAACGGCAGCAATTTCGTCGAGAATATCAACAAGGTGGGGACCGAGCACATCGGGACCACCCTGGTGGTGAAGCCGAGGATCAGCGGCCCCGACGAGAATGAAGTCTCGATGCTGATCGATATCACCGTCAATAACTTGCAGGGACGACAGCGTGTTTTCGAGGAGGACCTGCTCGGAATTCCAGAGATTGCCATTCGGAATTTCCGGGGACAGGCCAGGGTCAAGAATCACAGGCCACTGATCCTGGGAGGCCTGATCAAGGAGAGTGAGTTCGAGTCCCGCAACAAGATGCCACTGATCGGAGACATCCCGTTTCTCGGTGATCTCCTGGGTCGCAGGAACTCGCAACAGATTCGCTCCGAGATCATCATCGTGCTGACTCCTCACATCCTCAGTGAGGATGGCATCGATCCGATTTCGACTCCCAAGGAGAGTAGCCACTTCGACACCTACAATAGCGTGCTCTTCAACGACCGATACATCCTCAAGGGACGTGACCTGGTCGGACTGGATCCGATCAGCAGGACGCCGGTGGAGGGGTTCTCCAGCGATGAGGTGATCGACCTGACGCTGCTGAACATCGTCAAGAAGCGTGAATTGGTCAGTCGGTTGAAGATCTTTGAAGACTACCTTCCAGAAGCGGCTGGAACGCTCAGTGCATTCAAGAGGAAGCATCCCGAGAAGTCGATTCGCACCTGGAGTGTCGAGGAGCGGCAACTGTTCTTCCAGGCGGCTGCAATCCTGGTCGAAAACATCAAGAGCCTCAATCCAGGGCTCGACTACGACGACGTGGTCTCTCCGCGGCGTGAAATCGTGGTGCCCACCAGTCCGTACCATGTCAGCCTCTCCTACGACAAGTTGAAGACCTTTTACGACAAGGGAGACCTGGTGGTGTTTCGTGGCGAGACCAATCTGTCGGAGGATACGATTCGCAGTCTCGAAAAGATCTACACTCGCTCCCTAGAGGAGTTCGCCTCCTTCCTCGAGTTGCTCGGTCGTACCGACCAGCAGCATGGTGATTTCCGTGGCATTCTCGAACAGCAAAGAAGCATCCTCTTCCCCTCTGCGGAGTCGGCACAGGAACTGACTTATGGCGACCTGTGCAGGGACCTTGACCGTCGTGGTCTCGATTTCATCGGTGTAGCGACCTTCCTCGCCAACCGTCTCCAACGGGCAGTTTCCGACGGTGAAGTTCCGCTGGGAGTGCTCGAGGATGACCTGGAAGCATTCCAGAACAGAACGGTCACTCTCGATGAACTGGGAGATCGCCTGCAGACCCTCGACGAGCGCTGGGATTTCCTCAACGATTCACCGTTACGACCAGTCAGGGGGCTGTGATGAGGTCGCTATCCTTCGGGGATTCACCCCTGGTCAAGCAGCTGCTTGGCACTGTAATGGCGACCTTGATCGTCAGTTTGATGGTCCTTGGCTCCGGCTGCAAACCGATCGACAAGAGGAGTGCAGAGGCCGATGTCTTGAAGGATATTCGCGACACGACGGTGATCCCTGACCTCGGATCTTACGACGAAGCGATCCGCAAGAAGTCGGTGAATCGCATCTTGCTGAGCCTGCAGAAGGCACCCGATATCACCCGCAATCTGCTGCTGGCGACCATCGATGATTCGATGGTCAGTGCCCGCACCAAGAGAGTGATCTGTACGCTACTGGCGGACCAGGGGGATTTCCGCGCGATGGCCCCCTTGACCCGGATGCTGGCGGAGGGATCTCAAGCTGAAGATGACCTGCTCGAGACGGCACTGCTCGAGTTCGGGGAACGTGCAGTGTCGGGAGTCTCGACGGTGCTGGCTGAAGGGGGACCGATTGCACGGCGCAACGCCGCGGGAATCTTGCTCGGCATCGGTGGCTCCAGTGCTCACGACGCACTGCGCATGAGACTACGGATCGAGAAGGACCCTGAAGTGCGATTTCTCTGTGTCTGCGGGTTGGTCGAGGATCGTCGAACAACCTCGCTGGCACTCCTGGGAGAGGCTCTCGACGACATCGATGAAGAGGTCAGAAGAGCGGCTTGGGGTGGGTTGTCTCGTCGAGCCCGTCCTCCCGGGGCGATCCTCTTCAACCCTTCTGGACTTCCTGAGGTGAGAATTCGTCAGGCGCTACAGGTGCGAAAATGGCTCGAAGTCGGGGCAGTGCCACTCTAGTGCGGGGCAGTGCCACTCTGGTGTGGGGCAGTGCCACTCTGGTGTGGGGCAGTGCCACTCTGGTGTGGGGCAGTGCCATTCTGGTGTGATGAGCAGTTCCATCGATGGATTCAGTCACGAGAAGGGCCGGCAGGGGAAACCCCTGCCGGCCCTTCTCAGTACAGATCGAGCGCCTGACCTTCAGACTTGAGACTCTTGCTCTTCGATGAACTCCTGCCAGAAATCTTCCGGCATGTCGAGCGCAATCTTGAGAGCTCCGTTGGAACCTGCGTACTGCGGCTCCTCGACCGACTTCACCTTTCCTCCACCGTACTCGACGAGGGCTTCCTCGAAGGCTCGGGAGAGTCCTGTGATCTGGCTGCCGCCGCCGCCGAGCAGGATGTGATTGCGCATCTTCTGCTGGAATTCCGGGTCGTAGGTGGCGATCAGATCTTGCAGTGCTTCGACGGTGGGGGCGACGATACCGGAGCACGCCTCGCTCACCTCGGCAGTGATGTCAAACTCGGTCGGCTTTCCCTTGACCGGGAAGGTCGCCACAACCGGATCCATGTGGGTTCCGACACAAGCGTGATCTTCCTTGATCTCGCGCACCATGTTGGAGGAAAACTGTGCCTCCGGATGGTTTTCGCTCAGCAACTCCATCAATCGGGTGTCGATGGCGTCGCCACCGAAGTGGTGAGTTCGTTGATCCTCAGCCTTCGGCATCGTGGCATGGACCCGGCACAGATCGACGGTTCCAGCACCGATATCGACGACCAGGGTGTCCGCCAGGAAATCGAGGCCGTAGGCCACCGAGAACGGTTCAGAGCAGACCACGATGCTATCCATGAATTCGGAAGCGGCAGCGAGGATATGAGCCTTGGAGTCGACGCTGGCTTCGGCGGGGGCTCCGATCACACCGTAAATGGTGCTCCCGGTGGGGATCTCCGCCTGTTCGATGACGTACTCGATCAGGTCTCTGACGGCGTGCCGGGATTTCTCATCATCCTGGATCACTCCCTTGTCGAGGGGGCGAACCAGATCGACCGCCATCCGGTTCTGCACCGCTTCCTCGCCGAACACCTTGTCACGACCACCGAGGTGCTTGCGACTGACATGATCCTGGGCATATCCGACATAGGACCAGACGGTGGTCCTGACCCCTGTCGAAGTGGTGATGGAAGTGCGGCTGGTGCCGAGGTCCATTCCAATGTAAACGATATCGCTCATCACTGATTCCTCTCCCGATGTGAATCGTTGCCGATCAGGCGTGATCCTTCTCGGTCTTCTGTGAGTTTGTTCTTGTCGCGGAGATTTTGCTCCTCAATTCCTTGTTCTCTTGCACCAGTTCCAGCAGCAGTGCTTGGCGCACACCCTGATTGGAGTCGTCGCTACTGGCCTCGACCAGGTCGCCTCCCGCCCCCTTGAATCCGGGAGCACGGTCTTTCGCCTCGGCGCGGCGGGCGTTCTCCCGCGCGTGGTCTCGATCTTTTCGGGCATCGTCCAGGCTATGCGCGAGACGGTGTATCTTTCTTTCGAGCAACTGGATGTTCTCGTTGCGAGCTCCCTCTTCTTGAACTCGGGTTCGCTCCCGCTCCGAGTCGAGAGATCGTTCCATCGCTTCGCGGAGCTTCTCCTCGAGCGGCGCCGCAACCGTTCCCGATTCGACCGCCGCATCGATCACCGAGCCCAGTTTCGATTCGAGTTCGATCATCGCCCCTTCGGAGAGGGTAAACTGATCTCGCTCGACTTCGCGATTTTTTTCGCGCCCCAGCAAGTTCTGGGCTCGATCCAGTCTGCTGGATAGGCCCTGCACATGCGACTGGAGATCTGCCTTCTCGCTCTCGAACTCGGCGAGTTTCTCGCGGAAGCCCTTCTCGGACTCCTTGAGCAGGCGCTGGATCTCATTTTCATCGTGGGAGAGCCCACTTTCTCGCACCACATCCTCGACCGCATCCTGGATCAAATCCTTGATGGCAGACAGATTCAGCACGCGGACACTATCGCGCTGCGCTGCGATGGCTGCAGTTCTCACCAGCCTCGAGCGGGAACGGAGGGCCGATTCGAGATCGGAGTGCCCTTCACCGGAGGGGTCCCCCGAGAAGAGGCGATCGAGGGCTTCGAGTTCACGTGGATGCGCAGGTTTCCAGCGCAGCAGCACTCCGGCAGAGGTGCGGGTGAGCACCTCGGCGTGAATCAACTCGGCTTGGCCATCGGGGCGCTCGACGATCAGTTCGAACCGATCTCCGATACGGAGCCGGATGGTGGTCTCCAGTAAGACTTCTCGGCCGTCGATCCGTGCCACCGGGAGACGAAGGATGCCCGCTTCCAGTTCGGCTACGACGCTCCAGCGTCCAGAACCGGCAGGGACTTTCGAGATGGTCTGTTCCGGCAAGAGATATCCGATCTTCACCTGGCGGGGATCACTGAGATCGATTCATCCGGGTCTCATCATCGAGCCCACGAGATTCGAGCATCAGAGAAGGCTATCGGGAAGCGTGGTTTCCTGCAAGGTGAGGGGGCGTGAAACGTTGCTCAGCACCTGGATTCCGGGATTTGTTGCCGGAACCGGATCGCAGTCTGGAGCGTCTACCTGAGGTGGAAGCGACCGGTGGGAATCCCCTGGATGGAGTCGATCTGGCCTACCAAAGCCATCCATGTCGGTCTGATGGACATCGGTACCCGACCATGGGATGCTGTCGATGTTGGAGAACCGATGCCACCTAGTACCCTACTCCTACTGATTCTTGCCTCTGTCCACGGGCTCCCCGTCGACGTGATTCCAGGCACCGAGCCCACTCGTGCTGGATCGATCCCCCTGGGTAAGGTCTTTTATTCGCCGCAAAGCGGCGAAGTACAGGTCGATGGAGTGCTCAACCTCAATCGAGGCTTTGTCGAATATGTCGCCTGTACTGCGGGAGTGAAGCCGCACGAGACGCTGGTCAGCCTCGATTGTGATCCGGCGGATCTGCAGGGGGTGCTGTTGCTGCTGGGTCTGACGAATTCGCGACGGCCCGAATCGGAGTACGATCTGGGGCCCCTCAGCGGAGGGGATCGAGTGATCTTGTCGCTCAGATTTGAGGTGCTAGATGGAGAGGGGCGAAAGCGTCTCCGGACCATCCGGGTCGAGAATTGCCTGATCAATGCTCCGATGGAAAGATCGATGGCGCGCTGTGGATTCAGTTTCACCGGATCGGGATTCCAGTGGCTCGATCCGCCCCCAGGGGCCCCCGAAGGAGCGGCGCCCAAAGAGCATTTCATGGCCCGGGTCACCGGAGAATTGGTCGCCCTCAGCCACCGGCCGTGGGCGATTCTCGACAATCCGCTGGCGTTGCCCTATCCAGACGGCGATTATTTTGCATATTCGGATGTTCTTCCCCAGCATCGAAGGGATGATCCACCTGCGGTCACATTGTTGCTACGCCGTGCAGTGGCGGGAGATGTGGACCCGAAAGCGATCCGGATGGAACTGCCGCCTCGGCCGTTGAACCCGGACACCGAGGCACCACTTCGTGAGGGGGAGGGAGGACGATGATGTCAAGTGCTCTCAGTGCCCCAGTGTTGGCACCCACAGGTGGCTCCATGGCAACTCGGATGATCCTGTTCATGGCACTCTTGCTGGGGCTACTCACCCCGTGGATGCAGGCCCATCCGCTGCACCAGAAAGATCAAGATGATGAGCAGCGAGCACCGCTCGATCGGGCCGATCTCAAGGGGGTCATCGATAAGGGTGCCAACTGGATCATCGATTCGCAGCGACCCGATGGGTCGTGGGGATCTCATGCCGGCGATCCCGGAATCACTGCGATGGCATTGAAAGCGCTGGTCGATTCTCCCCGTGCGTACCGTGAGGAAGATGGCCCCTTCATCAGTGCCGCAGTCCAATCACTGCTGTCGCTACAGCAATCGGATGGTGGAGTGTATGTGCCGGACCAGGGGCTGATGAACTACAAGACATCGGTGACGCTGCTGGCATTGACCGCTCTCGATGCGGGTCGCAAGAAACCACGCTATCTGTCACAGGTGGCGCGTATGCGAGATTACATCTCGGGTCTCCAGTGCTCGGATCAATCGACTCCGGTTCCCTACGATCCCACCACCCATATCAGTTCCTGGGGGGGAATCGGTTACGGTAGTGATCGCCGTCCCGATCTCAGCAACACCCAGCTGGCGCTGGAAGCGCTGACGGCAGCGGGCCTGTCCGAGGACTCGGAAGTGTGGAAACGTGCAGCGCAGTTCATCTCACGCTGCCAAAATCGCCAGAGCAGCAACGATGCCCTCGCTGCAGCCCAGAAGACCTCGACCGAAGATGGGGGATTTTATTATCATCCGGATGAATCGAAGGCGGGATTGGTGACCCACGAGGATGGCAGCCAGTCCTTCTCCTCCTACGGATCGATGACCTATGCGGCAGTGAAATCGATGATCTATGCCGGCTTGAAGAAAGATGACCCGAGAATTGCGGCTGCGTTCTCGTGGATCCGTAATCACTGGAGCGTCGAAGAGAACCCAGGCATGGCGACCCTGGAAAATCCGGATCGTGGTCAGATGGGGTATTTCTACTACCTGGCAGTGATGGCTCGAGCTCTACAGGTGCTCGAGGTCGAGACGGTGACGGACGTCACTGGACAAGAGCATCTGTGGGCCCAGGAGTTGGCCGCTGTTCTCATCCAGAGACAGAACCCGGACGGCTCCTGGTCCAATCCCATCGATCGCTGGTGGGAAGGGGACCCGGTCCTCGCCACCTCATATGCCCTACAAGCGCTGAACATCTGTTACCAAACGATGGAGGACTGACCGTGCCAAAGATGAGAGCCATACGTGGACTGCGTGCAAACCCCGAGGTGTTGAACCCGGGCGATGTCATCTGTCCTCCTTATGATGTGATTGCTCCGGATCTTCATCAGAAGTTGCTGGATCACTCGCCAGATAATGCGGTGCGGTGGATTCTCGGCGAGGATCCAGATTCACCGGTCGGGGAGGAAGTCTTCCGAGGATGTGGAGCGGCGCTACGGGGTGCCTTTGAAGAGGGGCGACTGATCCGGGAGGAGAGTCGATCTTTCTACCGCTATTGCATCCGCTATTGCAGTGAAACTGGCGAAGATCATCAACTCGATGGAATCCTCGCTGCGGTGGAGAGTCGGCCTTGGGGAGAAGGAGTTCTTCGTCACGAGGAGATTCGACCTCATACGGTGAAGCGGCTGGTCGATCAAGCTCGCTGTACTCGCATCGATACAGGGGTCGTGATGTTGACCTGTGAGGGTCTCGAGGATGCACTGACAGAAGTGGGAGTGGGCCTGGGATGCGGTGAACTGGTCTTCGAGAAGCAGGACTGGAACGGAACCACTCACATCCTGCACCGAATCGATGATCCACAGCTGGTGACTGCAATGGAGCAGCGGATTGCCGACATGCCATCGGCGGTCGCCGATGGCCATCATCGATACACCACGGCCCTGGAACTGAAGGACGACCCAGAATTACCCGCTGCGGGGATGGTGCTGGCGTTCCTCTGTGACATGAGTCAGCAGGGGCTAAGAATCTTACCGACCCATCGAGTGTGGTCCTGGGACCAGGGTGACCTGACCTCCGAGCAGGTACGCGACCGCATCGTCGATGCGCTCGACGATGGAGAAGGAGACCGCTGGAGCATCGAGATTCCTGGAGCCGAGCCGACAGTGTTGCATTGCCGACAAGACGCCACCCGGCCGACGCTGGCACGGCGGCTAGCGGACACGGTCGAGCAGATCGGAGGACTGGGAGCACCGGCAACACCTCATGTCATCGAAGATGGACGCAAGGTACTCGCTTCGGTGGAGCGTGGGGTGTTCTGTATCCTGCCTCCGATCAGCCGTGAAGAGTTCTGGACTCGCGTTCTTGCGGGTGAAATTTTCCCTCCAAAAACTACCTTTTTTGAACCCAAGATTTCCACCGGTGTCATAGCCCGATTCATCGACGAACAGGAGACTTCATGAGAACCATTGACGAACACCCGGTCCGCAGAGATGTTCCACGCCTGTTCATTCCAGGCCCAGTCGAGGTGGAAGAAGAAATTCTCCAGGCGATGACCAGGCCGATGATCGGTCACCGTGCACCTGAGTTCACGGTACTGGGAGAAGCACTGCATAGAGACTCCAAGCGGTTCTTTCGTACCGAAAATCCGGTCTACATCCTGACCTCCTCCGGAACCGGAGGGATGGAGACTGCAGTGCGCAATGGAGTGCGCGAAAACGTGCTCTGCTTCGTCAATGGAGCCTTCAGCGATCGCTTCTACAAGGTGTGCGTGGCCAACGGCAAGAACGCCACACGAGTGGATATCCCCTGGGGAGAAGCGATCAAGCCGGAAAAGGTGCGCGAAGAACTTTCACGCGGCGATTTCGATGCCGTGACCATCGTTCACAATGAAACCAGCACCGGTGTGATGAGCCCGCTGGCTGACATCGCCGAGGTGGTGGCTCAGCAGGACGATGTGTTCCTGCTGGTCGATGCCATCACCAGTGCGGCAGCAGTGCCCATTCATCTGGGGGAAATGGCTACCGTCGATTATCTCACAACCGGCAGCCAAAAGGCGCTCGCATTGCCTCCAGGATTGGCGCTGCTGGCGGTTTCGGAGAGGGCGCTGGAGCGTGCCGAAACCATCGAGAACCGAGGCCTCTACTTCGACATCCTCGCCATGCACAAGTCGTGGAAGAAGAACCAGACGCCCAGCACACCCTCCATCGCATTGATGCAGGCACTGAAGGATCGCCTTGCGATGATTCTCGCCGATGAGGACCGCTGGTACGGAGGTCATCAAGAGCGCGCAGAACTGACTCGAGAGTGGGCCAGGGATCGCTTCGATCTCTTTGCCGAAACGGGGTTTGAATCGGTCTCGCTGACCTGCATCGAGAATACCCGAGGAATCTCCATTGCCGCCCTGAACCAAACGTTGCGCGAGAATGATATGTTCCTGTCGAACGGATACGGCGATCTCAAGGAGAAGACGTTCAGGATCGGCCACATGGGAGCCGTGACTCTCGACGACACCAGGGAGTTACTGGGACTGATCGACCAGTTCATCGCCAGCCGCTGAGAAATCGCTGGGGAGCGGGCGCAGGTCGGTCAGTGAATCCATCTGGGCGACGAGATGGGCCGAGAAACGGGCCTGTTCAGCGGTGAATCTGTTCAACGGTGAAATCGAGGGGTGGGGTCCTCTCTTTCCGAGGAAATGGAATGAGTCCACTTGACCTTGAAGTGGCGATTGCGTACCTTCGCAACTCTCGTTTCGATAGGACTGGCTGACCGGTCTCGATCGGACCGATTTCGAAGTGAACTATTGTGTGAACTA
>JABHOG010000073.1 GCA_018694835.1 Planctomycetota bacterium | reverse complement strand
TTACCCGGCTGCGAACGCGCTGCGGTGGGCGATCTCGATGGTGATGGAGATCTCGATGTGGTGGGTGCTGCATTCATGCCCCAGGTCGACCCGGCGACCTGGAAGAATTGGGACTCGCTGGTGTGGGCGGAGAATCAGGGGAATGCCCGGAAGTGGCAGGTGCGGACGCTGGAAGTGGGCAACCCGGTGCACTCCGCCGTGTTGATCGAGGATGTGGATCAGGACGGCGCCGCCGACATCGTACTGGGCAACTACGTGTGGCTGCGGTCGGACCATACTCCTTCGGCACGGCGCGACTACCTGACCGTCTGGCGCCGCAGCCGCTGAGGGGCCGGGCGAGGTGAGCGAGCGTTACCCTCCATCGTTAACCAACGACTCCCTGTTCTTCTGGACGATCTCTGGGTGGATCATCTTCGGGTGAATCATCGGCTGGCGCAGGATCGACCTGCTGCGGTTCTGTCGGCAACAGTTGCAGCTGTTGCTCGACCTGTTGAAGCAACTGCTGGTACAGTTCGGCGGAACCCGGTTGCAGTCGCTCGGGGTTGACCATCCGGAGCAATCGCATGGCGTTGCGTGGCTTGCGTAGTTTTTGTTGCACACGCGCCTCGAGGATCGGTGCCAGCGAGCGATCGGGATCGATACGACGAGCGCGTTGGAACGCATCGAGTGCCTTGTGCAGATCTCCATGACTCTCCAGCAACTGTCCGAGATTGATCCATGCGCCGCGATAGCGCGGCTCTTCCGCCACCGCTCGCTCGAAACAGATCCGTGCCTCCAGTGGATCGACCGGCGCCAGCAACGCACCCAGACTGTTCCAGGAAGGGGAGTGATCTGGCCTGGTGGTGGTCGCCTGACGGAACAGTTCGAGGGCCCGCGGTACATCTCCGGCTTGCTGGGCGAGGTGTCCCAGGTTGTGCAGTGCCCGCACATCGTCTGGATCCTGCTCGAGACTGCGCTGGTACCAACGAGTCGCCTCCTCCGGTTCATCTCGCTGTTCGTGGACATATCCGATGGCGACCGGGTCGATGCAGTAGTCCTCCACCAGTGCCCGGCTCGGCACTGGAATCGCCAGCACCAGTAGCCACATCCCGAGGTACAGAAACAGCGAACGCCATCGCAGTCCCAGGGTGGCCAATCCACGGCCTGCGACGATGCAGCCGAGTGCCATCAGGGGAACCCGGTAGCGACCTGCGATGAAAAAGGCCCAGGTGGTCAACAGCAGCATCAGCATCGCCACCCGAACCGGCCACTCCTCTTCGGCTAGGCCTCGTCGACTGATCAGTAGACCCACCAGGATCAACGCCACCAGCGGGCCGCTCGCTCCGGGGAGCCAGGAGAGGATTCTCAGAAGTAGATTTCGTCGAGTCTCTTCGACCAGATTCTTGTTGTTGGGGACATCCCGTGCCGAGATCAACGCGGCGCCCTTGCGCACCATTTGACCCGCCCACTGCAGTGGATCGGCCACCATCTCATCGAGTGCGAGCTGGTAGTAGTGACGACTTCGTTGCGATGGATTGGGTAGGTGAGAGGTTTTTTCCAGTAGCCGATTCCAGCGTGGTCCGGCGGCGACCGAGGTCAGTCCATCTTCACCGATGTCATCGCCGGAGCGATTTCCGATGTAGAAGTTGATGCCGCCGTTGGAACTGATCAGTACCAGATCGTCACCACTCTTCCAGTTGAGCGTGGCGATCGGTAGCAAGGTCAGGGCGCAGGCTCCCAGCAGTGCACCGGAGTGCACCAGGCAAACGCTCCAGCGACGCGGTTGTAGCAGTGCCAACAATGCCAGGCCCACGGCTACTGGTAGACCGGTTGCCCGGGTGATGGAAGCCAGGCCGATCGCCATGCCGACCTGGATCCAGCCACTCCAGTGGCCTGTAGCCAGCGCGTTTCTGGCGAGGGAGACGCTCAACAGGATCAGGAATGTGAAGACGGTGGTATCGAGCATCTGTCCGCAGAAGAAGACCGGCATCGAGGCGATCGCATACAGCCCGCTCGCCAGCAAGGCGGCTCTACGACCTGCGGTCAGCGCGGTGATCTGCAGGATCAGCAGGGCGGAGATGGAATCGAGAAGGCACTGGAAGATCTTCACCGTCCAGGCGAAGGAGGCAGGGACTCCCTGAGCAGTACTGCCGATGTCTGACCAGGGCAGCGCCAGCAGCGTCAACAGTGCCGGGTAGCCGGGAGGTTTCCAGTATGGCGTCTCGTGTTGTGGGCCGTGTTCGAGAAAGCCACGCGCTTGATCGACATTGGTCTGCTCGTCGATGATCGGATAAAGAAACGCCGGATCGGACACGCTCGAATCCGCCACCGACCACAGTCGGATGGAGAAGGCCAACAGGAACACCCACCAGCGAGTCCGTGGGGATGGGATCCAGAGATCTGTCATCATCCAGTTCTCAACTTCCGACTACTGCAAGCCTTCCCTGAATTCGATCGAGCTCTTGATTCCACTGACCATCTGGAAGGATCTTTCGGGATCGAAGTGGCCTAACTTCTCAGGACCTTGACGAGTGAAGCGGTAGGTCGCTCCGGCGGAGTCGTAGGAGCCGATCACCTGGAATCCGGCATCGTAGATGTTGTGTATCATGGTGGTGATCTCGGAGCCGCCGTCGAGCACCGTCACCTGGCGGGAACCGACGAAGCCGACCAGTTCACCCGCGGTCATCGCTCGGCTGTAACTTTCCTCGGTCACCTGCGTCGAGGTCGAAGAGGATCGGGCGCTGCCGGACGAGGAAGGGGTGTCGGTCCTTGTCGCTGTCGGGGAGCCGCAGCCGCTCCACCCCAGGACCATCAACAGTCCGAGTGGCAAGATCCAGCGGTGGCGAGATCTTCCGATCTCTGGGCGGAAGATCGATCGATCGCAGTGTCGGGAAACGGGGTTGCTGGAGAAGTTCATTCTTCTCTTCCTTCCGGGGAGATACAGTCTCTGGTCGGGCGGTGATCCTGCGGTAGGATCCGATCCGGGGAACTGGACTCGATCCAGTCACCCGAAGAAAGGCACCTCGATGATGCAAAGCCTATCGGAGCAGGCCGAACTCTTCTACTACCTCTTCCAGTGCATCTTGTGTCTGGTATCCCTGCTGGTGATCACCATCGGATTGCCCGGGCAGCTGTTGCCGGGTCTGGCAGCACTGGGCGTGTGGCTTTTGGGGTGGGGTGGAGAAGAGACCGATCTTCCGGCGGTCAGCCAGGAGGTGTGGTTCTTGCTGGGCGGTGCAGCGCTGGCGGAACTGGTCGAATTCGTCTCCGGCTGGTTCGGCGGGCAATCGGTCGGGGCGACGCGCCAGGGGTCGGTGGGAGCGATGCTGGGTGGCTTCGTCGGCGGGATCCTCGGCAACTTGATCCTCCCCATCATCGGGGGGATTTTCGGCATTCTCGGCGGCACTTTTATCGGTGCTTACCTGGCAGAGAAGCGTGCACTGGAGCAACAACAACGCGATTCGGCCACTTCGAGCGATGATCAGGAGAAGGCGATGAAGGTCGGAATGGCGTCTCTGATCGGACGGATTCTGGGCCTGATGGCGAAACTGGCATTCACTCTGGTCTGCCTGTTCTACTTCATCGGTCAGTTGATCTTCTAGCCGCTCCGGCACTTTGCTGGTCTCTGTGGATACGCCACAGGACCTCTCCAGGACGAGGGGAATCGGCAGTGCTTTCCGGCTCTTACTGCGGCTTGCTTGACAGATCTGACAGGGGGGATATATTTCAGTCTCTGGCCGACGGTAGGGTGAGATCCATTCTCACAAGACGGTGGGCCAGTAGGATTCCCTGCGGGGAATGCGTCGAGGTTCGCGACTACTGGGGAAGTAGCTCAATTGGTTAGAGTCCCGGCCTGTCGAGCCGGTTGTTGCGGGTTCGAGTCCCGTCTTCCTCGCCAGTCGCGAACCTGGACATCGTTTTTCTTCCTTCTTTCCATCATCTTGTGATTTCAACTTCTCACTTCAGTCCATCGATCCCCCTCACCATCCATGACATCGATGTCATCGCATCTGTTGACTGCTCGTGAGTTCAGATCCTGCTGCGGATTCGATTCTCAGGCGAATCCTATTCATCTCCAGCGACGATCCCCATTCCGATGGTCCCATCTTCTGTAATCCACATTCTGGATTCCGCGACAGCGTGAGCGTCCTTCCCCATCGGTCCGACGCTGCACCCTTGCACCGGAGGCGGGTCCAGAGGATGCTCCGGGTGGAAGTGAGGTTTGTATGACGGTCGGAGTCTGTTCCTGGTCATTGCGTCCTGAAGGACCGGATGATCTGGTCGCAAAGGTGCTAGAGACAGGCGTGCGCGCAGTCCAACTGGCTCTCGATCCGCTGCGCCAATCGTGGGGCGTGGTCGAAACCCTTTCTGCGCTCGATGGTGCCGGGATCGAGGTGCTCAGTGGCATGATGATGATGGAAGGGGAGGACTACTCCACCTTCGAGACGATTCAAGTCACCGGTGGTGTTCGTCCGCAGCAGACCTGGGAAGGCAACCTGGAAGCCGCTCGCGTCAACGCTCGGATCGCCAGGGAGGCGGGCATCGATCTGATCACCTTCCATGCTGGATTCATTCCCCATTCCCCCGATGACCCGGAGCGAACTCAGATGCTCGATCGCTTGAAGGCACTCTCCGCTGAATTTCAGCAGCAGGATTGCCGGGTGGCGCTGGAAACGGGGCAGGAATCGGCCACTACCCTGGTCACTGTGATGAAAGAACTGGAATCGCATTCGATCGGTGTCAACTTTGATCCGGCGAACATGATCCTCTACGGCATGGGAGATCCGATCGCCGCCCTCGAATTGCTGGTGCCATACATCTCCCAGCTTCACATCAAGGATGCGTTCCCGTCTGCAGTGGCAGGCGAGTGGGGGAGTGAAGAACCGGTGGGAGCAGGGGCTGTCGATTGGTCCGCTTTCTTCGCCCTGATCAAGCAGCAATCGCTGGATGCGGACCTGGTCATCGAACGGGAGGCGGGAGATCAGCGGGTGGCCGATGTGGTTCAAGCGCGCCAGCTGATCGAGGCGCAACTGGGAGGGATATCGCGATGAGCACGTTGGGCATCGGAATCATCGGATTTGGATTCATGGGTCGTACTCACCTCGAGGCGTATCGAAGGGCTGCTGCGGATCGGTTTGATTGTCAGGTGAAAGCGATCTACAGCCTCGATCCGCCAGGATTTGGAGGTGGGGGCAATGTCCAGACGGGCGCCGATGATGAAGTCGACCTCGATGCCCTGGGGATTCGCTGGAGCGAGCAGATCGGGCAACTGCTGGAAGCGGACGATATCGACCTGGTCAGCATCTGCACCCCGACCGATACTCATATCGATCTGGCCATCGAAGCGCTTGAAAAGGGCAAGCATGTGTTGCTGGAGAAGCCGGTCGCCTTGACCAGTTCCGAGGTCCAGCGACTGATCGATGTCGATGGCAAGACCGATTCTCTCTGTATGCCAGCGATGTGCATGCGATTCTGGCCCGGCTGGTCGTGGTTGAGAGAGATGGTGCAATCGGCACAACTGGGCCCTGTGAAGAGTGCATTTTTCCAGAGGATCGGTGCTGCGCCCGGCTGGAGTCAAGATTTCTATCTCGATGAGAAGCGCTCCGGAGGGGCGCTGATGGATCTTCATATCCATGACGCAGATTTCGTGGTCGCCACCTTTGGAGTGCCCGAAGAAGTCAGTACCAGTGGCACCCGCTC
This sequence comes from Planctomycetota bacterium, assembly GCA_018694835.1. Classification (GTDB taxonomy): domain Bacteria; phylum Planctomycetota; class UBA8108; order UBA1146; family UBA1146; genus QNYK01. The sequence goes on along the minus strand of JABHOG010000073.1, from coordinate 33,333 downwards.
TCAACTGGTCACCCAGTACCGATATCCCGATGGCCCGTCGTCGGTGGTGGCGGAAGCCGCATGGTATCCCGATTCCTCCTACCCTTTCCAGATGCGATACAGGGTTGGGTTCGCCGATGCGGTGGCAGATTTTGACCTCTCGAGGGGAGAAGAGGCTCTCCATCTTCATCGTGGTGGAGCAGTAGAGGTGATCGAACTCCCGACCGGCAATGGCTATGACGGCGAGGTCCGACACCTGCTACAGGCGATCACTGACCGATCGGAGCGGATCCACCCCGATCTGTTCGAGGCACGCACGGTCCTTCAGATGGTCGAGGCGGAGGGACAGAGTATCGATGGAAATAGAGCGGTAAAGATGGTTCGAAGCCACTGACGTGCTTGATAAAGAAAGGAAGGGGATCGGCGGTTGGCCGATCCCCTTCCGGGTATTCTGGTTTTCTCGCACCCAACAGACCTCTACAGGCAGATGGGGTAATCGAAGCAATCTGCAGCTTCCTGACCGGGAGTGGTTCCGCAATCGGGATACGGTGCCGGCGGTGCACTACCTTCGAGGAACTGGAACTGGATCACGAAGGTCGGGTCGGCGACATCGTATGCTCCGTCGGCATTGGAGTCGGAGGCTGCTTCGCAGTCGAGGTGGACTCCACCCAGGAACAAGTCACTGAGCATCCAGATGGCATCCGCCACGTCTATTCTTCCGTCGGCGTTGGCATCGCTTCGCAGATAGGCGGTGACACTCGCAGCCACCAGGGTGATGGTCGCATCCTGGGTCTCAGCAGCGATCGAACCTCCGCCGACCACCATCACATTGGTGACATTGGGGGCTCCGAGTCCATTGGTCCAACTGAGGCTAGTTGCAGCACCATCGGTGTCTCCGGTCAGCGTTCCCGCGACCGTCGAGTAGCTCACCTCAGCCACCGTCTCCTGGGCAGCGTAACTGATCGTCTCTGCTCCGATGAAGGAGTAGACACAGCCGATGGTGATCCCGTCAGTGTAGATGCTGGACTCCGCGAAACTGGGACCGTTGCCACCATCGAGGGCGGCGACCGGGCCTGCCAGAGACACCGAAGTGGCCTCGAGGAGGGTGGAATCGTGCCCCAGTCCCATCGAGAAACCCTGTGTGGTGTTGGGGAAGGGAGCACCGAGGGCACTGTTATCGGTCTCGAATACCTGCAGATCGACAGAGAATCCGGAGACTCCGTCATCGGGGTTGTATGCGGCTGTGGTATCGGAAGCGACGTAGGTGATGGTCGGTCCAGGAATGTCGATGACTTCCATGTTGCCGGCATTCTGGGTCGGAACCAGTGAAGCACCACCGATCACGGCGACCGTCGTGACCACCGGAGATCCGAGACTGTTACAGAACTGAACCGGGTAATTACCGGGATTTGCAGCGGTGTCGATGTCGTAATCGGCACTTGACATGGTCAGGGTCTGTCCCTCGGGAATCGGGTTACAGCCGGTGAAGCAAATCACCACTCCCTGGGTCCAGCCCCCTGGGAAAATCGAGGACTGATTGAAGTCGACTCCATCGCTGTCTTCGTTGTGGACGAGGCTGACGCTTCCGATCGAACTGTCATGGCACATGCCAAAGGACCAGCCCTGTACAGCGCCGCCTGAGCCGGAGTTGTCGAGGGTTGCGGTGATGTTCATGGAGCCACCGGCGGCTGCGGAATCACTTCCGGCGCTGAAGATTTGAGCTGGAAGAGTCGATGAGCCGAGCAGGCCAAATACAAGCCCGATCGTGACGAAAAATATGCGATACATGAGTAGGATTCCTCCCAGTGAATAACCGTTCTTAGAGCCTGTGATACAGGACCGACAGGCATGACAAAGACATACAGGCCTAACCAAGAGGCTTGTTGATAATAGTGCCGGGTGGAGGGTATAGGTGCAAGTAGTTAATGTTAACTTACGACTGCGAACCGATCAAAGGAGCGTCTTCGGCCTAGAATGGTCGAATTGACAGGTTTCTGAATTGCAGTCGAGACCCGTGGGACTGCAATTCAATCGACCCTTTGTTAATGATGGCCTGGTCCCGGTCCCAGTAGTTTTCCAGCACCACCTCATCGACCACTCTTTGACCATTGAGATCGACCGTGACTCGCTCGCCGCGCATCTGGATACGGAAGTGATTCCACTGGCCGGGGGGATGATCTGCAGCGACCAGCGGGTGTGAGGGGCCTGATTGATTATTGTAGAGTCCGCCGGAGCCCTCAGGATGTTGCGCAATATCCCAGATTTGCACCTGAGGAGAGCCTCTCAGGTAGATACCGCTATCTCCTCCCGGCTCGATCATCCACTCCACTTCCAACTCGAAGTCGGAGAATTGCTCGATGGTGCACAGGTGCGAGCCGTGGCCATCAAAGACCAGCGTCCCCTGGTCGACGCTCCAGTGCTCCCTCATCTGCTGATCTGCCAGTTGTTGCGCCTTGGCGAACTGTGGGGGCGTCATCTCGGCTCGGGAGTAGGGGTTTCCGACCAGTCCTTGCCAGCCTTGCAGCGTCTGTCCGTCGAACAGAGGCTGCGGGGTGGATCGGTGCCCGGGCCCCTGGCAACCGCTCGACAGTGCCAGCAGCAAGCAGGTCAGCAGATAGTTACGAATTGGTAGTGGATCCTTCATCGGTGCGCCTCCCGTCGAAACTATGCCACAGCCATCGTGATTGAGCCACCCCGGTCGGTCGTGGCTCCCTGCGGCTAGATGGCTTACGATCTCCCCACCGGATTCAAGGATGTACAGCGGGGTTGTGTACCCCGCGGGAGGAGATGCGTGTGTCAGAGAGTGATGTGGGCGGATTGCAAGCGGCCCCTCTCAAGAATGGTTTGAAGGTTCGTCTTTCTGTCATGATGTTCCTCCAGTACGCCATCTGGGGCGCCTGGTTACCGCTGCTGTGGGATCTACTGATGAACGCTAAGGGTTTCAGTGGAACCGAAGTCGGGAATATCTTTGCCATCGGAGCAGTGGGCGCGATCTTCGGTCCCTTCATCGCTGGCCAGGTCGCCGATCGCTGGTTCAATACCGAACGGTTCCTGGCGGTCAGTCACCTCGCGGGAGGAGTACTGGCGTGGCAGATGGCCTCCCTTGTCGATTACAACAGCTTCTTCTGGTACGCCCTGGTCTATGGCCTGATCTATTCGCCGACGCTGGCTCTGACCAACAGCCTCTCCTTTCATCACATTCCCGATCGGGATCGAGATTTCGGCAAGATCCGGCTGTGGGGAACCATCGGCTGGATCGTCGCAGGAATCGGCATCGGCCAGTGGTTGTTGCATCACTACGCCGGCGGATCCGCCGATCAAGCCAAGGATCCGGCAGTTTACGCTGGCATGGCGGATGCCTTCAAACTCAGCGGGATTTGCGGCATCGTCATGGGCATCTACTGCCTGGTCGGATTGCCCAGCACTCCTCCGAGCAAGTCTGCAGATGGCGACAATGCCACGATGAAGGCTCTGGGAGAGATTTCTCATCAGCCGCTGTTGACGCTGTTTCTCATCGCAGTGCCCGTCTCATGTATCCACCAGTTTTACTTTGTTCATACCGCGCCCTTTCTCAACACCTTTCAAGGTGAACTGGGTGGGTCCGGGCTGGCCACTAGCCTCAACTCGGTGTTCGGGATCGGGGGGGGTGGATTGATGACCCTCGGCCAGATGTCGGAGATCTTCGTACTGGCGATGATTCCGCTGCTGGCGCTGAAACTGAGTCGTAAGAAGTTGCTGATGATCGGATTGGTCGCCTATGCCGCACGGATGGCGCTCTTCAGTTACGCGCCGATGCTGGGAGACATGGGCATGCCCCTCGTGATCCTGGGTGTCGCTCTGCACGGCTTCTGTTTCGGTTGTTTCATCTTCGTCGCCTTCATGGTGGTCGACGAGGAGTGTTCGTCGGATGTCAGAGCTAGCGCCCAGAACCTGTTCAACCTGGTGATCATCGGCATCGGCATCATCGTCGGCAGCAAGGTCGCCAGTTCGGTGGCTGGGTGGGCGGCGACACGGGTCTCCGAGGGAGATCCCTGGTACACCAAGACCACCGAGATGTTCCAGATACCGTTGGCGGCGAGCCTACTGTGCCTGGTATGGATGGCGCTGATGTACCCGGCCAAAGGAAAGAAGGAGACCGCCTGATGAAGATCGTAGAATCCACCTTGAATCGCCGAGACTTCTTCGGCTGGAGCATCGGATCGGTCGCCGCCATGGCGAGCCTTGCCGGATGTGGAGGGCTCGGCTACGGAATCGGGAGTTCTCGATGGGGCCAGGCTCCGAAGCAGCACTTCTCCGTCTCGCTGGCGCAGTGGTCCCTCCACAGAACCCTTCAGAGCGGCAAGATGACCAACCTCGATTTCCCCCGCGTCACCCGAGAGGTCTACGGACTGGGCGCCGTCGAATACGTCAATTCCTTCTTCAAGGACAAGGCCAACGACAGCGCATACCTGACCGATCTGAAGAAGCGCTGTGCAGATCATGACATCCAGAGCCTGCTGATCATGTGTGATGGCGAGGGGCGACTCGGCGATCCCGATGCCAGCGCCAGGAGTCAGGCGGTGAAGAATCATCACCGCTGGATCGATGCGGCGAAGTTCCTCGGTTGTCACTCGATTCGGGTCAATGCCGCCAGTGCCGGGAGTTACGACGAACAGATGAAGCTGGCAGCGGACGGATTGTCGTCGCTGACCGAATACGGTGCGGCCCAGGGGCTCAACGTGATCGTCGAGAATCACGGAGGACTCTCCTCCAATGGCGCCTGGCTGGCCGGGGTGATGAAGATGGTCGATCAGCCGCGCTGTGGAACCTTGCCCGACTTCGGCAACTTCAACCTCGGAGGTGGCAAGAGTTACGACCGCTACCTCGGTGTCGAGGAATTGATGCCCTACGCCAAGGCGGTCAGCGCCAAGAGTCACGCCTTTGATGAGAAGGGCAACGAGACCGCGACCGATTACAAGAGAATGATGCAGATCGTCATGGATGCGGGATACAGGGGCTTCGTCGGAATCGAGTTCGAAGGGGGCGGCGATGAAAAAACCGGCATCCTGGCGACCCGGGACCTGCTGTACCGGATCAAGAACGAATACTCGACCAGTAGTTGAAATACTCGATCCGTCGGGCCACTCGATCAGTGCTGACGGTCGTGAAGAAATAGCAACAGATCTACCTTGAAGAGGAGACGAAATGAACGATGAAGAAACGATGAAGCCGGCAGGGAATGACCGCCGTGACTTCCTCAAAGGCGCAGCACTGGCAGCCGGTGCCATCGCCATCAGTGGTAACAGTTTGCTGGGCTCGGAGCGGATCGGCGCCAAGGCCGGTGCCATCGGTAGGGCCGCTCGTCGCACACCCCTCGGCGACGATGGAGTGGTGCGGATGGGCATCATCGGAACCGGTGGCATGGGAGGGGGCCACATCGGCTCGTTCCTCCAGTTTGCCACGCGAGGCGAGGAGAAGGTCAAGATCGTGGCCATCTGTGATGTCAATCACAAGCGCCGCGCCGTCGCCGAAAGCAGGATCAACAAGGCGCAAGGAGATGAGTGCGCCGTCTACAACGATTACCTGGAACTGCTCGCCCGCGAGGACATCCATGGGGTGTTGATCGCTTCTCCGGAACACTGGCACGCCCAGATGGCGGAAGACGCTTTGATGGCGGGCAAGGATGTCTACCTCGAGAAGCCGATGACGCTGCGTCTGCCCGAAGCGCTGCGCCTGCGTCAGGTGGTTCTCAATAATCCCGACGTGCTGCTGCAGGTCGGTACCCAGAAGATCATGTTGCCCAAGTACAAGGCAGCACAGGCGATGGTCGCCGAAGGGGCGATCGGCAAGCCGACCTTCAGCCAGACCTCCTACTGTCGCAACTCCAGAGATGGTGAATGGAAGTACTACGGAATCGATCCCGAGTGGAAGCCGGGCGTCAATGTCGACTGGGATCGCTGGTGTGGCCCGGCCGGGGTTCGCGACTGGAACCCTGCATTGTGTGCTCGCTGGCGTCGCTACAAGGATTTCTCCACTGGCATCGTCGGTGACCTGCTGGTTCACGAGATCACACCGCTGATGATGGCGCTCGACCAGGGCTGGCCCACTCGTGTGGTGGCCACCGGTGGTCATTACATCGACAAGGCGATGGAAAATCACGACCAGGTCAACTTGCAGATCCAGTTCGAAAAGGGCCACACACTCATCGTGGCGGGTTCGACCTGTAACGAGATGGGGCTCGAGACGATGATCCGTGGGCACGAGGGAACCATTTACCTCAATGGGGGCAACTGCAAGATGGTCCCTCAACGCTTGTTTGCCGACGATGTCGAACCACAAGAGGTGATCTGCGAGAGCATCGGCAATGATCAGGATGCGCTTCGTCGCAACTGGCTCGATTGCATTCGCACCCGTCGTCAACCCGATTCCAATGTCGACCTGGGGACCAAGGTGATCGTTGCGGTCGACCTGGCGACCCGTTCGATGTGGGAGGGCAAGGCGTTCGAGTTCGATCCCGCCTCGATGACTGCCACGAGCATCGGCTAGTCGGTATCGGGGGATACGAGATGATGCACAGGGGAGCTCTTCCGGCGATGGGGACTCGATTCGAGATCGTCGCCGGGGGAGCGGAACCGACTCTTCTGCGTGCTGCAGTGGAGGAGGCTTTCGAGGAGATCTCCACCTGTCATCGGCTGTGGAATGTCTTCTCCAGGGAGAGCATCCTGTCGCGGATTCACGCCGAATCTGACGGCCATCCGGTGACCATCGATGGTCTCACCCTGGACCTGTTGCTGGCCTGTTCCCGTCTTCATCAACAGACTGGCGGATCCTTTGATCCGATCATCGGAGCCGACCTGGCCGCCGGGGACCCACGTCGTGATTCGATCTCCGGTGTCGCTCCAAGAGATGGTTTTTGTGGCATCGAACTGGATGCCGAGGCCAGCACCGTTCGTCGACTCGACCCTCAATTGAGGTTCGATCTGGGTGGCATCGCCAAGGGCTATGCCTGTGATCTGGCCGCCTCGATCCTGCTCGAAGCGGGTGTCGAATGCGCGCTGATTCACGGGGGTACCAGCAGCATCGTGGCACTGGGAGCCCCCCCGGGAAGAGCGGAGTGGGTCATCGAGGTCAAGGGGTACTCGCGCAAGACGATCGGTCTGGTCGATGGTGCCCTGGCGGTCTCTTCGGCTGCTGGCGGCGGCGCGGGTGGACACCTCATCGACCCCTGCAGTGGTGATCGCCTCGATCGCCATCGTGCGGGTGCGATGGTGGTCGGGAACAGTGCGACAGATTGTGATGCCTGGTCCACGGCACTGACGGTGGCAGGCTTCGAAGGTGAAGTGGCCCGACAACTACCGTCAACTTTGCAGGGATATCGACTCAATAATGGTGAATCTACCGACATGAAACCGCAAGCGGAGGCTTCCGTGGAAGAGGAACGATGGAAACGGACCGTAGAGATTTCTTGATCCAGGGCGCTGGCGCCCTCGCCGGGATGGCTCTTTTACCCGGCCTCGAAGCGATGGCGACGCGCGCACCGAAGGGGTATCCGGTCGCCATCATCGGCATGGGCCGTCAAGGTCGAGCGATCGCCGCAGAATTGCAGAAGCTGGGAGCCACCATAGTGGCGATGTGCGATGTCGATGAGCCGCGATTGCGAAGTGCCAGGAGGCGCGTCGCCGATGCCACTGCCTATGCCGATTCGGATCAGTTGCTGGCGAAGGAGAAGGGGGTGGAGGCGATCTTCATCGCAACCCCGACCCATCAGCATCGAGGGATCGCCGAGGCGGCAGTGGCGGCGGGCAAGCATGTTTACTGCGAGGCGCCACTGGCACATACCCTCGAAGATGCTCGGGCCATCGCCTTGGCAGCCCGTTCCAATCAGCGAGTATTCCAGGTCGGGCTGTTGGCGCGTTCCAATCCAGTTTACTCCCTGGCTCGCTCCTTCTTCCGCACCGAGGCGTTCCTCAAACTGGTCTCGATGCGCGCCCAGAACGCCCGGAAAACCTCATGGCGTCAAGCCGCCTCGACTGCCGAGCGGCAAGCTCGTCTCGACTGGCGTCTCGACCCTGCCGTGTCGCTCGGATTGCCCGGTGAGTGGGGCACCCATCAGTTCGATGTCATTCACTGGTTCACCGGACAGTATCCACATCGAGTGTCGGGAAATGGCGGAGTGTTCGTATGGGAAGATGGGCGCAAGGTCGCCGATACCGTCAACTTGACCCTCGAGTTCCCCAAGGGGCAGAGTCTCCAGTACCAGGCGACGCTGGGCAATTCCTATGGGGGCCGGTACGAGGTGCTCCATGGTGTCAACTCCGCCTTCAAACTGGCCTGGAGTCACGGCTGGATGTTCAAGGAAGCGGATGCGGCGACGCAGGGATGGGAAGTCTATGCCAACCGTCAGAGATTCTTCAATGACGAGGGCATCACCCTCATCGCCGACGCGACCAAACTCGCCAGTCAGAACAAGTTGAAGGATGGGGTTGGACTCCCCAATGATTCTCTACATTACGGAGTGGCAGATTTCCTGCTGAGTTGTGCAGAGCAGATGAAGGTCAAGACGGGGGGCAGTGAAGGACTGCGAGCGACCGCCGTGGGGATCGCCGCACAGCGTGCGGTGGTCGAGGGTGGCGTGATCGAGATCTCACAGGACGATCTGAAGGAGGACTAGTCGATGGGGTCATTGCCAATCGCTGGAGCGGGACTCAGTTCTCAACCGATGGGAATCAGGATCGGTGTCAGCGCCCTGATCGTGGTGCTTTACATCGGACTTCTCGCCAGTGTGACTCACATGGTGAGTCACTTCGAGAATCGCGATGAACTCCCCGGTTTTACCTTCGATGATGTGACCGGCGCATACCACGGTATCGATAGCCCCGGATTGCTCGGCACTGCTCTCGAACGGGGGCATCCCGAGACTCTGCCATCTGCTCAAAAAGAGTTGCTGCTGCAGTGGCTTACCAGCGGACGCATCGTCGAGGACTACGATAGCCTGGACCTGGAAATCCCGCCCGCCGAGATCATCGACCAGAGTTGCATCGAATGTCACACTCGGGCCGCCGGTGCCGAGACTGGCTCGGCGATCCCACCGCTGGAGTATTTCGATGATATCAAGGAGATCGCCTTTTCCCGCAAGGTGCTGCCGACTCCGGTCGCGGTACTGGCCGCTTCCACTCATGCCCATGCCCTGGCTCTGTCGATCCAGGGGCTGGTGGTGATCGCTCTGGCGTCGATGACACGCTGGCGCCGCGGTTCGATCTCACTATTGATCGCCATCATGGGGCTGGGACTGGTCGGGGATGTAGGGGGTTGGTGGTTGGCCCGTTTCAGTCCATCCTGGACGGTGTGCATCATGGTTTCGGGGGCGGGTTACAGCCTTGCTCAGGGAATCTTGCTGGCCTCGGTGCTGGCAGATCTCTGGTGGCCCCGGGGTAGCACCAGTGACTCACGGTGAACATCAGGCATGTGATAATCAGGCATGTGATAATCAGACATGGAAGAGTATGGAAGATATGGATGACATGGAAGTAGGAGGCAGCATGAGCCAGCAGAATTCAGGTGCGAGTCGTCGAGAGTTTTTGAAGGGGGCTGCTGCCGCTTCTGCGGCGACCTTGTTGACCCCTTCCCTGTTACAGGGCAAGGCTTATGCCGATGGCTCGGATGTGATCCGGGTTGGATTGATCGGCTGTGGAGGCCGAGGATCCGGTGCTGCCAACAACTGCGTGAGCTCCTCCGAAGGAGTCAAGATCACCGCGATGGCGGATCTGTTCCGCGACCGTCTCGACTCGAGTCGAAACAACCTCAAGGGGCTGGGCGATCGATTCGATGTTCCCGAGGAGCGCTGCTTCGTCGGCTTCGATGCCTACCAGCAACTGCTCGAATCGGATGTCGACATGGTGATCCTGGCGACACCTCCCGGATTCAGACCGATCCACTTCGAGGCGGCTGTGGCTGCGGGCAAGCATGTCTTCATGGAGAAGCCGGTCGCCACCGATGGGCCGGGAATTCGCAAGGTGCTGGCCGCCGCCAAGGTCGCCAAGCGCAAGGGGCTGGCGGTGGTCGCTGGAACACAGCGTCGTCATCAGAAGGGCTACATCGAAACGATGCAGCAGATTCACGACGGTGCCATCGGAGAACTGGTCGGTGCCCAGGTCTACTGGAATCAGGGGGGACTGTGGGTGACGCGTCAAACCCCGCAGATGTCCGACATGGAGTGGCAGGTGAGGAACTGGCTCTACTTTGCCTGGGCCAGCGGTGATCACATCGTCGAGCAGCATATCCACAACATCGATGTGATGAACTGGGCCTTCGGTGGACCTCCCGAGAAGGCCAATGCGATGGGTGGACGCCAGGTGCGAACCGGTCCGGAGTACGGCCATATCTTCGACCATTTCGCAGTCGAGTACGTGTACCCGGGTGGAGTGAGAACCCTCAGTGAATGCCGTCAGATCGACGGCTGCTGGAACCGGGTCTCGGAGAAGATCATCGGCACCAAGGGGGTCGCCAATCCCTCTGGACGCATCACCGGCGAAAAGAACTGGAGTGCCCCTGGCGGCGGAAGAAACGCCTATGTTCAGGAACATGCCGATCTGATCGCCAGCATCCGGGCCAATGAACCGCTGAACGAGGGGGAGCGGGTCGCGATGAGTACCCTGACCGCCATCATGGGTCGGATGAGTGCCTACACCGGCAAGGAAGTCACCCTCGAGTTCGCACTCAACTCGCAGAACAGCCTGCACCCCGAGAAGTGGGAATTCGGTGATCTGGCGATGCCTGCAGTTGCGATCCCCGGTCGCACGGCTCTGGTCTAGGGGGCATCGTTGGATCGTAGAAATTTCATCTCCGCAGCAGCTTTGGGAGTGGTCGGTAGTACTTTGGTGGGTGCCATGAAACCGGGGGCAGAAATGTCGACCCCAGCGGACGCTTCGCCTCAGCCTCGTCTCAAGAAGTCTCTCAAGATCGGCATGGCGAATGTCGGAAAGACACTGGAGGAGAAGTTCGAGATTCTCAAGAAAGTTGGATTTGACGGAATCGAACTCGATTCGCCTTCATCTCTCGACTGGCGAGAAGTGTTGCGCGCGAAAGCGGCGACCGGTCTCGAGATTCCCGGAGTGGTGTGTTCCTCACACTGGGGGAAGCCACTTTCTGCGGCGGACGATAAGGTTCGTCAAGAGGGGATCGAAGGAGTCGAAACCGCGCTGAGAGATTGCCGACTCTTCGGTGGCACCACGGTGCTGGTAGTGCCGGGAGTTTGCCGAGATGGAGTTACCTACGATCAGGCGTGGAAACGATCGACCGAGGCGATTCACCAGTTGATTCCACTGGCGGCAGAGTTGCGCGTTCGAATCGCCTTCGAGAATGTCTGGAATGATTTCATCACCGATGCCGATGAAGCCGTGAAGTATGTCGATCAGTTCAACAGTCCATGGGTCGGCTGGTACTTCGATACCGGTAACATCGTTCGTTATGGCAGCCCGCCCGAGTGGGTGAGAAAACTGGGTGCGCGCACCATCAAGGTCGATATCAAGGATTATTCCCTCTCCCGCAAGGAGAAGGATGGAGTGTGGGCCGGATTCGCCTGCAAGATCGGAGATCCGGACTCATCGGTTCAGTGGTCTGAAACGATGAAGGCGCTCGAGGAGGTAGGCTACCGAGGTTGGGGGTCTGCCGAGGTGAGCGGCGGTGACCAGGAGCGCCTGGCCGATATTTCCCAGCGTATGGATGACGTGTATTCCAGGTAGTGGTTTCCCGTGAATGCCTCTATCATCGAAGAGTACCCCCGACTCGTATCGGGGCGATTGAACCTGACACCAGTATTGATCCCCATGAGAGGTCATCTCCATGACTCTGACGACCAAAAGCGTGTTCCTGCTGCTTGCACTGTCCCTCTGCTCTGGCCTATCGGGACAGGTAACCGCCGATTCCTGGGTCAACTGGGAAAGCCCACCTGTTCATCCGCTGGAACTGGTTTCGGGCAGTGACCTGCTACTGGCGACCAACACGGCAGATGCTCATCTGGAGATTTACAACATCAGTTCCGGTGTTCCGGTGCCGTTTCTGTCGGTGCCGGTAGGTATCGATCCTGTATCGGTGCGGGCTCGCAATGCGACCGAGGCGTGGGTAGTGAATCGAATTTCAGACACCATCAGTATCGTCGATCTACAAAATGGCTACGTTCGTTGGACATTAGATACAGCGGATGAACCGGCCGATGTGATCTTTGCCGGCACGCCAGAACGAGCTTATGTTTCCTGCTCGGGGACCGATGAGATCATGGTGTTCGATCCAGCAGATGTGACAGCCTCTCCCGAGATCATTTCCTTGATCGGTGAGGAGCCTCGGGCGCTTGCCAAAAGCCCTGACGGTTCGACCGTCTACTGTGCCATCTTTGAATCGGGCAATGGAACCACCGTACTCGGGGGGGGATTCGATGGCGGAGTCAATGTCATCGCTTTTCCGCCCAACGTCGTCAGTGATCCAGCAGGGCCATATGGTGGAATCAATCCTCCGCCCAATGCCAATGGCGATTTTGAGCCACCGCTGAACCCCGGCACAGGTACACCTCCTCCCGTGGCACTGATCGTGAAAAAGATCGACCAGGATGTGTGGGTCGATGATAACGGAAGTGACTGGGGCGACCTGGTCAGCGGGCCACAGGCAGACCTTTCTGGTCGCCAGGTTGGCTGGGATCTGGCGGATCATGATGTCGCAGTCATCGATACCACCGACAACTCGGTCACTTACATCCAATCGCTGATGAACATCTGCATGGCGATCGGTGTTCGTCCTACCGATGGAGCCATCTCGGTGGTCGGGACAGAGGCACACAATCACATCCGCTACGAACCCAATCTCAACGGGCACTTCATCGATGTGCTGCATGCGATGATCGCCCCAGGCGGGGCGGTCAGTGCGCAGATCGAGGATCTCAATCCTCATCTCCCCGCCGGTGGCGTCAGTGTCCCCCCCGATCAGCAGTTGCTGAGCATCGGAGATCCGCGTGCCATCGTCTGGAATGCCGCCGGTACCGAGGCTTTTGTCGCCGGTAAAGGATCCGGAAATGTGGTTCGACTTCAGTCAGACGGAACCCGGGATCTGGTGGCGGATCCCATCGACGTGGGTGCGGGTGCGACCGGACTTGCCCTCGATGAATCGAGGGGGAAACTCTATGTGCTGGAGCACTTTGATGCATCGGTGGCTTCCATCGATATACAGACCGGCACAGTCAGTGGTCGAGAGACCTTTCACGATCCCACCGGTGAAGTGGTGCGCGCGGGTCGAAAGTTCCTCTACGACACGCACCTCACCTCAGGAATGGGCCATGTCTCCTGTGCTTCTTGCCATGTCGATGCGCGGACTGACCGCCTGGCGTGGGATCTGGGAGATCCTGCGGGAGAAGAGACTCCATTTGTCGATGTCTGCAACATGGGCTTGCCACTTCCGGGTGTTCCTCCGTGTGATGATTTCCATCCGATGAAGGGGCCGATGTTGACCCAGACATTGCAGGACATCATCGGTAAGGAACCTCATCACTGGCGTGGAGATAAATTTGGTCTCGAGGCCTTTGGTGGCGCATTCATGTCGATCAATGGAGATGATCTCCCGGTCGGAGGCGCTGCGATGCAGGAGTTCGAGGCATTCCTCGCCAGCATCTATTTTCCGCCCAATCCATTCCGCGGCATTCGGAATGAACTGCCCACTGCACTGCCACTCGAAGGGCATTACACGACCGGGCGTTTCGGCTCTGAAGGTGAAATACTGGGCACGGGTAACGCAGAGACGGGGCTGGATCTCTATCGCAATGCTGGCCTCGATGGAGGTTTGCAGTGCGTGACCTGTCACGCGCTTCCCATCGGAATCGGACCCAACTCTGAATTCAGCGCTGGCTTTGTCATGGCGACGATTCCCGACGGTCCGATGGGGGAAAAGCACCACGGTATGGTCAGTGTCGACGGATCCGTCCAGCGGAACATCAAAATCCCTCAGTTGAGAAACGTCTACAAGCGCACCGGTTTCAACACCACTCAACTGCTCAACACCTCCGGATTTGGATATCTGCACGACGGGTCGGTGGATTCTGTCGAACGATTCATCAGTGAGCCGGCCTTCTCCATCACCAGTGATCAACAGCTGGCAGATCTGACCGCATTCATGCTGGCGTTCTCTGGGTCCGACCTACCCCAGGGAAGTGACCTGACTCCCTTCGAGCCACTCGGGTCGCCGAGCCAGGATTCGCACGCTGCAGTGGGGATGCAGATCACCTTGAACGAAACCAATAGGGATAACCCTCAAGTCATCGCAGATGCGCAAGTCATCCTCGATGAGGCAAGTCTGGGCAGGATCGGTGTGATCGCCAAGGCGTGGCAAGGCGGTTTTCTTCGTGGGTGGGTAATGGTGGGTGCCGGCGGCGGTGTGTTCCAGTCCGATATCCTCGCAGAAGCCACCACCTTCACTGATCTTCGCAACTCGGCGGAGGCCGGTGCGGAAGTGACCTTCACCGTGGTTCCGACCGATTCGGCGCTGAGGATGGGGATCGACCGAGATCTTGATGGTCATTTTGATGGGGACGAACGGCTTGCCTGTTCCGATCCTACCGACGCGCTGTCTCAACCTGGATCCTGCTCTGGCGTGCTCTTTGTCCGTGGCGATGGAAATGGTGACGGCGCACTCGATATCTCGGACGCTATTTCAACGCTATCGATCCTGTTCAGCGGTGGTAGTTCCAGCACTACTTGTGAGGATGGTCACGACAGTAATGATGATGGGAGCATCGATATCGGAGACCCGATCGCACTGCTCTCGTACCTCTTTGCTGGAGCCGCGGAGTTGCCGGCACCCGGTGCTAACTGCGGCGAAGATCAGACCGGCGACACCTTGCAGTGTAGCGAGACCGTCTGCCCCTGAGGAACTGTCAGTCCCTGAGGAACTGTGAGCCCCTGAGGCGACCGGAACCGATCAGGAATAGAGCGGCCAGAAGTAGGGGATCAAGGTCCCTGCGATGGCCCAGATGATCAGTACCAGCGGAGTGCCCACCTTGGCAAAGTCACTGAAGCGGTAGCCTCCCGCACCGTAGACCAGTGTGTTGGTCTGGTATCCGATGGGGGTCAGAAATGACAGCGAAGCGCCGAACGCCACCGCCATCACAAAGGGAATCGGAGAGACATCACGCTCCATGGCGACTCCCAGCTGAGTGGAGATCTTCAAGGCGACCGGAACTAGTACTGCGGCGACCGCTGCATTGGAAATCATCTCGGTGAGCAATGCTGCGGCGACCAGAGTCACCACGACCAGTCCGTAGGGGCCGACATAAGGTTGCAGGTGAATCACCTGATCTGCCAGCCAGCCGGCGGTCTGGGTCGTCTCCATCGCTTTCCCTAGCGCCAGCGTTCCGGCAATCAGCACCAGGATTTTCCACTGCACCGCCTCGTAGATCTTGGTTCCGCCGATGCAGCCGGTCACCACCATCGCCACGGCGCCTGCCAGAGCGACCGTGGCCATCGGCCAGATCTGGGTCGAGAGTAATCCGATGATGGCGATGAGGATCAGGATCGCCATCGGGGCCTTGCCCTTGCGCACGACCACATCGTCGACCCCGGACATCAGGACCAACCCCTCCTCGCCGCGAATCCGATCGAGGCCCTCGGGAGTCCCCTGGATCAGCAAGACGTCGCCGATGCGCAGCGGGTGTTCGCTGATCTTGCTCCGCATGTGCATGCCGTGGCGTTGCAAGCCGATCACGTTGAGCCCGAATCGGCGGCGTAATTCCACCGATCCGAGAAGCTGGCCAACATAAGGACTGCTCGGAAGTACCAGCAACTCGGCCAGTTGCGCCTCCTTCTGGGTCGCGGTTCCACGTGCCTCGGAAACGATCTCCGACAAGCTGGCCACTCCCGTTTGATCTTGAACTTCCATCAGGTCCTCGATGGTGCCGGAGATCACCAGAGCGTCACCGAGATCGAGCATCTCATCATCGAGTGGTGGCCAGATGACTTCTTCACCGCGGATGATTTGCAGGATACGAACCTTGCCAGCGGTGGCGAGGATGGTGTCGCCGAAGCGCTTTCCGATCAGATCACCGCCGCGGATCTCGATCTCCGTGATGTACTCTCGGTGGCGACGATCGCCCCCCAGGCTGGCGAGGGAGGTGATCGTCTGGCGCTCTGGAAGAAGTTTCGGAGCGACCGTCAGCAGATAGACCAGGCCCACTGCGGCGAGAATCGCACCCATCTTGGTGAACTCGAACATGCCGAGCTCGATGCCGGCACTCTCCCTTGCGATGGATGCCACCAGGATGTTGGTCGAGGTTCCGATCAGGGTACAGGTGCCGCCGAGGATCGCTGCGTAGGAGAGAGGAATCAGTACCGCCGATGGGTTCATGCCGCTGCGCAGGCAAACTCCCAGAACCACCGGGATGAACATCGCCACGACCGGGGTGTTATTGAGGAATGCGCTGGCGATCAGCACGATGATCAGGATCAACGCAGTCATGATTCGATGGCATCCGCGACTCCACTCTTGCAAGTGATTGGACAGGAAACCGAGAGCCCCGGTGCGGAGCAGCCCCTCACTGACGATGAACAGGGCGCCCACTCCGATCACCGCCGGATGGCCAAAGCCCTCCAGCGCGTCCTCGATGGGAAGGATGCCCCGAGTGGTGAGGTAGAGCAGCAGCGAGATCGCAATGACATCGACCGAGAGAATCTCACTGGCGAAGAGCAACAACGCGACAGCGAGCAGGATCAACACCTCGATGATCTGAGGATTCAGCAGCACTTCAGTCGCCAATCGTTGTTCCCTTCCAGGGATCGTTGCGAGCCCGCATCTCTGATGTAGGCTGAGAGGATACCGGGGGGAGTGTCGATCTCTCCAGTCGATTTCTGGAAGCGGGCCTCGAAGGCTCCCAGTTGGTACCCTGCACGAATGGAGCCCGATGGCGCCGAGTGGGCGAGAAGTCGGCCGTAACTGGCAACTGGTGATTGTCGGGGGCGGATTGGCGGGATTGGCCACTGCCGCCAGTTGTGCCCGCAGGGGGATCGGACCGATTTTGCTGATCGAGCAGGAATCGAGGCCCGGCAGTCACTCCAGCGGGAGAAATTCGGGTCTGATCCGACGGGTCGCGGAGAATCCCCTCACCACCCGGCTCTGTATCGAGGGGGCCGATGAGATTGAAGCGCTGTGGAGTTCACGGCGAAATAACCGACCCTTTCGTAGGTCCGGATCGGTGATCTTTGACCCCTCGGGGGAGATCGCCGATGGATGCTGGAGTCAGGTTCCGTTCAGCCGTTGGAACGAAGCCCAGTTTCGATCGATGTTTCCCGAGTTTCAGCAACTGCCGCCAGGGGAAGCACGATTTGTCGAGGCGGACGGGATCCTCGAAGTCCCGGCGCTACTGGGTCACTTCGCAGCACAGGCCAGAGATGCCGGCGTGGAGTTGCGGATGGGGTCTCACGCACATCACCCACGAATCGAGGGTGGTCGATTTAGCTCGATCCACATCGATGGCATCGAGGTGGAATCAGAGGCACTGGTGGTGGCCAGCGGAGCGTGGGCGGGTCAATGGTCGAAAGCGGCGGGTGTCCCCATCGAGATGACTCCGTATCTGCGAAGTTGTGTTCCCTCCGATCCGATCGGCCAGCCACCACGTCTTCGGCCGTGGATCTGGGCCCATGATCCAGGGTGGTATCTCAAGTTTGGCATCGACAATACGCTTTGGAGCGCTTGTGAAGAGATCGCAGATCAGCCGGGTCGAGCGACCGTTTGTGGCGATCCCTGGCAACAGGTGAAGGAACGGGTCGGCTCCTCGATCGGTGCCATCGAGGCTCTGAAGCCGCGTCATATCTGGGCCGGACATCGGAACTTCTGTCGCGACCGTCAGTTCCTCCTGGGTCCCGATCCACGGATCGAAGGCTGGCACTGGGCGGTCGGTCTCGGGGGGCACGGTGTGACCGCTTCACCGGCGGTGGGTCGACGGGTGGCGGCGGGAATCATCGAAGGACTCGACGGGCTCGAGCCGGAACTGTGCTGGAGTGAAGAGCGATTCCCGATGAACCGAGCAGGAACAACTTGAGAAGTGGTCTGAAGTCCGGATGATCTGTCGGTGTGGATTCCAGCGATATCAGGGGTGCAACTGCAGTGAGTAAGGGGAAGACGTGGTAGCCGAGGCGAAGAAGAACAAGAAGAAGAACAAGAAGAAGAAACCTGATCGACAGGCTTTCCTGGCCAACAAGCACGACTTGTACCAGAGAGCGGTTCAGGAACCATCGGCAGACAACGAGTTCATGTCCAAACTCTTTGCGAAGAAGTTCCAACGAGATGCCATCGTGATGAGGGAAGACTTCTGTGGCACCGGCTTGCTCTCGGCCACATGGGTCGAGGAAGATCCGAATCGCAAGGCGATTGGTTACGATCTGGATGTGGAGACGGTGGAGTGGGGCATCGAGAACAATCTCGCCAAGTTGGATGATGAACAGCGCTCCCGGGTCGATCTTCGGATCGCCGATGTCCTGGATGCCCCGAAGGATCCGGTCGACATCATCTGCGCGATGAACTTCTCCTGGTGGATCTTCAAGAAGCGCCAGGAGTTACTCGAATACTTCAGATCAGTCCGGTCCAGCCTTCATCCAGAAGGGCTCTTCATTCTCGACATCTACGGCGGCAAGGAAGCCTACGAGGAGATGGAAGAGGAACACGAGAAGGATGGCTTCGACTACATCTGGGATCAGGACGCGGTGTGCGGGGTCAGTGATGAAATCCTTTGCCATATCTCCTTCCACTTTCCCGATGGGTCCAAGATGAAACGGGCGTTCACCTACGACTGGCGCCGCTACGGTATGCGTGAGAGCCAGGAGATCCTCCTCGATGCCGGTTTTTCCAAGGTCGAGGTCTACTGGGAAGGCGTCGATGATGAAGGCGATGGTGACGGCGAGTTCACCCTCACCACTCGGGCGGAGAGTACCGATGCTTGGATCGCCTACCTGGTGGCCATTCCTTAGGGTGCCGTCGGATTCACTGCCGTCGGAGTTCCTGAACTCGCTCCACTGACGCTGGCGACCAGCCACAACACCACCGGATACCCTGCCGCTTCGAGAGATGCGGTTGCCGCACGCATCGTGGCCCCGGTGGTCAGGACATCATCGACCAGCACGATGGATGGAGCGGTGGGAGTCTTTGGCGCGGTACCACAGTGAAAAGCACTGGCCGTGAGTGCTCGCCGTCGGTGCGCCGGGAGAGTGACTTGCGCTCGTCCTGGGTTCCTCCTCAGTAGCCTTCGATACAGCAGACCGCGCTGACTTGCGACCGGGATCGCCAGCCGTTCGGCGAAGGAGATCCCCTCGATCCAGCTTCGGCGCCAGTGCCGGGGTATCGCCACCACCGTCCAGTGGCTGCACTCCTCGATCTGCGGAAAGCGGGATTGGCGCTCCAGTGAGCACCACCGGTCGACCAGGGTAGACGCCAATAGACCGGCGATATCGTCCCGCTGTTGGCTCTTTCCCTTGAGGATCAGACCTCGCAAAGAGCCCTCATGTGTCGAGATGTGGATCAGCGGGCGTTGTGGAGCCGTAACGAGACAGGCGGCACAGCGCCCCTCGAACCGCTCCTCTCGCTGGAGGCAGCGGGGGCAGGTAGGGGACAACGGCGGCAGATCACCGAGGCAGGTGGCGCATAGAGCCCTGTTGGGGAGCGGATTGTCACCACAGAGACGGCACTGCTCTGGCCACAGTAGTTCTGACAGTGCTGCCAGTGCTGCCCGGGCCGGAGGCGGTCTCCGGCCGTCCTCTTGGACAGAAGTGGACGGTCGATCTGGACAGCCAGCGCTTGTGCCGCTATCGTCGGTGCCCATGCCGGTGTAGCTCAGTTGGTAGAGCAAAGGAATCATAATCCTTGGGTCCGGGGTTCGAGTCCCTGCGCCGGTACCAATTTGCGATGTGAACTCCCGACCGACCGGGTCGGTCGGGAGTTTTTCTTCGATATCAGCGCTCATTCGTTGCACCATCCCTGGCGAGGAACCCGGGGGGCACTGCAACTCGAGTACCGTTGAATCGAAATCGAGAGGGGAATCGACATGGCACAAGATGGGCCTTCTCACCATCCTCAGCCGGATCCTGATCGACCGGTGATCGACGAGGCACTGGTGCGAAAAACCGCTCACCTGGCGCGGCTGGAAGTCTCCGATGATGAAATCCCAGGACTGGTCGAGCACCTGGAAAAGATTCTTGATCTGGTCGATACATTGCGATCGGTCGAGATTCCCGAGGGGCATCGGCCCGATCTTCATGTCTCGCAAGCGACCGTCTCGATGACTCGTGAAGATCAATCGTCAAAGCCGACCGATGCCGGTGGCCCGAGAGACCCGGCAGCGTTCGGCGGAAATGCTCCCGACTGGCGAGATGGTTCCTTTGTCACTCCAAGAGTCGTCGGCTAGGGGATCATGTCGAATCGATCATCCCTACCTCCGATCGACGCCACGGTCGGTGAAGCGCAGCAATGGCTCGCCGATGGACACTGCACCTCGCGTCAACTGATCGACGGCTACCTCGAGTTTCTCGAGGGGGGCGGCCGGGAGTTGAACGCTGTGGTCGAGATCTTCAACGAGTCCGCCCAGCAAGCCGCTGATCAGAGTGACCAGAGGAGAGCCCAGGGGCAGTGCTTTGGACCTCTCGATGGAATCCCCTTTACCGCGAAAATGAACATCACGACACAACTCGGCAGTAGCGATGCTTCGAGCCCGATGCTCCGAGGATTCAAGGCCCAAGAAGATGCCACTGCGGTTCGCCGCCTACGTGCTGCTGGCGCAGTACTGGTGGGGAAGACCAGTTGTGACGAGTTCGCCATGGGAGCTTCCAACGAGACATCTTCCCACGGGGTGGTCTCCAATCCGTGGGACCGAGAACGGGTGCCGGGGGGGTCGAGCGGTGGTTCCGCCGCACTGGCCGGGAGTCACGGTTGGTCCTTTCATCTGGGCAGTGACACTGGCGGATCGATCCGCCAACCGGCGGCTTTCTGCAATGCCACTGCGATCAAGCCGACCTGGGGCCGGGTCTCCCGACGTGGCCTGATCGCCTTCGGATCGAGCCTCGATCAAATCTGTCCGATTGCCAGGGATGCCGTCGATTGTCAGAGCGTCTTGCAGGTGATCGAGGGGCACGATCCACTCGACAGCACCAGTTTGCGTCAAAGCACCTCTTCGCAGCAAAAGATTTCGCAGCCAAAGATCGGTCGTGTCGCTCTGATCAGCGACGGACTCGGGCCGGGCATCGATGCTTCCATCGCCTCGGCGGTACGATCTGCTGCACAGCAGATGGCCAGTCAGGGTATCGAGATCATCGAGAGGTCATTGCCGCATCTAGAGGCTGCGAACGCCTGCTACCAGGTGATCTCTACCGCCGAGGCGTCGTCGAATCTGGCTCGCTACGACGGTGTTCACGTCGGAGTTCGAGGGCAGTCGGAAGATCTCCAGCAACTGTACGAGACCAGTCGGCACCAAGGATTTGGCAGCGAGGTTCGTCGAAGAATCTTGCTCGGTACCTTCGTACTCTCGGCGGGATATCAAGAAGCGTACTACAACCGTGCATTGGCAGTACGGGATTTGATCCGTCAAGGGATCGATCAGGTGCTGGAAGATTGCGATGCGCTTCTGTTGCCGGTTTCGCCCTTTGCTCCTTTTCCCATCGGTGAGCGTATCGACGACCCACTGGCGTTGTACGCATGCGATATCTTGACGGTGACTGCGAACCTGGCAGGAGTTCCGGCGCTGGCGTTACCGTGTGCTTTTGATGAGCAACAACTGCCGATCGGAATGCAACTGATGGGGGCCCACGGTAGTGACCATGTACTACTTGAATTTGGCCAGCGGTGGCAGTGCTGGAACGATGAGCATCGGGCACTCCCGCAAGGGGGCACACGATGAGTGGAAATTCGTTGAGTGAAAAATCGTTGAGCGGAAAAACGAACAGCTGGAAAACAGTGGTTGGCCTCGAGATTCATGCCCAGATGTCGACACGGAGCAAGATGTTCTGTGCCTGTGTGCGATCGACGGGAACCGCACCGAACCAGCACCTTTGTCCGGTTTGCGCCGGCTGGCCTGGCGCATTACCGGTGATCAACCAGGCGGCGGTTCGCCGGGCGATCCGTGCCGCCATCAGCCTCGACTGCGGAGTCCAACGAGAGAGTCGATTCGATCGCAAGAACTACTTCTATCCCGATCTTCCCAAGGGCTACCAGATCAGCCAGTTCTATCGCCCCTATGCCCTCGGTGGCGCGATCCAATTTGAACGAGACGATGGTTCCTCCGGGGTTCTGCCGCTGGTCCGAATCCACATGGAGGAGGACGCTGGCAAGTCGGTTCATGCCGAGGATGGCACCAGTCGTATCGATCTCAATAGATGCAGCAGTCCATTGCTTGAAATCGTTACCGAACCACTGCAGATGAGCGGGGTCGAAGCGGCACGCTGCGTCCGCTCTACACGAGAATTGTTGCGGTGGATCGGTGTTTGTGATGGCGATATGGAGAAGGGAAACCTTCGAGCGGACGTCAATGTGTCGATTCATCGCGAAGGGGATACTGTCCTGGGAACTCGCACGGAACTGAAGAACCTCAATTCGTTCGTCTCCATCGAGAGATCGGTCGAAGTGGAGTCGGCTCGCCAGGCGGTGGTACTGGAAGCGGGAGGCGTGATTCGCCAGGAGACTCGTCTGTGGGATCAAGACCTGGAGCAGACCGAGGAGATGCGTGGCAAGGAAGACTCTCCAGATTACCGTTACTTTCCCGATCCAGATCTGCCACTACTGATCATCGAATCGTCAGACATCGATCGGGAACGGGACTCATTGCCGGAGTCCCTTGGCGACAGGAGAACTCGTTACATCGATCAACTGAAAGTCGATGCGCGAGATGCCGAATCGATCCTGGCGCGGCGAGAGTTTGGTGATTTCTTTGATCAGTTGCTAGCCGCTGGACTTTCACCCGCCTCGGCATCGAACTGGTTTCGCGGCGAGGTCCTCAAGCATCTCAATGATCGGGAGGAATCGATCGAGGATTACCCACTGACCGCGGCTTCCATCGCAGAGGTGGTCGAGGCGGTGGAGGGGGATCGGATCAGCGTGGCCAAGGGGCGTGAAATCCTCCAGGCCGCCCTCGATCAAGGCTGCTCCCCGGCGAAAATCCTTGCACAAACCGGTGAGCAAGTCAGTGACGAGGCTGCTCTGATCGGTTGGGTCCAGCAGGTCGTGGATGCCAATCCCGATGCCGCGGAAAAGATTCGCGCCGGCGACAGTAAACCGCTCGGCTTCCTCATGGGGCAGGTGATGAAGGCCAGTTCGGGGCAGGCCCATCCTCGTCGAGTTCAGGAGATCCTCCAGCGGTTGATTCAGCACGACTGAATTCCTGTCACCGGAGGCTTTCGCTGCGCATCAGGGAGTCGGCAATACGATCGTTTCCGGCCCCTCTGAGGTGATCACGAAGGTGCTGTTCCTGCCGTTGGCTTCGAGGCGGATCTGCCTCGACCCGAAGGCGGGAACCTCGAGCCAGCCGGGCGGTACCAACGTTTCACCAGAATCGAGGATCAGTCGGGCCGGTGAGCTGGTTTCTATTCGAACCGGAATCGTCAAGCCTGTGGTGGCGTCATTTGATGGATACTGCTCGAGTAACTGGAAATTGAGTTTCCTCACCTCGGTCAGGTTGTGTTGGATCCGTGCCTCCTCGGATCGGTGTCGCAGAGCCGCGGCCTGATGATCTTCCGCTTCCCAATGATCCCTCAAACGCCGTGTTTCGGCGTCAGCACCGTATTGGCTCGCCAACTTTAACTGGCGACTGACCTCTTCGGAGTTGCCGAGGATGCGGGCGCCCTTGGCATCCAGGATGGCACTCTGGGCGAGGGTGGAGTAGCGGCTACGACCGTCTTGTTTGCGCTTCTCGACCAGCGCTTCCGCACTGTCGAGCCCTTCTTTCCACGGACCGGAGGGGAGCCATTGGAGCCATGGCTGGGCTTCTTTTCGCCATTGTTCCGGGGGCATGGTGTCGGCAGTGGCAATCACATGTTGCAACGAAAACTCTGCATAGATGAGAATCACTGCAGTGGCCAGGAAGGGTGCAAGCATGCAGAACCGGCGGATGTTGCGAAGAGCTTTCTTGCCCGTTCGAGCTTGAGTCTCCTCGACTCCTCTGTTTCGCCGTAGCATCCGTACGCTCTCTGCAATTTCTCGCGCTCTGTGAATGTTGCCCTCGGAAGCCTGGCGTGCTGCGAGGCGTTCGAGTGCTTGTTCGGAGGCCTGTTCCTCGCCGTGGTCGAGTAGGAAGTCAATTTTAGCCTGTTGCATCTCGTGATCATCCGGGTGCAACGCCTCGAGGCTATCGATGATCCTCAGCGCCCTGCGGCGGTGTGACCCCCTGTGTAAGTGAGAAGCGATGCGCACTCCTTCGCGGATCTGCATCGAGGGGGTCTCATGGGTCGCGATCAATTGGAGCCTCAGTTGGTCTTCATCTGAGACCTCGATGGCTCTCCTGAGGTAGCGCCGACCCTCTTCCGGTTGACTGCCACCGAGCAATTGTTCTGCGCGTTCGACGAGGATCTCGATACGAGTGCTGTGGGCCAGATCATCCTCGGGGGATTCGGTCAGGATCTGGTCGAGAATGGCGATGGCAGACTCGGGGTCCCTGGCCGTTCGGTGGGCCTCGACGATGCGAATCTCCGCAGTACGTTTTGCATGGCGATCTCCGCTCAGTTGATGCAGTTGGCGCAACTTCTCGAGAATCTTGATCGGTTCCGCTGCCATCGGTGTCGCTTGTTCCAGTTTCTCTACCAGTGCAGATCGAGACGCATCGTCGATCTGGTCGAGCCTGACCCGGGCCAGCTCGGGGAATTTCTTCTTGAAGAGCCAACCCTGGCGAGCTCCTCCTGCCAGGTAGTGCAGCGTCCAGATGGGAGAGAAGGGGGAGTCCGCTTCAATTTCACGGATGGTCCTGAAGCCGTCCACCAGCATGGCGATGCGAGCGAAGCACCAGTGACCCTGTTCGTCTCGAGCCTGGATTCCACCGGGAGAGAGCAGCAATAGTTCCTCGGGAGCAGGCAGTATGCTCCTGGCTTTTTCCAGTATCTCCAACTGCTGATCCAACTGATCCATCAAGGTCTTGGCATCGATACCACTGGTGATCTCCACTGTGTGGCCCGATTGTTCCTCAAAGAGGAAGCCCTCGCCATTTCCGGTGAAAGCGTCGACCAGGATCGAGACCGACTGCTGCTGGCAGATCTTGTTCCTGATACCCTCATCCAGGTCCTCTACCGAGGATAGGATCACTTCCAGATTGCGACTTTCGGTGTACCAGAGAGCGAGCAGGGAGTCGAGGTGCTCCGGTGTCATCGCATCGGACCAGTTACTGACATCGGGGAAGTGCTGGGCGATGGGATCAGAGTAGAACTGGAAAAGATTTCCATCGAAGAGAATCCTCTGGGCCCCTTGACCGCGACCCAGATGGAATGTTCCGGCAGTCTTCTTTGCGACCTTTTGCTCGAGAATATTTTTTAGATCTTCATTCATCTTCAGCGGCTCCCTCTGCTTTTGAGGATTTTCCACGGGTGTTTTCTGAGCTGTGTAGCCAGCGGCAACAAAGGGTCTGTCGTGTCGAGTTGATCGATGGTTTCCCGCAGAAGTTGCCACGCACCGGGAGCTCGACTACGAGCGAGTCCGAACATTGTTGCAGTTCGTATCTGGTCATTGGTCGAGAGCAATAGCGATTGCAAGGTGCTGCGTGATTCCTGCTGGAGGCAACTGGCCAGCGATTCGATGCAACTCCAGCGCAAACTCGGATGTTTCGAGGTGACACCCTGGAGTAGCCAAGGACTCGCCTCCTCAAGTGAGAGGATGCGATACGCTTGGGCGAGTCGCTTCTTGCCAGTCAGGTCGCTGGCGGGCCAAGCCGTGACCAGTCGTGCCTTCTGGCGTACTGTGCCGCACTTCCTCAGGTAATCGATCGTCAGCATCGCGACCGCTGGATCTTGCGAGTGGGGGATCAGATCAGCGATCCCCGGCGCAGCGAATATCCAGTTTTTCTGCAGGTACAACTCGAGGAAGGATCGTTGTACTGCCGGTGCGCTCTCGCGACCGAAGGCGGATTCGATGATCTTTGACTGAGTGGCATCGGGATCTGGCCCATGAGTTCGCCACCAACCGATGGCGATCCTACGTACCACCTCGTCGGTCGCTTCCATCAGTGCCAAGGCGATCGCTGGATCTGTCTTCGCCTGCAATAGTTGCTGCAGGGGCTGCAACACCGAGGAGTCCTTCACCTGTAAATATCCGCCGGGTAAGACCGTGGCATCTGCGGTTGGAAATTCTCCATCGACCTCGGTGACCACGAGCCATGCCCCGCGTTGACCGATGAGGGCACCGATTCCTTCGGTGCCCTCTCCTTCCGGCTCTCTCAACCACCAACTTTCACGACCAGCGACTCGCTGGTGATCGGTGGTGATGTGGTAGAGGCGGTCCCTCTCTCCTCCGAGCAGTTCGACCACAGTCCCGTGAAGGACCTGATCTGATCTGCGAAACAGCGGCCAGGGGTCTTCGGCCCCCAGCAGCGGTAGTCCCAGCAGTTGGCTGCCGACGATGAGTATCATGATCTTGTAAATTGAATTCTGATTCAGCATCTAGGGCTCCAGGGTGGTCCACTCGGCGATGTACGCCTCGTTCAGTTCGTTGAAACGGTAACCCGATTCCCCCTCGACTAATGCCGAGGTCAGGCCCAGTGCAGAAGACATCACATTCAATCCGGGTGTGTCGACGTGATAAGCGGTGGTGAAGGGGCCGGTGAAGTCGGCACTTGAGACTCCACCGAATAACCCTGAGGGTGGGGCTCCATTAGCGCACAGACCCACGGCATGTCCGATCTCGTGTGCTGCGACCACTGCGACGACCCGACTCCATGCGTCGATCGCGTTCCATACTCCGTCATAACGCTGATTCTCGGCGTTGCTATTGGTTGGATCGAGGCGCTCAAAGTTCGCTCCCAGTACCACTTCATCGATGGGATGTTCTCCGACCGCCACTCCCAGTCCCGGGAGTATCTCCTCGAATCGATTCCGAAAGGTCCAGGAGTTCCAGTAGAACTGCACCATGTTGCTGGTGAAGACCCCGCGATTAGGAGCTCGTTCATCGTTGCTGTTGCTGTTCCGGAAATCGAAAGTGGCGCGACCCAGTGCGTAACTGTTGGCATCGAAGTCGTCTCCGCCGATGCCGAGGGCGCTGGTCGAGTTGACCGGGCTGACCTGGAATCTCAGTTGTGGTTGTAGATCTTGCCCATCGAGTAGAGAGCCCTCGCCATAGAGCTGCTGGATTCGCTCAAGGATCGACTGTTCGACCCAAAACTGCACTCTCAGATCACAACCGGCCGCTACCGCAGCCGCGGTGGGTTGATCCGATTGAAGCCCGATCGTCACCAGGTCCTGCCGGTGATCGGCGATCCCATCTGCTCCGGTGCTGGAGAAGGGGACCAGATCTCCTGCGGAGTCCAGTTCCCACCCGATACTGTAATTGTCGCGGGTAAAGTCGATGTTCCAGCGATCCTGCCAGTCGAAGGGCAGGGAAGCGGTCGACGCCGGGTGAACCTGGAACTGGTACTGGTGTGCTCCGGCAGGGTTACCCCGCATATCATCGATGACAGCGGTGATGGTGAGGGGTCCCGTGGGCAGCGATTGTGCGGCGGAGACTTGCCAGCTCGCCGAGCTTCCATCGATGGTGAACAGGTCCGCTAGATTGTCACCGGCATCTCGATTGGCCAGTGACTGGTTCGCCACGATCGATAGGGTTTGCGGATCGACGGCGGCTCCTCCAGCTCCTGCGCTCCAACTGACCTGGATCAGTGTTCCGATGGCGGGAATCGACAGGGTGAAGGGGATGGTTGAGGCGCTGTTGTCGCTGTACGGTTCGCTACCATTGAGGTAGGGGGGGATCTCGCCGATGGTGATCGAGTCGATGATCGGGGCGATGGTGTTGAGTGCGATGTATGGACTGACGGCGGAGGACGATCCGCTCGCATCGGAAACCACCACTCGAACTCTGGCGAAGGGACTCACCACTCCGGGAGTATCGATGTGAGAGTTCCAGATCAACTCGACCTGGGAAACCCCCTTGGTCCCGGGAATCACCACTTCGACATCCGTATCGAGAGTGGCGAGGTTCCACGGCTCGTTGCCGCCGAGAGACCATTCGAGGTGGATCGCGAGGTAGTCCCCATCCGCATCCGAGATCAGACTGTTGACCGGGATCGGGCCTCCCACGGCACCGGTCGGAATGGTCACCGAATCGACGACGGGAGGGGAAGTCTCTCCGATGGAGAGGGGATCACTGCGTCGAGTCGCATGAACATGGCCTTCGAGGTCGAGCAGTCGTACTTCGATCAGGATGTCTGCTTGCGGGAGGGTCGTAAGATCTCCGCGGAAGGACCATTCGGTTTGTACTGATTCGAAAGGTGGGCTCAATTCGATGACGCCTTCAGTTCCGGAGTCAGGAGTGACCGATTGCCACTGCTGGCCGAGATCGTCGCTGTAATAGATCCAGGCGTCCCAGGTTCGTGCTGCGGGATCCACCACATCGAAGCCAACGATGGCTGTAGTGCTCTGTATCTCGACGGTGAAGTGTTCGATGATCGGGGCAGATGCCTGAGCGATGGCACTCTTTTTCTGGCAGCCGGAGCCCAGCAACAGTAGACCGATGAAGAGCAGCCCGATGGTTCGGGAATGGAGGGGTTCATGCACGATGTCATCTACCTCTCGATTCCATCCCCCCCCTCTCAAAAACGGGAATGGTTTCGGTTTCTTCAGTTCGGCTGGGCCGAAATGGGTTCAGGCACGAGGCTGCCCGAGAAGCCAGTGACACGGGACATCCACTGGGATGCGATCCGACAGAGAAGAATACGATAATCTGCTGCTGCAGCCCAATCGGCAATGGTGGCAGGGACCTATCCATCGGTGGATAACACCTCTACAATGACCTCTGGTCGGAATTCAACGATTCCGCCTCCGGAAGGAAGCCCGGCGATGTCCCACGCCCATTGCTCTCGTCCGGCCTCACGATCCAGTGCCCTCCGTCGATCCGGAGTCGGTACTCTTTGTGTGGCCATCCTGACCTTTTTCGCCTCTGTTTGGCTCAGCCCAGCGACCACTGCGCTCGGCGGAAACGAGCGAATCCTCGAAGCATCTACCGACGATATCTCTCGCGCCAAGTCTGAATTGGCCGGGGCGATCCAGAAGGACCGCTTTGACGAGGCTTCCCGTGCGGTCGATGTGCTGGTCAAGGATGGCAGCAAGAAGGCGATCAATGCACTGGTTCAGATCGGTCTCGGCGGTCAGTCCTACGGGATTGAACGCTA
Organism: Planctomycetota bacterium; assembly: GCA_018694835.1. Lineage (GTDB taxonomy): Bacteria > Planctomycetota > UBA8108 > UBA1146 > UBA1146 > QNYK01. The sequence continues at coordinate 4,016 of JABHOG010000073.1, read as the reverse complement.
CATCGGATCGAAGTTGGTGGGCATCCCTGCCGGCGAAGGACTCGATCGTCTCTGTCATCTTGCGAACAAAGACAAACGATCCTCTGCGCGGATCATCTTGACGCTGGTACTGTCCGCTCGCTCGGAGAGCAACGCCTACAAGGCAGTGCTGACCAACTTGTACGATCCCGACGACTCGGTTTCCCTCACCGTCATCGAAGCTCTGGAGAAGAAGGACGATCTAGGTTCGGTCGATCACTTGATCGAAGCGCTGGCTCGCCAGGAAAAGGTCGGCCGGTCAGGGACACTGCTCGCCTACGAGATTCGCCAGTGTCTGCTGAAGCTGGTCGGGGAAGATTTCAAGGTGGCGGCAGACTGGAAAAACTTCTGGGATCCGCGCAAGAATGATTACAAGAGACCGCCTCCGGGGAATCAGAAGCGTGGAGTGACCTCGGTCAGGCGTGATCCACCAGCTTTCTTCGGGATGGAAGTGGCGGCCAAGAATGTTGTCTTCTTGCTCGATGTGTCCGGCAGCATGGAGGTGGTCGATGATCTTCCCGAAGATCCGGGGAACGGAGTTGGAGGACGTCGCACCGGGGTAGGGGAAGAGGAAGAAAAACCGAAACCTACTCCCAAGCAGCAGGAATCTCGTCAGCGTATTCGGCGGGTACAGGATGAGTTGATCGGGACCATCGACAAGTTGCCTGCAGATGTGCGCTTCAACATCATCACCTTCAACCATGAGGTGCATGCCATGTCGAAGGGGCTGGTCTCCGCATCTTCTCGGCGAAAGAAGGAAGCGATCCAGTACGTGAGGAAGTTCAGTGCTGAGGGAGAGACGTGGACCGATCACGCCCTGCGTGAGGCGTTTGGTGCGCCACAACTGAAGGCGATCTTCCTGCTCTCCGATGGAGCTCCACGCCGCGACAATCAGTTGCTGGATACGCAGCCGATCTTGCAGTGGGTCCGTGAGGCCAATCGATTCCGCAGGATTCGCCTCAACACCGTCGGCTTCGAACAGGCAGGCAAGAAATTGCGCGCCTTCATGAGAAATCTCGCCCTGCAAAATAATGGCGAATACATCGAACTTCGCTGAATCCGCTCGAATTTCATGCAAGTCCTGTTTCTGACGTGACTTGGTTCATGTACAGGTAGGCCGATCTGGTTGCCGCCCATCTCCGTTTCTGGTAGAAGCACCCTTTCCGGATGAGCGGTATGGCCAGTGCGCTGACTCCGCTCCGACGAGGCCTGATTCGTGGGCTTCGAGTCACGACCTTTGATATGGATATGAAGGAGAAGCAAGATGGACTCATGGGTGAACTACTTGATCAGCGCTGAGGGTGCGAAACTCGGCATCGGCATCTCCGTGATCTCCTTGATCTACGCATTCTACCTCAATGGTTGGATCAAGAAGCAGTCTCCTGGCACCGAGCGAATGCAAGAGCTGGCTGGATTCGTCCAGCAGGGTGCGATGGCATTCCTCAAGACAGAATACAAGATGCTGGGAGTGTTCGCCGCTGTCGTCGCGATCGCCCTCAACTTCGGGGTCAACTCTGAAACCGCCATCTCTTATGTGGTGGGAGCGCTCGCCAGTGGAGTGGCCGGCTGGATCGGCATGAAGACCGCAACCATGAGTGCGGTCAGGACCACCGAGGCTGCCAAGAAAGGTCTCACCGGTGCACTCACCGTGGCCTTCCGATCGGGAGCGGTGATGGGATTGACCGTGGTGGGCCTCGGCTTGCTCGGAGTCTCGGCACTGTTCATCTACTGGCTCGATACCACAGCTCCTGGAGAGAACTTCATCAAGCCGCTCTTTGGATTCTCCTTCGGTGCTTCCAGCATCGCGCTCTTTGCCCGGGTGGGTGGAGGCATCTTCACCAAGGCTGCCGATGTGGGCGCTGACCTGGTCGGCAAGGTGGAGGCGGGGATCCCCGAGGATGACCCGCGTAACCCGGCCACCATCGCGGATAACGTGGGCGATAACGTCGGAGACGTGGCGGGAATGGGTGCGGACCTGTTCGAATCGTACGTCGGATCGGTGATCGCTTGCATGGCGCTGGGACTGACCGCATTCGGCGTCGCCAATGTCGATGCTGCGATGCCGTGGGTGGCACTGCCACTGGTCCTCTGTGCTCTGGGAACCCTCTCCTCCATCATCGGGACCGCAGTGGTCAAGACCAATGACGAGAGCAAGGTTCACTCGGCGCTGTTCAATGGCCTGTTGACCGCAAGCGTCATCTTCGCCGGATTGGCAGCCTTCGTCTTCACCAAACTGCCTGGGGACAACCTGCCCTTCGCCGAGGGGGCCACCAAGTGGGGTATCTACGGAACGCTGGTAGGAGGCCTGCTGCTCGGGATCATCATCGGAAAGATCACCGAACATTACACCTCCGAGCAGGCGCCGCATGCACGCAAGATTGCCGCCGATTCGGAACAGGGAACGGCGACCAACATCATCAGTGGACTGGCCATCGGTATGCAATCGACGGTGTGGCCGGTGATCTGGATCTGTGTGGCGATCTACTTCGCTCATCAGTTCGGTGGCCTCTACGGAATCGCCCTCAGTGCCGTCGGCATGCTCTCGACGCTGGGCATCTCGCTCGGCATCGACGCCTACGGACCGGTGGCGGACAATGCCGGGGGAATCGCCGAGATGGCGGGTTGTGATCCTGAAGTTCGTCAGCGTACCGATGCACTCGACGCAGTCGGAAATACCACTGCAGCGATCGGTAAAGGCTTTGCGATTGGATCTGCTGCGCTGACCGCCTTGGCCCTCTTCAATACTTACTCCAATGAAGTGAAAGCTGGCCTCAAGGAACTCGAACTGGATTCAGCGATCTTCGAGAATCTCGACATTCTCAATGTCAACGTGACCATCGGACTGTTCCTCGGGGCTGCCATGACTTTCCTCTTCTCCGCCTTGACGATGAAGGCGGTGGGTAAGGCTGCGGGCTCGATGATCGAAGAGGTGCGTCGACAGTTCCGTGAGATTCCGGGAATCCTCGAGGGCACCGGAAAACCTGACTATGCCGCCTGTGTCGAGATCTCGACCAAGGGATCGTTGCGCGAGATGGTGTTGCCTGGATTCCTTGCCATCGTGGTTCCGGTTGCGGTCGGCTGCTGGTCGATGCAGGTACTCGGCGGCCTGCTGGCGGGTTCGCTGGCTACCGGAGTGTTGTTTGCCATTTTCATGTCAAACGCCGGTGGTGCCTGGGACAATGCCAAGAAGTACATCGAGACGGGACAGCATGGCGGCAAGGGCTCCGAGGCACATAAGGCCTCGGTGGTCGGCGATACCGTGGGTGATCCCTTCAAGGACACCAGCGGGCCTTCCTTGAACATCCTGATCAAGTTGATGACGATTGTCAGTCTGGTGTTCGTACCGCTGTTCCTGAAGATGGCCAGCTAAACCGAGTCCTTCGGATCCATCCTCGAGGGGCCGCCCGCCGGTTGCCGGTGGGCGGCTTCTCTTCATCTGGGCTTGTGGCACGGGATTGGGCTGATACTCTCTGTAGGATCGAAAGGTATCGAATGGATCTGAATGTGAACTCGGCCGCAAGCCGGGGTGTGGAACAACTGGAGTTGATCGCTGCCGATACGGCTCGTTTTCTGTTTGAACAGAAGGCGGACCAGATCCTGGTATTGCGTGTACGAGAGATGATCCACATCTCTTCCTACTTCATCCTCGCTTCCGGGAGATCGGCGCGTCAGGTCCGAACGATGGGGGACTCGGTCGAACGATTCCTCAAGCCGATGCACTTGCCCAGGATCGGCTTTCACGGCCGAGACGACTCCCGCTGGTATTGCCTGGATCATGGTGAAATTGTCCTTCACCTGTTCGAGGAGGAAGCACGGGAATATTACGACCTGGAAAATCTATGGCTGGAAGCCCCTCGCCTCGAGGTCGATTTCATGAGTCGGGCGATGACTTCGGAGCCTGAAGGCGCCGCCTAGGGCGTCGATTCGTCGGGGGTTTTACGATCATCTTTGGCCTCCTCGGAGGCTCCCTTTTGGGCTCCCTTTTGGGCTCCCTTTTG
>JABHOG010000072.1 GCA_018694835.1 Planctomycetota bacterium | reverse complement strand
TAATATTTTCCCACACCGTGGTTATCGGCCATGACGTGTACAAGATATTCGGCTTCCCGCTCCCCCTGCGACCACCATTTTGCCCGGAACCACGTGCCATTTCTCAGGCGACTCTACTTCTGATCGCAGCATTGATTTCCGCTTTCGTATTGGTTATCTCGACTTGTTAAGAATCGCAAAGGAGTTTCATGACCAGCCTCGCCAGCGGATTTATCTTCTACCTCGTGCTGCTGCTGCTCATCGCCATCCTCTCCTCCAGCCGCAACAAGACGCTGCCCGACTTCCTGCTGGCGGGTCGCAAACTGGGTCCCTGGGTGGTGGCCTTTTCAGAGCGTGCATCCGGCGAAAGTGGCTGGCTGTTGCTGGGACTGACGGGACTCGCCTACGCCAGCGGACTCGGCGATCCAACCGGTGAAAAGCTGGAGCCCGCTCTATGGACCGCTGTCGGCTGCTTCTGTGGTCTGACGATGGCGTGGATCCTCATCGCTCGTCCGCTGCGCATCGCCAGCGAGAAGTACGGCGCCCTGACCCTGCCGCGCTATCTCGAGGTGCGACTCGGCGAGTCGAGTGGCCGACCGAGCGATCCGCTGCTTCGTCTCGTCTCCACCGCCATCATCGCCTTCTGCTTCACCTTCTACATCGCCGCCCAGTTCGCTGCTGCCGGTAAGGCGTTGCAGGGAGCGTTTGGCTGGGAGCCGTGGATCGGCACCCTGGTCGGGATGGGAGTGATCGTCCTCTACACCCTGATGGGTGGCTTCCTGGCGGTGGCGTGGACCGATTTCGTCCAGGGCTGGCTGATGCTGATCACGCTGGTGGTGCTACCGCTGGTCGCCATCAGCGAACTGGGAGGCTTTGGAGCCGTCTCGGAGCGAGTCCGTGCCATCGATCCCGAGCTGCTGACACTGTCGGGAGGGCGATCGGCCACGGTGCTGTGGTCTGGCATCATCAGCGGCTTTGCCATCGGCATCGGATATCTGGGACAACCGCACCTGGCGGTTCGCTACATGAGCCTGAAATCACCCGATGATGTCGCTGCAGCGCGTGGAATCGCCGTCAGTTACGGCCTTCTCACCTACGGCGGCGCGGTGCTGATGGGCATCGCCGCCCTCGCCTGGTTCGGCGAGGAACAGTTCGCAGCCGACCCCGAGTTGATGATGCCCGCCTTTGCGCTCGAGGTGTTCCCCGGCTGGCTGGCGGGGTTGCTGATCTGTGGTGCGCTCGCTGCGATGATGTCGACCGCCGATTCACAACTTCTGGTCACCTCCTCCTCCTTCACCGAGGACCTCTACCACCAGCAGATCAACCCCGATGCCGATCAACAGAAGCTGGTCCGGATCGGGCGCATCGTGACGGTGGTGATCGGAGTGCTCGCCTGGATCCTCTCCAGCTATTCCGACAGTTCCATCTTCAACAAGGTGCTGTTCGCCTGGGCGGGTCTCGGCGCCGCCTTTGGTCCCCCGATGGTGCTGTGCCTGTGGTGGCAGGGAGTGACCCGCAACGGTGTGCTCGCCGGCATGATCAGCGGACTGGTCACGGTGCTACTGTGGGACAACCTCGACGCCAACGCCTGGCTGTCGAGTCAGATCGAAGGCCTGCGCCTCTACAGCCTGGCACCCGGATTCCTGGTGTCGCTGGCGATGACCTGGGGAGTCAGTTGCACTGAAGGGCGATAAGAAACAGGATATTCAGTATCCATCCGAGGCGCGTATCGCCCCCTATTGAAGTATCATTCAATTGAACCACTGGAATTGTTGATTTTCTAATAGCAACATGAGTGTCGATACGCAGGAATTGGGAGATTTCCACTGTCGAAAAACACAACAACGAATCAAAACAATGAGAATGCGCTTGGGTTCTCCGGGTGCTTATCTCTGATTCTACTTGGTGTTCACATCTATCTAGTAGGTGTTGTAGCTTTCTACTTCTGGGGCGACAACACGGCCCCGTCCATCGACTGGAAAACCTTTGTTCCAATCCTGGTGATCACCCTATTGGTCGACTGGTTCTATCTCAGCAGGGAATCCATCGAACATGCATTGAGCGAATTTGTTGGGGTTCATTTCCAAGTCAGTCCTTGTTCTCGTTGTTTCGAATCCGAGATGATCCTGAATCAGATCAGTCCAAATGGAAACTCAATCCAATACCAATGTACAAACTGTAACAAGAAAAGCCATGCTGCAGCACTGTCCGCAGAAGCCAGAGAACGTGCAGCCGAATATCATGAGTCATGGTCAGGGCAGAAAGTCGTGTTCACGACTACTGAAGCCACTCTCCCCTACGAACAAACCACAAGGGTTTCGCTTCCTGAATCCACTCGATCAGAAGTCTGGCGAAGAGACATGGGAATGTGTTCGAAATGTGGCGCCAAGGAGAACCTCCAGTTCGACCATATTATTCCGGTATCTAAGGGCGGATCGAATGGGGTAAGTAATCTGCAGCTGCTCTGCCAAGGTTGCAACGCTTCGAAATCAAACAAAATATAGTTTCCAGGTCGAAGGCCTACTGTCGTCAGTTCCAATACTTGTACCTGGTATCGACAGACGATCTGCGGATCAGGGTCACTCCCGGTCCGATTCTCCCGGTGGTGAGTCGGTAGATGGAGACGGCGGTTTCTCGCTCACTCGACCGCGCAGTCCCGCTGTTGTGTGGACGACCCCCTCGAGGTCGACGACCAGCGCCTCCACTCGCGGGAGTTTCTCGATCAGGGGGAGCCCAATTTCCGGACCCAGGACACAGAGTGCGGTGGCCAACGCATCTGCCAGTGCCGCTTCCGGTGCGACGACGGTGGCGCTGATGCACCCGGTAGAGGGGAAGCCGGTGCGCGGGTCGAGGATGTGGTGGTAGCGCTTCCCGTCGACCTCGAAGAAGCGTTCGTAGTCACCCGATGTGACGACGCAACTGTTCGAGACGGGAATCAAGGCGATCAGCCGATCCGCATCACGCGGGTGCTTGATTGCAACCTGCCAGAGCGCCCCGTTCTTCTTGCCGAGCGCCTTGAGGTCACCACCTGCGTTGACCATGGCGTGGGCGATCCCTTGCTCCATCAACACCGCCATGGCGCGGTCGACTCCGTAGCCCTTGGCGATCCCACCGAGGCCGATCGACATCCCTTCGGGAAGTGTCACGCTACTGTCGGCGGTATCGATGAGAATCTGGCTCGCATCGACCCGCGGAAGCGCAGCCGCCACCTCCTCCTCGGTGGGGATCCGCGGCGGCTTGGCCTTGAAGTCCCACAGTCTACCGACTGCGGCAAAGGTGATGTCGAAGGCCCCTCGGGTGAACTGGTGAATCTCCTTCGACTGACCGATGATTCGCAACAGTTCGGGATCGACCGGCTGAGGGCCTTTCCCTGCGGCGCCGTTCAATGTCATCAGTGGTGATGGGCGCCAGTCCGTCATCTGGTCCTCGACGCGGCGGATCTCTGTGATCGCCGCATCGAGCGCCGTTTCGAGTCGCGCAGGGTCGGCGCCGAGGACCTCGATGAAGAGCTCGGTTCCCATCACTTCGAGGCGACGAGAGCGCAGTTCGAGGGGTTGCGGGGAAAGGGGATCCAACTCGGGGGATGGTACCGACTGCCCGAGCAACGGGATCGTCGCGATCCAGACGAGCCAGAACACGGCTCCGAGGGAGGGTTTGGTGAACGGCTGCACTGGATCCTCTCCGCTGGATCCTCTCCGCAATGGATGCTCCCCTCTGTCTCGTTTCGGAGAGCAGCTCCGGGGACTCCATTTTCAGATCCAAACTGTCACGTAATCAAACTGTCACGAGCTCGAACTGTCAGTGGCTCAATCGCCAAGAAGCAGCTCCCAGGAATCGGGGAGTTGGTGTTCACGGTAGCGGATCTCGCCTCGTGGACCCAGCACGATGATGGTCGGCGTGCCCTTCACAGCGAGGCTCTTCACCAGTTCCCCCGATCGATCGCGCAGTTGCGGGTATCGGACTCCGTGCTGGGCGGTGAGGGACCGGACCTTCGACAGGTCGACCTGATCGTCGCTGCCGGCGAGCACTCCAAACCAGTGTGCCCGATCGCCGAGGCGCGCAAACGCCTGCCCCAGTGCCGGAAGTTCCCGGCGACAGGGGGCGCACCAGGTCGCCCAGAAGACCAGGATGGTCGGCTGATCCCCGGGCAGCAGGATGTGACTCTTGCCATCGATCGCCGGAAGTGCGGCGACCAAGGAGTGCGTCGCGGCATCGTTTCCGATGGTCGTCTCTCCTCGCGATGGCGAACCGGAACATCCCGCAACCGCGACGCCGAGGCCAAGGAAAAGGACAGCAGTGAGGAACTGGTTCTTCATCGCGGACTCCTGATCAAAATGAGTGTTCCCAGGAGCAGGTGGCGAGAATCTGGTCGAGCCCATCGCTTCGCAAGACATGGTCGAGTCCCAGGGAGATGTGGTCGCCATCGTCGAGGTGCCAGATCAGGCGCCCGCCGATGGTATTTGAGTTGAGTTCTGCGAGGTCGGAGTCCTGGGTCATGAACTGCTCAGGTACGAAGAAGTGCTCGCCGTAGTCGTCCGCTGCGGTTTGACTGTAGAAGCGGTAGCGGACCATCGCATCGAGTTTGCTCTCGATGACCGTCTGGTACCAGCGCGGCTCGAAGGAGAAGCTGGTAATTCCCCAGTCGTCGGAGTAGATCCGACCTCCCAATTCCCAGGCACGTCCGGTCGAAACGAAGCCGCGGACGCGTCCGAAGAAGGCGGTTCGCACCCGAGCATCCGGGAGGACCTCGGCGGTCTCGAACCCCAGGGCGTTGTTGTCGAGGTTGGGGTTGGGCGGTGCCAACGGATCCTCGATCACCACTGCATTGTAGGGTGTGGAAAGGAATCCGTCCTGGAAGGTCGCCGTCACCCCGAAACTCCCGTGCAGGTCGGGGGTGAGGACCTGGTACCAGCTGGCGGTGGTCGAGACCGAGGTCCGCGCCTCATTCCCATCCTGCTCACCGTTGTAGCGGATGATGCTGAGATCGTCGAAGTAGCCGTGGATGCTCAGCCCTATCGTGGCGTCCTGGCCGGCGACGGGGCGCGAGATGTTGCCGCCGAAGCCGATCGATTTGTAGTCGTACTCTCCCGAAACACTGAACGATCCTCCAGCCTTCCAACCATCGGATAAGTTCCAGCGGCCTGAGAGCTTCGTGCCAATGTAGTTGTCCGCAGATGCGCCCGACTGCTCTGGAAAATCACTCAGACGGTCGATCGAAGCGCTCGAGACGTAGTCGTAGTGAATATCGATGGCGTATCCGAAGGCATCGGTGACCTGGTGGTCGAAGATGAACACCGGCTCGACCACGGTCAGCGACTCGTCAAGGAACGGGTTGCCGTCCCCCGAGTCACCGTTGTTGTAAAAACTCAGTCGGGTGGTGAGGGAGCGATCCCCCGCTTGCGGCTCCGCGGAATTCGGCTCACCCGAGCCATCGGCCTCGGGACTGCTCGTTCCCGACTGCGCGACGACAAGACCCGGCGGGGCTGCGATGACCAGCAGCGCCACGATAACCAGCAAGGCGAAAACCCGTAGAAATCTCAATAGCATCCGCAACCGCCCCCGCCGCTGTCGCCGATTCCGCCGGCACTTCCCTCCATCGAGTAGTAGACCTTCGCCTGGAAGTGGACCTCGCTCGGGTCGCCCTCGAACTGCATCGCAGCATCCTGGAGATTCTGCTTCTCGTAGTATTCCACCGTGCTACAGCCCGCAGCCAGAGGAGACAGCAGCAGCAAGACGATCAGGATCACTTGTGATTTCCGGCACATCGGTGGAACCTCCCGGCTTCAGCACTTCCGTGGACATGGAGAACCTCGCTTCTCCCCCATGAAAATATCGTAGAATCTCGACCTGAGTACACCGAATCGCACCACTTGACTAGAAATCCACGAAGGGGAGATTAAGGGGGACGACTCCGCCCCCTGTTGGGGAATGCTGCCGATCAATTTCACACAGCACTCCATTGGGAATACGATTTGGATGCGAAAAGCACCGATTAGTCGATGCATCGAACCACTGACTGCAGGATCATGAGAATGACGGTAGTAATAGACTGCCGTCGACGCTTCCAGAAAGCAGGTCTGTCATGAGCATCCAAGCCACGTCCTTGTTCCGCTCCAGTTCATTGCTGGCAGTCCTCCTCTCTGTCATTGCCATCTACATCGCCTCTCAATCGCCCACCGAGGGAAATCCGCCTCCGATCACGGTGCAATCGAACCACGTCGACCAGTTGGAAAAGACCATCGCCAATCTACGCGATGAGCTGATCACCCTGCAGTTTCGACTCGATGGCCTGGAAGAGCTGGAACTGGCCCGTGGTCAGGAATCGACCCCACCCGAAGCTGAAGTGGTCGAGAGTTCAGCCGATGGCGAACTGGATGGCCGCATCATCGCGGCGGTCGATCGAGTGATGGAAGCGAAGGGTCTCGAGTTCGCGAAGGTCGCCCGCCAGGAGGCGGAGGAGCAGCAACAGCAGAAGAAACTCAACCAGACACGAGACGGTTTCTCCAGCTGGGTCGATAATGGCCGCGCCAAGTTACCCAATCTTTACAATCGCATCCGGGATGAACTGGAGCTGGCACCCCAGACCGCCCTCGAGGTGGAGGAGATCCTCGAGAACGGTTTCCAGACGATGTCGTTCCTGACCGAACAGCTCTACACCGACCCCCCTCCCGAGCAGGCGGAGGCGCTGGCCATCATGGGTGAGGTAAAAGGTGAGGCTGGATCGATCATCGAGGAGCTCGACGAGATCCTCACCCCCGAGGAGATGATCGCTCTCGGACAGGTCTACAGCGAAGAGGTCGATCCCCGTCTGGGCCAGGGATTCATCACCAACGGTAATCAAGGCGACGACGAGGATGAGACGCAGAACTGAGCGACGGATTTGACCGACGAAGAAGAGCAAGCCGTTCGGCTTGATGGTCGACACCATCCGCCAGATCGAATCCAGCCCCGCTTTTCGAGGCTGGATGCCATCTGCCGATCGCTGACTTATATTCTCGTGACCTTGCTCGGTCCTTCAAGAACATCAAAACTCCTGGACGAGAAGTTGGCGAAGTTTGGATTGCCGGCGACTCCCTGAAACATCTCGGTTTGGCCAAAGGTTTCCATCGCCTGGCGACTTTCCCAGGTGTAAACACCACCGTAGGTATTGCTCTCCTGGTCACTCAACCAGGCCTTTGACATCAGCCCCGGAACCTCCGCAAAAGCGGCTGCCACGCTGTCGCAAACTTGAGTGTAGTCATCGTGACCGATGCCCTCGAGGTTGAAGTTCACTACCTGAATATGCATTGTTTCTCTCGTCTCTACTAGAGTGGGAGGTGGAGATCTCAAGCGCACTACCGCAGATAGTCTAACTACTGATTCCAGCAGCGGGTAAACATAAACGGTCGGGGTGAGTATTACGCTAACCACTCCTCGATGACCTTGCCGTGGACATCGGTGAGACGATGCTCGCGGCCACCGAATAACTTGGTCAACCGCCGATGATCGACTCCCAGAATGTGCAACATCGTCGCGTGGAAGTCGTAGATCTCGACCGGTTTGTCGACAGCCCGGTAACCGAACTCGTCGGTGGAACCGTAGACGCTACCCCCCTTCACACCGCCACCTGCCATCCAGATGGTGTATCCGTAGGGATTGTGATCGCGCCCGTCACGTCCCTGGGCAAAAGGAGTTCTTCCGAACTCTCCCGACCAGACCACCAGCGTGTCATCGAGCATTCCGCGACGCTTGAGGTCGGTGAGCAGGGCACCGATCGGCTGGTCCACCGCTCGGGAGTTGTTCTCATGACCATCCTTGAGATTGCCATGCTGGTCCCAGCGATCACCGCTGACCGACGGACAGGTCAATTCGATGAAGCGCACTCCTCGTTCCACCATGCGTCGCGCCAGAAGACATTCACGACCGAAAATGCGCGTCTGATCATATGAGTGATCGAGTCCGTACAACTCCCGAGTCTCGGATGTTTCACCCGAAATATCCGCCAGTTCAGGAACTGCAGACTGCATGCGGAAAGCGAGTTCGCCATTGGCGATCGCTCCCTCGATGGGAGCCGGATCGCCCGACGATTCCAACCCCATCCGATCCAGGCCTTCGAGAAGGTCCAGTTTTCGACGCTGCCGCTCCACTCCTTCCCGCTGCATGACATTGGCGAGGGGCCGATCTCCCGGCAGCACGATGGAACCCTGGTGCTTCGCCGGCAGGAACCCACTGGAGAAACAACCGAGTCCGCCCGGCGGCACCAGTCCACCGTTGACCACCACGAAACCGGGGAGATCATCGGCGAGCGCACCGAGGCCATAGGAGACCCACGCTCCCATGCTCGGTCTTCCGACGGTGCCGGTGCCGGTATGGAGCAGGTAATTGGCGTTGGTGTGTTCCGAGAACTGACTGGTCATCGAATGCACCACCAGCAACTCATCGGCGTGCTTTGCAACATGTGGAAACAGGTCGCTGATGGGGTGACCACATTCACCGTACTGCTGGAACTGCCACGGTGACTTGAGGGTGTTACCTACGGCACCGAACTGGGTACGCTCCATCGGAGCCGGGAACGGCTTGCCATCCCACTTCGAGAGCGCTGGCTTGGGATCAAAGGTATCGACCTGGCTCGGTCCTCCATCCATGTAGAGGAAGATGACAGATCGAGCGCGCGCCGGGATGTGCCTCTGATCCAGCACTCCTGGCTGTCCTGCAACATCACCGAGCAGCGACTCTCCCGCCAGTGCGGTCAATGCCACAGCACCGAACCCCTGGGCACAACGAGAGAGCATCTCTCGCCGACCCATCGGCTGCTGTTCGTATTGACCACAGTGATGCATTACTACCCTTTCTCGTCATCCCCTAGGGGATGAATCGAAACTCCTTGGTCTGGATCAGAGCGTGAGCCAGATCTGCCCACCCTTCCACACCTTTCTCTTCGACGAACTCGCGAGCCATGGCGATTTCCTCGCCGGAGGGAGCACGTCCAAATGCCTGTTGCCACATCGTATCGATGGCAACGGTCAGTCCCTCATCCTCGGCAGACTTCATCGCTCTCTCTCCCCACAATCGAGCCTGGTCGTGGACGAAGGGATCATTCATCAGTGCGAGAGCCTGCGCAGGTACATTCGTGACCAAGCGATCTCCGACCGTGGTCGACGGGATGGGGAAGTCGAAGGCGGTGAGGAATGCCGGAAGAAAGTTGCGACACACCTTGATGTATAGACTACGCCGACCTTGACCATCGACGGGACCACTGCCACCGGGCCGTCCCCGCCCGGTGAGAAAGTCGGTCAGATGCACCGGCACCGAGGTGCCGCCGACCTTTCGATCCAGTCGCCCCGAGACACTGAGGATCGAATCGCGAATCGCTTCTGCATTGAGCCGCTTCTGATGAGCCCGATGCCAGTGTGCATTGGACGCGTCGACCTGTGGAGCTCGAGGATCCGGATGGTGGGACACCATCTGATAACTGCGACTGAGTACGATGTCTCTGAGCAGTGACCGACGGGAAGGATGGTCACGTAATCGAACCGCCAAGTGATCGAGCAGAGCGAGATTTTCCGGAGGCACTCCCAGCGCTCCCAGGTCGTCGCTGGTGGCAGCCACGCCCCGACCCATCACCCGGGCCCAGAGGCGATTGGCCTGAGTGCGCCAGAAAAGTGGGTTGGTCGGCGATGTCATCCACCTCGCCAGTTCGCCACGACCCGATCCGTTGCGGAAACGTAACGGCGTATCCGCTCCACCAAGGTTTTCCAGAGCTCGCCGTTCGACCAGATCTCCCGGCTGGTGCGGATCTCCACGCACCGACAGCGGCACATCAAAACCATGCGGAGCATCCGCTGCAGAAATAATGCGATCCGGCTGCGGAATCGAATCATCGAGTTGACGCAGTTTTGCTACCGTTGCCACCACCGCCGCATTCCATGCATCTCCATAACGAGCGGGATCGACCAGCCCAGCGGCAACCAATGCCTGTGCTCGTATAGGATCTGTCAACAACGTTGCCGCATCAGTGGCCCCGTCATCGAGTACGCTCCAATCGACTCCGGGCCCTTGGTCTGCACCTTCCGCCGACAACCAGACTCGATCGACAGCGACCCAACCGCGCCCCTCGTCATGAACTTCCACATGTGCGTTTTTTCCCTGATACCGGGTCAAATCCATCTGAACATGACGCCACTGATCGGGGTTATTGACATCTTGACGGAAGTTATCGAACAACAGGGCATTGTACTGGTCGATCCAGTACCCCTCGATGCAGACCCGAACTCTGGCGGATTCGCCCTGCACCCTCATGTGCAGATATCGATGTTCAATGATGAAGTTCCTGGAAAGAATCGATCCGACCAAACCGCGACCCCGTGCTGCAGAATGAGCACAGGGGGTATCGTTGATTCGAGGGCTGCCGATCAGTACCACATCTCCGGCCGGCAACACCTCGAAGGCATCTCCGACGACGGTCCAGTCAGCCAGCGCGTTCACCTCGGAGAAATCCTCCAGTAGCAGATCACCTTCTCGCAGCGGACCGTTCGCCACGCCAGGACGCACCAACTGGGGCCAGAGGCGCACCCATTCTCGTAACTGGTTGGCGTCGAGTCCCGCTTTCTGCGCCACTCTCCCGATCTGAACTCGCGAAGCCATCCCTGCGGTGGGCTCATCTGTCAGGCGGAAATGGTCGCAGGTGATGTGGCCCCACCCACCATCGTGGTCGTCGACCACCTCGATGACTGCCTCGTGCCCACGCCACCTTCCAACATCCCAGCGTGCTTCATGCATGAGCGTGTTGTTGCGGCCCACCTCCGAGAATACCTGCTCACCATCGATCAGAAGATTGACACAAGTTTTACCGATGTGGTGACCGCCTCCGATGAGGAAAACCAGATAGTCTCGCTGCACCTCGAAGGGAGGGCTGATCAGTTTTCCCTTCGGCGCATCTCCGGTAGGCCCATCGGGTTTTGAACGGTCGCCTTGACTACAAGCGATGTGATCACCGACCGCCTCCACACCCTGTTCGTGAACCAGGTCATCTCGGTGGTACGGCTGGTCGCCAAAGGCGTTGCCCTCGACCTTCCATTGGCCCCAGCCCTGTTCGAAATCAGCAATCACAACATCGGGCTGGGTTTCCACCTGACCAGTCTCACCGTTGCCGACACTCCCTTGCAATCCGCGTGCAGCTCTCGCCAGTTGCACCAGCGGCAACTGGTGCTGCAACTCCAGACTCTGCCGAATAACCGCGGTCAGTTTCTCCCTGACTGGCGCCATTTCGTCGATCTTGCTGGCGATCTTGCCGCCAGGATCCTGCGGCCTGAGCACACGCCGGGTCGAACGGAGAATCGAAGATAATCCGGTCCAGTCCGCCTGCGTGATGGCATCGAACTTGTGGTCGTGGCACCGAGCACAGGAAACTGTCGCGCCAAGGAATGCACGAGAGAGCACATCGATCTGATTGTCGACCCGATCAAAGGTGTCCTGCAGCACATCCACGGGGGCGTGGGTCGCCTGAGATAACCAGAACCACGAGGTCGCAGGAATTGAATCGTTGGTCCCATCTTCTGGATGGATTCTCGGCTCCTCGAGCAAATCGCCTGCGATGTGTTCGGTGACAAATCGATCTATCGGAACATCGCTGGCGATGGCCCGGATCACATAATCGCGATACTTCCATGCATCGTGGATGGGATAATCAAACTCATGTCCGTGGGTCTCTGCGAATCTCATCAGATCGAGCCAGTGACGTGCAAAATGCTCGGCGTGGGCACTACTTGTCAGCAATCTGTCGACCACGATTTCCCTGGCTTCTATCGACTGATCGGCGAGGAAGGTCTCGAACTCCACTGGAGTCGCGGGCAGTCCGGTGAGGTCAAAAGTGACCCGCCGCAACCAGGTGCGATCATCGGCGTCTGCAGCCGGTTTCAGGCCGAGCGAGTCGAGACCGGAACCGATGAACAGATCGAGCGGATCACGGGCCCACCCTTCATCCACCACTTCGGGTAGTGCAGGAGCCTCGAGCGATCGCCACGACCAGTGCTTGGTGTAGGAGGCACCCTGCTCGACCCAGCGGGTCAGGATCTCGACCTGTTCCGCCGATGGTCGTTCCCTTCCATCCGGCGGCATCGGGTCGTCGTCGTCACCGATCCGCAGCAGGGCGAGGCTATTCTGTGGATGCCCCGGCGCGATCGCCGCCATGCCCAGCTCCCTGACGGTGGTGGCGCTGCCGCGATCATCGAGGCGTAGGTTCTTCTTCCTCGCCTCTCCATCATTGCCATGGCAGGGCAAACAATAATGGGCGAGGATCGGCCGCACCTGGCGATCAAAATCGACCACCTCTGGATCGCCCTTCGAGATGAGGGCTGAGAGACCGGTGGATGAGACCCCGAACAGGGCAGACATCAGTAGCAGAAGGACTAGCACACGACTGATCATGGGAGGATGCTAACCGGGGGAGCATGAAGGCTCCACCGACCAGTTGAGTACCCACGAGCGGAGTCCACTCGATGCATCAAGCTGCAGAAGATCGCCTGTCCATTCCCGCATCCTCGATCCTGGTTCTGTTGATCACCCTGGTGGTGGTCACACCGCTGGCGATCTGGCGAATGGCACAGAAACTGGCGAGTCCC
>JABHOG010000010.1 GCA_018694835.1 Planctomycetota bacterium | reverse complement strand
TCCTGTAGCACCTTGGAAATCGGTTTGACCCCACGCCAGCGCTGATAACGCTGACGCAAACTGTCGGAGATTCCAGGTAACTCGATCAACTGATCGAGTTGCTGAATAGGGGTCGATTGGACCTCAAGAATCGCCTCGACGATTTTCAGTGCACCGAGTGACGACTGGTTTCCCGGATCCTTTTTGACCGCTTGACGCAGATCGATCAGTTCCTGAACCACTTGCAGCGATCCACGCAATCTCGTCTCGCTGGTCGGGCGAAAGGCACCGGCAGTATCGTTCCTGAGGATGACCTTACCTTGCGAATCCATGATGACACAGGTCGGGAAAGAACGAGCCCCGATGGCGCGCAACAGCCCCTGGTCTGGCTTGTCGCTCAACTGGGCACTGATGTTGACGTAGGGAACAAATTTCGTCGCAGCTTTTTTCCACCATTGGGACTGAAGAGGACCCCCCTCCAGTGCTTTACAGGGCGGTCAGGGTGAGTACGAGCGGGTGAAATATGCGACGATCGGCAGCGAGTCTCGGCTCGATCGGGCCTTTGCCGCCTCGAGGGTTCTTTCCCACGGCACCGCTTTGAGGAATGGAGCGGCCTGCTTCTTCTGCCAGCGGCTCTCGAGATCGGACACATTCCCCTGTGCCGTGGCCAGCGTGGGACTCAGCAGCCACAGCAGCAGGACAATCCAACTGGAATTCAGGCGCACTTCCATCTCCTTCCGCAGAGATCCGGGATCGAGGATGTGTTGGTTTGGTCGATCCCCGGGCACAGGATAGCATACCTTTACACCCCCTCCCCAGCAGGTTCGAGAGGAGATCCAGGATGCAAGATCAGCCCCAACAGCCCCCAGGGGATCCGCGGAAGCGTCGCCCGAGGCGTCCCGCTTTCACCGTCCGGGCAGCGATCGAGAGAGACCACCAGATCCTCTTCATGAGAGCCCGAGACGAGAGTTCCTCCAGTCCCGACCGCTGCTGGTACTTCCTTCCCGGGGGCCATGTCGACCATGGAGAAACGCTGGAACAGGCTCTTCGAAGGGAAATTCGTGAAGAGATTGGTATCGAACTGGATCACCTTCGTCCGGCTTTCCTGAGGGAGTTCATCGCTCCGCTCCACCAGCGCCTCTCTCCCGAAATGCCACCGGATCACCATGTCATCGCACTGATTTATCGGTGCCGTCCGGTGCCGGGTGCCACTCCCCGATTCGAGAAGGGGGTCGACGGAACCAGCGTGGTCGACGATCTGCTGTGGATCGACCGAGATCAGCTGGAGACCCTCGACATTCGACCACCGCACCTTCGCCAGGGCCTGTCGATTCCAGAGACCGATCCGCAGCCACTGACGTTATGGCCGGAACAGTAGGATCGAGCCGCAGAAACAGATAGGATCATGCCGCCGCAGAATCTACAGCCCCGATGGATGAGGAGAGAGGTTGCCCCGCAAGAAGCCCCAGGCCTCCCGTACCCAGGCCGCCAGCAAGCCCACTGCCAAGAAGAAGGTCAGCAAGAAGAAGGCCTCCAAAAAGTCTACCGCCAAGAAAACAGGGACAGCGGCCTCCCGTCGTCAGGGAGGACTGTTCGACTCGGAGCCGACCGCAAACTCGGATCGGCCGAAAAAGAAGACTGCCAAGAAAACCGCCAAAAAATCGATCCGGAAAAGTGCGTCTACTGGCCAGGGCGATATGGCCATCGCCGAAAAGATGGCCGCCAAGCAGAAAGATATCTCGGTCAGCGAGTTCTTCGCCAAAAATCGTCATCTGCTCGGTTTTGACAGCCCGGCGCGAGCACTTCTGACCACCGTGCGTGAGGCGGTCGACAACTCACTCGACGCCTGTGAAGAGGCATCGGTGTTGCCCGAACTGATCATCGACGTCAGGGCGACCGAATCGACCCAGCACGTGGTCACCATCCGGGACAACGGTCCTGGAATCGTCCGGGAGCAATTGCCACGCATCTTTGCTCGGTTGCTCTATGGATCGAAGTTTCACTCGCGCAAGCAAACCCGTGGTCAGCAGGGGATCGGGATCAGTGCAGCAGGGATGTACGGAACTCTCACCACCGGAAAGCCGATGCGAGTGACCAGTCGCACATCTCGAAGAAAACCCGCCGTCGAACTGGTGCTGGCCATCGACATGGCGAAGAACCAACCAGTGGTCAAGAAGGAATCGGAAGTGGAAGTCGAATGGGCTCACGGAACCGAGGTTCAGATCGAGTTGGAAGGAACCTACAAGAAGGGCAAGCACTCGATCGATTCATTCCTCGATCAGGTTTCCCTGGCGAACCCCCACGTCAAGATTGTCTACAGCAATCCGATCGACGAGGAGCCGATCACCTGGGAACGCGTGTCCAAGGTACTACCGGATCCTCCCAACGAGATCCTGCCACACCCACATGGTGTTGAACTGGGAATCCTGATGCAGATGATGAAGGAAACCAGTTCTCGCACCGTCAGCGGATTCCTCTGTACCGAGTTCTGTCGTGTGACACCCAATGTGGTGAAGAAGGTCAGTGACGAAACAGAGGGCTTGGGCAAAAAGATCGACACCGATCGCCACCCGAAGAGACTCTCCAGTGCGGATGTAAAGATTCTTCACAAGGGTATCGAGGCGACCCGGATGATGGCTCCTCCGACCAACTGCCTCTCCCCCATCGGCGAGGAACTGATGGCGAAGACCTTGCGGCGAAACTTCGATCCCGAACTGGTCATCACCGTGACCCGCCAGCCCAGTGTCTACCGTGGCAATCCCTTCCAGGTCGAGGCGGGGATCGCCTGGGGTGGTGAACTCCCGGGTGATGATCTCGCATCGATCTTCCGCTTTGCCAATCGGGTTCCCCTACAATACGAACAGGGCGCCTGCGCCATTACCCAGTCGATCGTCGGCACCCCGTGGAAGAACTACGAGATCCAGCAAGCCCGAGGAGCCTTACCCACGGGTCCACTGGCGGTCCTGGTGCACATCGCAAGCGTCTGGGTTCCCTTCACCTCCGAGAGCAAGAAGGCGGTAGCCAGTTACGACGAGATCCTCAAGGAGATGCGGCTGGCCATCATGGAAGCGGGAAGAAAACTCGCCATTCACCTGAGGAAAAAACGCAGACTGGCCGATGCCGAACGGAAGAAGGACTACATCAAAACCTACATCCCACAAATCGGGATCGCACTTCAAGACATCCTGACTTTGAGTGATACGCAGAGGACCAAGGCAGAGGGAAACCTCTCCGAGGTCCTCGAGCGAAGCCGGAAGATGTGAGGTAAGACGACATGGCCAAGAAGATTGCAAAATCATACATCGATCGTGTCAAGCGAGAGAACGCCAAGCGCGACAAGAAGACCATCACCAGCATCGAAAACGCTGCCGATGAGATCTACAAGAAGATCATGCGCAAAGGCAAGCCGATGCTTCGCTTCCCGGTGCGAAGCCTTTCCAACGTCTCCTACGACAAGAGGAAAGGGTACCTCGAAATCGGCAAAGCCCGAAAAGAACGCACCCTGACCGTCAATACCGTCAAGGGTTTCGCCCAGACATTGAGAATGATGGGACTGTCGAGAGAGTTGGTCCAGACCAACGACTTCGCAACCAAGCGAGATGTTTACTACCAGTCGAAGAACTGGGCGGAAGCCAAGTTCTCCGAACAGTCTGAATCCGACACGGTGATGGATGACATCGAAGCACTCTTCTCGGTCGATGATGTGAGTCGAGAACAGTTGAGGTTTGTGCCGGATGAGCACGGTGGTGCGGTGGCGGGAGAGTTGGTCGTCCTCGACCCTGACCTGGATACCGGGGAAGTCGAGCGGATCGACTGCACTCGATTTGGAAGCGGTGCCTACTCGATTCCATCCTCGGTCGAGCATCTCAGTTTCGAGACCAAAGCCAAGTTTGTTCTCGCCATCGAAACCGGTGGAATCTTCCAAAGGCTTCAAAGTCACAAGTTCTGGAAGACTGCCGACTGCATCCTGGTCAGCATGGCAGGCGTCCCGACTCGATCGACACGCCGTTTCATTCGACGCCTCAGTGATCAGATCAAGATTCCCGTCTACGCCTTCGTCGATTGTGATCCATACGGAATTTCCAACATCTACCGGACCCTCAAGGTGGGCTCAGGTAACGCTGCCCACATCAACCGCTTCTTCTGTGTCCCCAGCGCTTCCTACCTCGGGGTCACTCCCCAGGACATCATCGATTACGACCTTCCCACCCACCCGCTCAAAGATGTGGATATCAAACGCGCCAAGGATGCCCTCAAGAACGATCCCTTCTTTCAGAGCAAGAGACAGTGGAGAGAAGCCCTCGAGCAGTTACTCAAGATGGGGGTACGAGCGGAACAACAGTCGTTGGCTATGTGGGGCCTGAATTACGTGATTGAAACTTATCTCCCCGCAAAACTGGCAAACTCAAAGAAGTTCCTCCCCTGATCTGGTTCTTCTTGAGTACGATACAGAGCGTTGGAAAAAAACGTCGGAAAGAGGAGATCCACATGAAGTGTAAATCGACATTACCACTTTTGCTCTTTCTCTCGCTCATACTGCTGCAGCCGGTGTTGATTCTGGCCCAGGTCCCGGATGGTGCGACCACGGCCGTCAGTCAAGCCGAATCTAGTCCCTGGCTTCAAGACCTGATGCCTGCCGCGATGCGATCTGAGATTCTCGGACTGGAACGCTGGCAGTGGCTCGCCATCGCTTCGCTGCTGATCATCTCCTGGATCTTTCAGAAGATCGTCTCCCACCTCGCCTCATCACTACTTCGTACGATGATGAGTAGACTCAACGACAGTGATCAAACCAGCAAGGTGGTTCAATCGCTGGGTCGCTCGATCGGCTGGTTTGCTTCGGCTGGAATGGTGTACGCCGCCGGCCCCTGGTTGGTCCTCGAAGAACCCGGTGACTCGATCCTGTCGATCATCGCACGTGCACTGGCGACCATCGGTGGCTTGCTGCTAGCCTATCGCTTTGCAGACCTGGTCGGCGCACGCCTGATCGATTCGTCATCGAAGACTGAGAGTAAACTCGATGACCAGCTGGCGCCGATGATTCGCAAGAGTCTCAAGGCGCTGGTCACTGTCGCTGCAGTGCTGTTCTTGATCCAGAGTACAGGGAATGACATCATGCCACTGGTGACAGGACTCAGCGTCCTCGGCATCGGAGTCAGTTTCGCCGCCAAGGACACCTTTGCGAACCTCTTCGGATCACTCACCGTCTTTGCCGATCGACCCTTTCAACTGGGCGATTGGGTCAAGGTGGGCGGAGTCGAGGGGACTGTCGAGGAGATCGGCTTTCGCTGCACCCGGATCCGTACCTTCGAGAGTTCGCTGGTCAGCGTCCCCAATCAGGAACTGGTCAGTGGCATCATCGACAACATGGGTCAGCGAAGTTTCCGCAGATTCAAGACCACCATCGGCATTCGCTACGAGACTCCAGCGGACACCATCGAGGGGTTCTGTGCCGGGATTCTGGGAATCGTCGAGTCCAATCCTCACATCGAATACGAGTCCGCCAAGGCCAACCTGGTCAACTTCGGAGCCTCGAGTCTCGACATCCTGGTCAATATTCGCCTGGTAGTCGCGAACTACCTCGAGGAATTACAAGTCAAGCAAGCGTTCCTCCTGGAAGTGATCCGCCTCGCCGAAGAGATGGAAGTCGGATTCGCCTTCCCCTCCACCAGTCTCTATCTGGAGTCCACTCCAGAGAAACCGTTCTTGACCGAGAAATCCTCTATTTCGGAGTTGAAGGCACAGATCGATAAGTTCGGTCCGGGTGGTTCGCAGACTCGAACAAAAGGCAGTGGCGAGTTCCCCGATTCTCGCTGAGATCAGGACCGCAGCCGACTTCCGATGAACTGAAGAAGCGGCTCTGCGGCATCTACGTGAAGCCAGTGGCCGGCAGTTTCGATCACCTCCAGCGAATATCGAGTGGGATCACTTCGTTGCAGATCCTCCATCCGCTGCTGCGAAAGTGGTGACACCACCTTCGACCGTCCCCCCACGCACATCGAGACTTGCAGGTTTCTGGGGGACTCGATCAGTTTCCAGCCATCGATCCTGTGGTGGTCGGAGAGCATCTCCTCGATGCGATCGATCTCGCTGGAGAGTTCTAGTAACCCATCCTGTCTTCTTCGTAGATTCTTCCCGACCCAACCGGCCACCGCTGCACCGAACCCGCCACTGGCCAGCATCTCTTCAAATTGTTGGCGATTGCGATAGGTCTCCGGAGCTTTTCTCAGTAGATCAAGTAATCGAAGCACCGGGACTTCATCACGAGCGATCCCCTCCAGCTGTAACGGACCAGGGTCCGCATCGAGAATCATCACCTGCTCGATCGAGTCGAGCCTGGAAGGAAGGGTGAGCGCGATCTTTGAACCGAAAGAATGGCCAATCACAGTCTCTGGCTCGATCCCGACCGAACTGGACCAGTCGAGCAGGTCCCCTACGCACGCATCTACGCTGTCGGGAGGAGACCCTTTTCCCGAGCGGCCATGGTGCCTCAGGTCCACCGCCACCACCGATCGATCGGGATGGCGATCCACCAACTCCCTGGCAAACCCGGCCCAGTTCGCCCCTGAACCGAGAATCCCGTGAAGAATCAAGATCCACCGATCGGAAGGTGAGGAAGGGGAAGTCCGTACCAGGTGATGCAATTGGGCGGGCACAGGCAGGCCTCGATTCTTGACGGACAGTTCAAGCCCTTCTCACCTGACCATCCACCACTTTTTCCCCTTTGAACCTTGCTCCTTCATCTTGCCGAAGTAGAGAAAAAACTCCATGATGACTGCCATATCGGAGAGGGAATCATCGATGCCCGACCATAGCGGTCCAGAAACCCCTGACCCGGGAATACCCCCGATTCCAGGGGGCAAGCGACGCAAGCCAATCTCTCCGGCACTGCGCCCCTGGCTACTGGTGGTGCTGGGCCTCTTCTCAATACTCGGACTCAACTCCTTCTACCTCGGATCCATCACCGTCGCAGAGTCGTGGAGTGGTCAACTACTGCAGGATTCTTTCTACCAGTGGATGTTTCTCGTCCACTTGATCCTCGGCTTGCTCTTCATCGTCCCACTGGTGGTCTTCGGCATCTGGCACCTGCGGAACTCCTGGTGGCATCCCAATCGCAGAGCTGTTCGAGCCGGGATGGCTCTCTTCAGCGTGAGCCTCGTCTTGTTGATCTCGGGAGTCTTGCTCACCCGGGTCGAGGGGATCATCGAGGTTCGTTCTCCGATGTGGAGATCCGCCCTCTACATCTCCCATGTAGCGACCCCGGTGATGGCGGGGTGGCTCTTCGTCCTTCACCGACTTGCAGGACCAAAAATCCGCTGGAAGACCGGAATCCAGTTGTCGCTGGTCGGCGTCGTGATGGTGGTTGGAATGCTTTTCTGGCACCAACAAGTGGGACAGGAGGGAATCGCACCCGCTTCCGGAGACCGCTATTTCCAACCCTCTCTGGCGCGCACCGATGACGGCAAGTTCATCGCCAAGGAACGGCTGATGCGAGATTCTTCCTGCCGCGAATGTCACCCTCAGACCCATGCCCGCTGGCACGACTCCGCTCACCACTTCAGTTCCTTCAACAATCCGGCATACCTCGCCAGCGTTCGCCAGACCAGGGAAGTGTTACTCGCTCGAGATGGGGATGTACACGCCTCCAGGTTCTGCGCCGGTTGTCATGATCCGGTCCCCTTCTTCAGCGGTGCGTTCGACGATCCGAACTACGATGATGTCGATGATCCAACAGCGAATGCCGGTATCACCTGTACCGTCTGCCATGCCATCGAGTCGATTCCGGGAAACCGGGGCAATGCGGAGTTTGTCATCGCCCAGCCCGATCTATATCCCTTCGCTCTCTCCGAGTCCCCATCACTCTCCTGGATCAACCGACAGTTGATCAAGGCGAAGCCTTCGTTTCACAAGAAAACCTACCTGAAACCGATTCACCAGACTGCGGAGTTTTGTGGCACCTGTCACAAGGTTCACATTCCCGAAGAGTTGAATCAGTACCGCTGGCTCAGAGGCCAGAATCATTACGACTCCTGGCTCCTGAGCGGAGTCAGCGGTCATGGAGTGGCATCCTTCTACTATCCAGATCAAAGCCAGCCCAACTGCAACGGTTGCCACATGCCTCGGATGAACGGGGATGATTTCGGAGCCAAGGACCTTTCCGGTGATGGCCAGTTACAACTTCACGATCACCTGTTTCCCGGGGCCAACACGGCGCTGCACTCCCTCGTCGGCACCAGCCAGCAGTCGCTGGATGATCAAACACGCTTTCTCGAGGGGACCATTCGTGTCGACATCTTCGGTCTCCGCCGAGGAAAAGATGTCGATGCCCCACTGGAAGCGCCAATCGGCCCGACCATCCCGGTGCTTCAACCTGGAGAGACGGTGTTGCTGGAGACGGTTCTGAGAACACTGCGCATGGGACACCACTTCACCCAAGGAACCAGCGACTCCAACGAGGTGTGGATTCAGGTCGATGTGCAACTGGATGGCAAGACCATCGCAGGGAGCGGACGGATCGCCCCGTCAGGTGAAGTCGATCGGTGGTCACATTTCCTCAACTCCTTCGTCCTCGACCGAGAGGGAAAGAAGATTCACCGACGCAATGTCGAGGACATCTTCGTGCCGCTCTACAACCATCAGATACCACCAGGAGCAGCCGATACTCTGCACTACATGCTGCATGTGCCCGAGGATGCC
>JABHOG010000071.1 GCA_018694835.1 Planctomycetota bacterium | reverse complement strand
GGCTCCCTTTTGGGCTCCCTTTTGGGCTCCCTTTTGCGCTCCATCCTGTTGCGGAATCGGTCTCACTAACTCGATCACACTGCTCGATGGCATCGACTGATCGGCGCGTCGAGCGATCAGCAGTTCACCACCTTCAAGCGGTAGCGGAGTGCCTCCCCTCGATCCCTCGGGCCACGGTAGCATTGCTAATGAGGAGCCGTCGCGCAGCGAGTGGACCTCGATACCGGCAGCGGACGGGATCCAGATACGGTCGGAGAAGATCCTTGGTTGCCCCCTCAGCAGTGGCGCCTGGAGTGTCGCGGGATCATCCGTTTCTGACATCGATTCTGCAGCCAGGGCGATGGCCCACGGTCCCGCCACCCTCTCACCATTGCGTGGGTCGAGACCGGTCAGGTGAATCGTTCTTTGCCCCACCTCGATGTCCCCATCGAACAGCCAAGCGATGCCATCGACGATCCCCAGCAGCGAGGTCTGGCGCCCCACCGGATGGCTCCAGCGGATGTGCCAGGAATCCTTCTCCAGGCCGATCAACATCCGTCCATCGGGGGGCAATAGAAGCCACGGACTCGACTCATCCTCTGGCACCTGGATTGGTGAGTTGGAGCGGGGTCGTAATCCCGGGTAGGCGAGGAAACGCTGGTTCCCCCAGCGAATATCACTGAGGCTCGACAACTCCTCGAAGCGCCATCTGGGTAGATGCAAGGTGGCGCGGTGTGCTCCGCTACTGGCGGACAGGCATTCGATGGCTCCGCCGGAACGACTCACGAGAAGATCATCTCCCGATCGTGCCAGTGAAGCGGAGAGGATCTTGTCGCGAAGGTCATTGAGTGCGTGGGCTTCCAGTTCCCGTACCTCGAGTTGACGTCGCCACAGTTCCTTGCCTTGGGCCAGATCGAAGGCGAACACCCACGTTTCGAGGGTCGACCAACCTCGTGTCGCCAGCAGCCATAGCCGATCGCCCTCGATCAGCGGCACCGGACAGGCGCTGAATCCCTCACTGGCGATGGGGGCGACCCAGGAGGAGATGGGTGGTTTCTGTGGATCTGGAATTTCGAGCACTACCGCTTCCAGCCAGCCACGATCTTTCCACGGCCCACTCTCGAGAATGATGTTGGTGGAAGGTCGTTGATATTGACGTGGCGTCCGTAACAGGAAGACGCAGCGGTCACCGCTGCTGACTGGAATTTCCGGAACACTGATGAAGGGCAGTTGGGTGCGACCGGGGGATTCATCGGGGCGTGGGACCTGCCATTGCCACGCTTCTCGGGTCGGTTCATCCAGATCGATCGCCACGACACGATGGCCGTTGCCGAAGAGTGCTGTCCGCTGGCCCAGTAGCGGGAACAAATCTGACAGGGGATGGCGTCGTGACCACACCTGGGCCTTGCGATGGGCGGTCGCCTCCGGACCTGTCTCCGGCATCGGGATCGCCAGTGAACCCTCGACGCGGCTCGCCGCCGATAGTACCGGTGGTCGGATCAACGGTCCGTCACTGCGCCTCCATGGCCCTTCGAGTGGCGGCGTGCCCTCCAACCAGCGCAACCAATTGGGGTCGATTCCAGCACCAATTCCAGGTCGCTGCAGGAGTGCCCAGGCGGCACTTCGGTCGGCACGCTCGAGCGCCTCTTGCAGGGCGCGATTCGCTTCGGTCCCACGATCGGGCTGCCAGACCAGCGGATGCGCGTCATCGATGGGAATCGGACCGAGTCGTTTGAGGGCCACATCGAGAAAGCCATCCGGCAGCGACCGAGAAAATCGTTCCAGTTGCCGAACTGCACGCCCGATACGAATGGTTCCACGGCTGCCGATCGAGATGGGCTGGAGTGGAAAGATCAGCGATCCATGCCGCATCTCGAGCCAGTCTTGCATCTGTTGAGCGGCCTCAGCAGGATTCTTGCTGGCTCGTCGGGAGATCTGCATCAGCGAGTCCGCATCCTGGTGATGGGGGATTCGTCCTGGGCCTGCGGCGGGGGGGCCAGGCAACTCGTACTCCTGTGGAACTTCTACCAGTGGATCGGCGCTCCACACGATCAGAAGAGGCAGCAGGAGCCACGTGACCAGTACCAGGGTGAACTTCAAGCGGGACATCATGACGCTCGCTAGACCTCTTCTTTCCATTTCTGGGGGGATGAAAGCGTTTGGTACCGGATCACTGAACTGAATCGCTCGATCTGCGGGGCGGACTCGGAGTCGTTGCTCGGACCCACGTCACGAGTCCATCCTTGCGTGTGAAACGGCTTCGCGCTACCAGGGTTGTTCCCCTTCCAGGTGCCCGATAGGCTCGCCGTTTCGGAAAGGCAGATACCGTGACCGATTCCAAAACTCCATCGACGCGGCTGATGCTCGCCTCTGAGGCCCAGACCGAGGCGCTAGGTGAGCGTATCGGCGCTGTTGCCCGGGCCGGCCTGGTGCTGGGCCTGTACGGGGACCTGGGTGCGGGAAAAACTGCTCTGGTGCGTGGCCTGGCCCGTGGAATGGCCCTCGATGGCAGGGTTCGCAGCCCCACCTTTACCATCGCCTCGCTACACCGAGGAGTGGTACCACTGCTTCATGTCGACGCTTATCGCCTCGATGATCCCACCGAACTGGCGCTTCATGGCTGGCAGGAATGGCATCAAGAGGGGGTGAT
Source organism: Planctomycetota bacterium (assembly GCA_018694835.1). Classification (GTDB taxonomy): domain Bacteria; phylum Planctomycetota; class UBA8108; order UBA1146; family UBA1146; genus QNYK01. The sequence continues at coordinate 2,979 of JABHOG010000071.1, read as the reverse complement.
CGCAGTGGAATGGGCGGAACGGGTCGAGTCGATGCTCCCACCGCGACATCTGAGGATCGAACTGTCCCATCGGGGTGAGGAGCTTCGCCAGGGCCACATCCAGGCGTTGGGAGAGGGACAAGCCGATGCGGTGGAACAGGCTTTTCTTGCTGCGATCGTTTGCTGAAGCAACTTGAAAGCAAACTCGTGGGCTTCACAATCAGTGAGCCCGACATTTCCATTTCCCCAGACCCGGGCAGGATCGAGATACGATGCCGAGACGCCGTCATGGTGGAGCCGAGAGAGGCTCCGAACCCGAGGATGCCACCGATAACGATGCCGCTGGCTGGCTTCTCGATGGCCTGGCGATCCGTCCACCTCTCGAGGAGTTCCGACGCTTGTTCGAGATGAAGAAGAGAGCTTTTGAAGGCAAGGTAGATGCCGAGAGCCTACGCAAGTACGAGCAGGCGCGTCGTCTCGGAGAGAACTTCATCGCAGAGCAGGATTACGACCAGGAGACGGGTCCGAGGAGGGCGTCTTGCTGATTCGTAGCCTTCGAGCCGAGGGATTCCTGAAGTTCAGAAAACTCCGTATCGATAATTTTCCCCGTCGAGCCCTGATCGGAATTGTCGGACCCAACGAGAGTGGCAAGTCGAGTATCGGGCAACTGTTCCAGTTCGCTCTCTTCGGTTCAACTCATCACATGGTGCGCGGCTCGATCACCGACTTGATTCACTGGGATGATGATCATTGCGTGGTCGAACTCGATTTCGAACACGCCGATGAAGGGTATCGGATCTGGCGCGAGATGGACCGCTTCGGCACCTCCTTTGCGCGACTGGTTCGGATCGACAAGTCAGGGGGGCCGCCGGGAGAAGAGATCGCCTCCGGAGCACTCCAGGTGCAGCGAGAAGTGCAAAGGCGCTTCCACCTCGGTGCCGGAGAAACGATGCACTCCTTTTACCTGGCAGAGCGAGAATCGGTCACCACTCCGGAGCAGTTCAGATCCTTCCTCGATCGGGTGGCGGGAATCGATGTGCTACAGGGTGCGCGGGGGGAAGCGAGTCAGGCCCTCGACTTGCTGGAGAAGGATTTCACCTCGGTGCAGGAAGAGATCCATCGCAATGATCTGCACATTCAGCGTCTGCAACCCAACATCGACAAGATCCCGGATCTCGAAGAGGAACTGAAGGTCAGAGATGCCAAGGTCGAGGAATCTCGCTCTCATGGGCGTGAGATGCAACGACTGGTAGAGCAGGAACTGAAAAAGCGTGATGAAGTTCAAAAGATTCAGGTCGAATTGCGATCCCTCGATACCCTGATCGCTTCCGAGTCGCTGAGAAAGAGCAATGGCTTGATCGGTCTGCTACAAGCGGATCTGGCGCCGGAGCCTTTGCGCGACCAGGATTCCATCATCACTCCGCTGCGCGACGGATTGGAGCAGATCTCCGATGCATGCAAGATTCGTGCAGATCTCGAGCGATGCGTGACGGACTCCATCGAGTCGTTAAAAGCACGTCTCGAAGGAGATCATGAGGGATCGATCCGCACCGAGAAAGAGTTCCAGGAGCAAGAGATTCGCAGTTCCTCTACCTCGCGGGTGCGCCATAGAGCAGGAGCCTTGGTACTCTTCATCGCTGGCTTGGTGGGGATGGTGCTTGGCCTCGATCTTGAACTGGACTGGGGCATCGCCAAGGAGATTCAATTCCTGACTCAGATGGAGTCGGAAAAGGGAATCGGTTTTCTGGTGGCTGCATTCTTTGCCTTTCTCTTCGTCGCCGCCTGTTGGTTGTCGACCCGCGCATCTCAATGTCTTCAGAAGGTCTTCGATGCTCAGGGCATCCTGTCGCGCTTGCAGATGGAACAGGATGTCGGAAGCAGTTCACTGGAAGCGGCGAGGGCGCACGTGTCCCGTTCATCCGGAGGGCTCGATCCTGGCGACGACATCGGAGAATGTCGGGTCCGTTCTGTGCAAGAACACCTGGAATCTTTGCGTGCTGCTCGCCGTGAGATCCACGGAGTCATGGGCGATCTACCCGGTGATTTCTTGGCCGGTAAGTTGAAGGGTGCTCTCGATCGAGTGCGCGCGACCCTCAAGGAGCGTCGTAAGTCTCTGGATGAGTCCAGCGACTCGGTCAAACGCCTCCGCTCCAAGAGTGATCGGATCCAGTCGGAGATTCGTGAGTATCAGAATCAGGACGGGCGTCGCCAGGCGTTGTCTGAGGTTTCTGATGGGAGTCGCAAGAAGTCACTGGCGATTCGTGACGAGATGGACATTCATCGACTGCTGGTAGAGTTGCTCGATGAAACCATCGAGTCGGTGCGGATGCGTGCCGGTCCAAGTCTTGGCAAGGGACTGTGCCGACTGTTGCCGCATCTGACCGGCGGACGCTACCGTGATGCTCAGGTGACTCCAGAGTTCGAGATCCGTCTCTTCACTGGAGAAAAGAGCGATTTTCTTCAGACTCATGAACTCTCGGGAGGCACCTTGCAGGGGCTTTCCTTCGGCTTTCGTCTCGCCTTTGCCCAGGCTTTTGTGCGGGCGGTCACTGGTGCGCCACAGTTCCTTTTTCTCGATGAACCGTTCCCTGCGATGGACCGTGAGCGGGTCTTGCGAACCCTTCAGGCGCTCCCTCGTCTGAGTCAAGAACTGAGCCAGGTGATCGTTGCGCATCCCGATCTGGATCCCGCAGCGCGCCAGAGTTTTGATCTGTTGATCGAGACGGATCAAGCTTCTGACCGGCTCGAGATCGATCTGGAGGACATGTCGCTGCCAGAAGTATCTGCCCCGCGACGAGAACCGATTCAGAAGAGACCCATGTCCCCCAGAGTTGAGCCCTCGACTCGTCGGGAATCTGCTCCGCGTCGGGAATCTGCTCCGCGTGAGGAATCTGCTCCGCGTCGGGAATCTGCTCCGCGTCGGGAATCTGCTCCGCGTCGGGAATCTGCTCCGCGTCGGGAATCTGCTCCACGTCGGGAATCTGCTCCGCGTCGGGAATC
>JABHOG010000070.1 GCA_018694835.1 Planctomycetota bacterium | reverse complement strand
GACATCGACATCCAGGACCATGCCGATGCGATCCGGATGTTACGCAATCGACCCTATGTTGACGGATCTCGCGTTGGAATTGTCGGCTTCTCCTACGGAGGATACATGTCGGCGATGGGGATTCTGAAGCATCCGGATGTGTACACCGCTGCCGTCAATGGATCGGGTGTCACCGACTGGCGTCACTACGACACCATCTACACCGAACGCTACATGAGTACTCCCCAGCTCAATCCAGATGGATACGACATCGGACGTGCCACCCGCGAAGATTACGTCAAGAACTTCAAGGACGCGGGAGGGCACCTGTTGATCATGCATGGAATGGTCGATGACAACGTGCACCCCAATAATGCCTTCCAGTTGATCGACGCTCTCGACAAGGGTGGAGCCCCTTACGAGAGTCGCTTCTTCCCCAACAACGGTCACGGCCTCGGACGTGGAGCCGGATCGACCCAGTGGGAGTTCTTCGACCGGGTGCTGCAACCCCAGTTCAGGGGCCGTCGTATCTCGCTCTGATGGCGGTGGGTTCGATCGATTCCAAGCGATCGCGGTGAAATCATCGCTGATGTGTGATAGTCGCTCCATCGTGCAGTTCTCGGTACTTTCAGGCGTCTTCTTCCTACTAATTTTCCTGACTGGTTCTGGCACTCCAGCAGTAAAATAGATGGTTGGATGAAGGAGTCCCGATGGCCCGCATGACGTTACTACTGCTTCTACTGATCAGCGCGATCCCAGTTTTGGCCATCGCAGATGAAGGCGACCAAACAGTCGGTTGGTTTCATCGTGCCCCTGCCACCTATGGAGGCTACAGTTTCTTTGCTCCCGGCCGGGACACCACCACCTATCTGATCGACGAGATCGGCCGCATGGTTCACAGTTGGCCGAGTAATTTCAACCCTGGCAACTCCGCCTACCTGCTCGAGGGGGGCGACATCCTCCGAGCCGCTCGAATCCCCGGTAATCCACCGCTCGTGGCGGGTGGAGTCGGTGGTCGAGTGGAGCGGATCGCCTGGGATGGAACACTGTTGTGGAACTTCGAGTATTCCAGTGCCCAGGTTCAGCACCATCATGATGTCGAGCCACTGCCCAATGGAAATCTGTTGCTCGTGGCCTGGGAACTGAAAAGTGTCGCAGAAGCGACCGCAGCGGGACGTGATCCTGCGTTACTCCCCGACAACCAGTTATGGCCCGATCACATCATCGAAGTGGAGCCGACGGGCAATAGCGGTGGAACCATCGTCTGGCAATGGCATGCGTGGGATCACCTGGTTCAAGAGATCGATCCGGCACTGCCAAACTTCGGAGTGGTCGCAGATCACCCCGAAAAGATCGACATCAATTACTTTGGAACCACCGCTGGGGCCGACTGGCTCCATGTCAACAGCATCGATTACAACGCAGAACTCGATCAGATCATGCTGAGTGTGCCGACCTTCGCAGAGGTGTGGATCATCGACCACAGCACCACCACCGCCGAGGCCGCCAGTAACAGTGGCGGCCTGAGGGGCCATGGAGGTGACCTGCTCTATCGCTGGGGTAATCCACGAACCTACCAGGCAGGCACTACTACCGACCAGATGCTTTTTTTCCAGCATTGTGCCGAATGGATCGATCCCGGGCTGCCGGGAGCGGGAAATGTCATCGTCTTCAACAACGGAGTCAATCGGCCTGGCGGAAATGCCTCGTCCACCGACGAGTTCATACCACCCATCGATAGCGGTGGAAATTATGTACTGAATCCAGGAAACGCATTTGGGCCATCGGCGCTGCAATGGACATACATGGCTCCCGTTCCGACCGACCTGTACGGACGTATTCTCGGTGGAGTTCAGCGGCTCCCCAACGGAAACACCCTGCTCTGTGAAGGCGCACATGGAAACTTCATCGAAGTGACCGAGAGTGGCAGCGAAGTATGGCACTATGTCAATCCGGTCGGACCCGGTGGGCCCTACAACCAGGGAGCATCGATTCCCACCAGTCCAGTCGCTGGCGACAACACGGTATTTCGTGCTCAGCGTTACTCCAGCACCTCACCACAGTTGAGCGGACGAGATCTGACTCCTGCAGGACCCGTCGAGAACTACCCGGTCCTCGGCGATTTTGATGGCAGCGGCAACATCGCGACGCTCGACTTCAATTGCTTTGCCAGCGTTTTCACCGGTCCCTGTTCTGCGAGTCCCTGTGCAGACACCATCTACAACAGTGCCATGGCCTTCTATGGTGACTTTGATTTCGATGGAGATGTGGATTGTGCCGACTGGGAATCTTTTCATCTGGCCTGGACCGGCCCTCCGACATCGGCTCCCGATTTCGGATCCTGCATCTTCACGGATCCGCTCTTTCTGCGGGGAGATGCCAACCTCGACCAGGCGATCAATGTCGCCGATGTGGTGACCATTCTCGGTTATCTCTTCCAGGGACAATCGATCGGCTGCTTGCAGAGTTGTGACACCAATGATGATGAGAGCAATGACATCAGCGATGCGATCGCACTGCTGAGTTTTCTCTTTGGATCCGGGGTTCCACTACCCCCGCCATACCCGGACTGCGGCCTCGATGGCACCGCCAGTGGCTCCCTCAGTTGCGACGATCCCGCCTCCTGCCCCTGATTTTCGACTCCTGAAGCTGTCGAGTCACCTCCACTGTCCGACACTCCTTGCTTCGCCAAGATCACCAGCCGACACTTGCCAGCAGGAGGAGGGTCGTGATCATCGAACGAGAAGTCCTGATTATCGGTGCCGGACCGACCGGCTGCGTCGTTGCGACCCTGTTGGCGCGCCACGGGCACCAGGTGTTACTGGTCAGCGACGATGGTCGAGAAGGTGGATTGCCGGTCGAGACGATGATCCCGGGGGCTTCCCGTACCTTTGAACGACTCGGCTGGTCACATCTCCTCGAGGAATCAACCCCTCACTCCTTCTTGCACCCTGGCCCCTCCCGACGAGGTCGCTGCTGGGGCAACTCCATGCTCGACATCCAGCCACTCGAGCGGTCTCAACGGGGCTGGAGATTTCTGCGCCCGGGGCTCGATCACTGGTTGCAGGAACAAGCGGTCCAGGCGGGAGTGGAACTACGCAAGCACACCAGAGCCAGTGGCCCCCTCCCCTCTTCAGGTCAAGGCCCCGTGACTCTCAGTACACCCGACCGATCATCGGTCACCGTCGATGCCAAGCTGGTGATCGCTGCCACCGGTCGTTCCAGTGCGCCACCCTTCCTGCCGGTCGAGATCGAGGAGCGGTTGCCGGAGACGATTGCACTCTCGACCATCGTCGAAGATGTCAGCGAGGAAACCGATATCTCGATCATCGAGGCGGTGGTTCATGGGTGGATCTGGTGGCTGCCGCTGGGCGATGGAAGAGCCAGTCTTGCACTTCTATGCGATCCCGCCGAGGTCAAAGCGCTCGGTCGTGCAGACATCTGGAAGCGCGCCATCCAATCTGTCCAGGGACCCGCTCGCAACTGTTCGACCGCCAGTACCCGGGGAACCCCAGCGACCGCGAGGCTCAACTCGATCTCTACCGGGTTATTGCTCGCCGGGGATGCCATCAGCGCCATCGACCCCCTCTCCAGTCAAGGACTGGAAAAGGCTCTCGTCTCGGCGGAGGCGACCGCCCTGGCCGCCCGCACCGTGCTGCTGGGCGATGCATCGGCCGCAACGATGGGAGATCACCGACAGCGTTGGGAACGGGGTCTGTTTCGGATCCACCGGCAACGAGCGCTCGATCTTTACCGCTCGGAGACGAGATTTCCCGAGGCACCCTTCTGGCAGGCACGACACGCACTGGTCGAGTCGAAACAAACAGTGGCGAACCTACCGGTCGGCCTGCTGTGCCCTTCGCCGCAATTACAACGGCACCCGCGCTGGGTTGCCGCAGGAGATCGACTGGTGCGTAGAGATGGCTATCGCCTCGCCTCCAGTGATGAGGAGTCGATCGACCACTTCGGTTCGGTTCCGACCGCGGCACTGATCGAACTGATCGGCGACCAGTTACCGATGAACCAGTTACATCCGAGAGCTTCAAAAATCGCACCACTGGTCCAGCAATCTCCCGCCACCTTGACGACCATCCTCGGGGAGATGTGTCGCCTCGGCTGGCTGATCGAAAAATCGTCGACGACCTGAGATGCCGAGCCCCAACGATGGAGGAGAGTACGATGGCGGTGAACAGGACTCCAGCACTGATCGAGCGGCGCTACTGGTCGATCAGAGCGATATCTCTATTGCTCATCCTGTGCCTTGGTGCTTGCCGTGCCGTCCCCCCTACTGTCCAGATGCCCACTCTTGAACTGATCAACTGGAACACCTATCACCTGTTCGATCACCAGCTCCATCAGGAGTCTGCCACCGCATGGCTCGCACAGCAGCAGCCAGCGATGGTCGCTCTTCAAGAGGTCTTGCATGTGGATTCCTCCGGATTGTCGTCGCTGGCAGAAAAATGGGGACACCCCTACGCGGTGATGCACAAGGAGAGTGGCTACCCGGTGGCACTCACCAGCAGTGCGCCGATCGAGGTCATCGAACGACGTGTCGCTGGTTTCCATCATGGCTACCTGCACGCCCGTACCCATGGTTTCGATGTGTTGGTCGTTCACTTCTGGCCAGGAAAGATTCACGAGCCACAGCACATCGCAAAACTGGCTCTCGATCTGGTGTCGAAGGGGAAACGTGTTCTTGTCGTCGGAGACTTCAACGGTGAGATCCGCCACGATCACGAGTATCTGCTCGAACATGGCCAACTCGGCGAAGTGGTCGATGGCGTGCGCACTTTCGACTATCGCATCACCGACACGTTCCTCGAGAGCGGCTTTGTCGATCTGACTCATGCACATGCGCCCACCGCCAGATACACCTTTGGCTCTCCGGCGCTGATCCCGCGCTGGCGCAAGGACATGGAGGATGTCCAGCGGACGCGAAGACGGATCGACTACATATTCGCCGATCCCTCGACCGCCGAGCGTGCGATATCCGCACGCGTCGTCACCGACGATTCGAGTGTCGGGCAATGGTCGGATCACTACCCTGTGTGCGTCACATTCGCGCCGTGAGCGCCATGACGATCTCACCGGGATCGTGATACGCTTTCCTTCACGCGAGAGGAGACATATGAGGCAAGCATTGGAACAGAGTGTTGCTGCCAACCAGGCCAGCGCAAAGTCGCAAATTCCCGAAGCAAAGAACGACGTTGGCGAGGATCAGAGTAACTTTCGTGTGCTGTTGTCGATCGCAGTGCCGCGACGAAGGAGTTACGTGACTTACTCACACAGACCCACCTATTCTCTGCTCTTCTTGCTGCTTCTTCTCATATCCTGCAATGGACAAGTCGCAACAAGACCGGCAGAAAACGGCACGAGAACCACCGAAACCGAAGTACAAAGCGACGAAGAACCAACGAAAAAGAAGACGACGTCAACCTCGCGTCCTCATGATTCTGACGTGGGTTCAAACAAAGGCCGCATACCCGACTCTGCCTCACAGCCAGGCGAGACATTGGCTCCTCCCTCTCATCCACTCGATGCCGATCCTGCTTTACAGCTGAGCCGATTTGTACGCAGGATATTTCAAGACAAAGATGGAAATCTATGGTTCGGCACCAACGGCGATGGGGTCATCCGCTACGACGGAGATGCGCTCGAGTACTTTTCGATCATTGAGGGATTCGGTGGTGTCGCAGTACGAGGAATTGTTGAGGACCAAGAAGGTAATGTTTGGTTCGGAACTGAACGCGGGCTAACCAAATATGACGGACAATCGTTTACCAATTTCACCGAAAAGGATGGCCTGATCAATAACGATGTTTGGAGCATCGTCATGGACAGTAAGAAAGAAATCTGGATTGGCACTTTGCAAGGGGTATGTCGTTTCGATGGAAAGGTGTTTACTCCTTTCGACCTTCCCGAGACTGCTCCGGATCCCATGAGAGGAGTTACGAGCACCGAGATCGTCCATTCCATCATGGAAGATAGCAAAGGCAACATGTGGTTTAGCACCAACGGAGGCGCCTATATCTACGATGGAGAATTCTTATCCCAACTTTCTGAGAAAGATGGCCTGTGTCATAATTCTGTGAATTGTATTCTGGAAGACAAAGACGGAAATATTTGGTTCGCGACTCACCACAACGGCGTCTGCCGTTGGGATGGGAAATCATTCACCCACTTCACCACAAAGGATGGAGTGAACGGCACCGAGGCATGGGACATCTATGAAGACAGATCAGGTAATATCTGGTTTCCTATCGAGAACTCTGGTGTTTACTGCTACGACGGAAAGTCCTTTACCAATTTCCAAGAAGCGCAGGGGCTCGCAACGAATGCCATACAGTGCACCTTTGAAGACAAAGAAGGCCGCTTGTGGCTTGGAGGCTGGAAGGGACTTTTTCGCTATGACGGGAGCGCCATTTTCAGTGTTGGCAAGAATGGCCCCTGGCAATAATACGAATTGAAGTCGCTGAGCGCGAACGTGGACTTGCGCCATGCGTGGTGAACACTGGACAATGTTGCCCACGCTGTAACCGCGCGTAGATTGCGGGTGTCTACTCCACCGGACATCGAAAACCCACGCAGTGCTTCACTTATTTGCACTTCAGCGTGAAGTCCTTGATGGTCGTTCCTTTTCCACCTTGGTGTGTGAACCTCAGAATATTCTTGCCCTTGGCCAGTGTGATCTCGACCGGTTCAGTCTCTTCCCACATGCCGACAGTGAAGGGCAATGCGATGTCGGTCGGCTCCTCAGCACCGTTGACAGTCACCAGTAGGTGCTGCTTCCAGCTGGGTGTCACCACTCTGGCGCTGATCTGATATTTCCCGGCTTTCGGAGCATCGAAGGTGTACTCGAACGCTTCATCCCCGCTGAGCCGGCCGTAGTGCAACTGCTTACCACCCAGGTTACTGTCCATGAATGAGATCTTTGCCGTGCTGTTGGTCGGATGGCTGCAGGCCACGGCAGGAATCGTGATCACCCCGCTGCGGCTGATCGTGATCTTCCGGTCCTCTTCGGTGACGGCCGCCTTCTTGACGGTTTCCGGCACCCTCGATTCATTCGCTTCGCCAATGTCGGTACCGACCGCTGCCAAGGCGACCACCTCGGCCTCTTCAATGATCTGCCGCTGCTTGTAGAGCGCCATACCATGCCAGAAGTCCGGGTCTCCGGAGAGGAATCCGAATACCTGCTTCTCTCCGACCACGTGACCAACCCACTGAGCCCGCTTGACCTGCGGAAATTGCTCGACCACATCGCGCGCCTGGGTGTTCGCGAGGAAATCACGATCTTTCTGATAACGTGTCTTGGTCCAGCCCGCTCCCCAGCCGCCACCGAGGCAAACCACCCAGCCATCCGGCGTCCAGTGCGCCAGGGCGGCATGACCGCGCTGGGGACGTGCCGTGGTCGGCACTCCGAAGGAGCGCAAGATGAAGCGCCCGAAGAAGGCACGTCGACCGCAAATCCCACCGTTCATGAGGATGTTCTGAAAGAACTGCAACTCGGGCTTATCGTACTTGTTGTCCCCGGATCCGTACTGGACCTCGGTCCTGACCGCAGCGACATAGCGCCAACGATAGTCAGGAGTGGAGATATGGTCGGGCCGATAGTTGCGCAGCATCTCGCGCCCCCAGATCAGCGTCTCATCCGGCTCTTCGCCGTTCACGACCATCCGGTAGTCCCATACGCTCAACTCCTTGAAATAGGGATCCAGCTCATCGGCGAGGTAAGCGGTTTCATAGTGCAGGTATCGCTTCACCGGATCGACTGTCGCCGGTGCATCGGCATTGCCCGTGGCGTTTCTCTGGGCAATCGGTACCGCATGTTCGAGGCTGATCGCCAGCGCTAGCCTCTGCAATTCGCCGCGCTTGGCCTTCCTGCTCGCCTTCTGGATCGCGGCATAGATCTGCATCGCCGTGCCCACCTTGCCGTCACGGGCTCCGTCTGCGATCGCCATCTGAATCATCAGGTCATCATCCCTGAGGAGCTTCGCGATCAGACTCTTCTGTTTTCTCCCACGCTCTGCAAACTCCGCCAGTACCTTCGGTGTCGCCTCCGACAGGAGACTGTACTTGGCCAGCTTGGCATCCAGTTTGTCGCTGGTGAGGAAATCTCCCAGATCGAGTTGGTCGAATGCCCTCAGCGCATTGGCCTGCGCCTCGGCCAGCGCCTTCTCGGCCGCCTCGAGTTGCTGGATCGCTTGCGGCTCTTCCAGTTTCGCCCTGTCCAACGCTGCCTGACGCTCCTCGAGTGCTTCAACACCCGCCTTCCGATCCTTCTGCCACTTCACCAGATCTTTCTGTGCCGCCTCGCGTTCTGCTTCCGTGGTCGCTTTCTTGAGCATCTCCTGCGCCTTTGCGATGCCCTGGTCCGCACCGCCGATCCACTTGCCCTTGGCATGGCCGACCAAACCTTCCGCCTGGCCAACCCTACCCCGGCTCTCCTGCGCCGCACCCAACTGCACTACCGCAGCTTTTTCTGCGTCACGCGCCTTCAGGTAAGCAGTTTTCTTCTCTCCAGCGATCTTCGGCATCGCCTGCTCAATTTGCACCTTCAGGATCTGCAGCTGACCGTCTAACTTCTCTTCAAGCTCCCCGCCCACCTCCGCAAGTTCGGCAGGGACGGCCTCTTCGTTCATCTCTCTTGCTGCCACAACAGTCGAGATCCCGAACATCGTCACGACCAGCAACCCACAGAGACTTCTCACTGTCTTCGATCTCATCACTTCGATTTCTCCTTGAAAGGTGCTTCAATGCGGCACGACGGTGACTTGAAACGGAATTATTCTGACAGGATGGCTTACCCTCAACAGGGTGCCCCACCACACTCGCGGTCACCCACCGGCCACACGTGCTGACAGATGAACAATAGTGTCCCCTATCCACTTCTCTTCTCCTATCACGATCTGGATCTCCTCAAATCCCACACGACTCCCACCATCGGCACCTCTCCCTCGATCGCGGGAAACGGCGAAGCGACGGATCAACACCAGAACATCGTGATCTGCGGAGGGCTAGCGAGTATCATGGAGGTGTAAATGTTGGACGTCGGTGACCATCTAGATCGAAGGAGCAGCAGTCATGGCCAATAAGGGCAACAAGGATAAGAAACGCGAGACACAGAAGAAGTCCGCTCTGACTCTGAAGGAGAAAAGGAAGCTGAAGAAGGAAAAGAAGAACTCCTAGGTATAGACCGTAGGCACGACCATGTGCCATCCTCTCATCTTCGACTGCCCATCCAGGAAGTAGACCTTGACCGGCCTGGTGGTGTCAGGTGTTTCCCCCTCGATCTTTCGAGTGCTGAACCCGCCCGCTTAGATCACCCGGCGCTCATTGGGAGCAAGATCCTCGCCTCATCAAACGTCCCCTGAAAATCCGTTCTCCTCAGTTCACGATGGCGTCTTACATCGCTATCGTTGCGCTGCCGCACCGCGAACATAGTCTCTCGGCGCAGAAACTGATTTCTCGATGTTTGCGAGTTCTTCTGCTGCGAGAAGGGAGGCTTTTCCGTAGATGGAATCGGGATTTTTTTCGGCGATCCTCGCCAGGGACTTCTGGATCGATTTCACCGAGCGATCGTCACGCGGCCGCTTCGATTTCGCCTCGACCTTTCCTAGATTCTCGATGTATCGATAGAACTTCTTGCCCGCTGAGATTTCCTTTCTGGTCACCGTGGATTTGAGCTGCTGTGCCAGATCGCCCGCTGCCAGGTCGTAGATATCGATTCCAGCGTACTTCTTGTGTAGATCAGGAATGATGAGACTCAGTGCGTACACATCACCGACCTTCTTCAACGCAGAGACATCGGTGACCGCAGAGCTCAGGTCGTCCATCAACTCGCCATCGATGACGCCAAACACCAGCGCTCGGTTCTCGGAGATCTCGCTGCCGGCCTCGGTGGCATCGTCCTCGGCGAGCAGTTTCTCGAGTTGCTGGAGACACCGATAGGCTTCCACGTAGTCCTTTTTCTTGAACGCTTGATAAGCCGGCGTCGTGACATCGTCCAGATAGGGCTTGAGCTTCTTGAAGGAGACACTCTTGGTGCCCAACAGTTCGGCCATCGCCTGACCCATCGCCTCACCGATGTCCATGTAGGTCTCGGCATTACCACCATAGTGACCGTTGGAGGCGCCGCCATGACAGAATGGATTGCTGTAAACGGTCGCGACGTTGCCCTTGAACTGCCTGTACTTGCCGGTTCTTCCGTCGACCGCGAGCTGGGCATTGAGGATCTGCCCTTCCGCGCCACCGGCGCCCTTTGCGGTTTGACCGAGAGTGGCACAGACGAATTTCGCGTTCGGCGCAGCGAAGTCTCTGCGTAGTTGCTCGATCAACTGCACCAGATTCTGCTCGTAGCGACTGGCATGTACCGCGTTGTAACGATCCTTGTCACCCTGCCACCAGAAGAATCCCGCGATCTCGTACCTCTTCGCACCCGGGTAATGTTTGTCCAGTTCCGCCAGCACCCTCTTCGCGTTGGCAATATCACCGTCGTACTGGACGCCGGCGTACCATCCGATCGCCTTGGGCGTTTCGCCCTTTTTCCATTTGTCCGGCGAATCCTTGTACCCGGCATAGATCATGCCGTCCTGTTCGAAGCGCTGGGAGCCCGGCGGCAGCAGGTCCCAACCGAGACTGCGATTGCCGATACAACTCTTGAGGATCAGCACTGGCTCATCGGTAACCTGCCCGACGTGATGCCCGATGCCGATCTCGGGGCCGATGTTGCTGTTGGTGATGGTCATCCACTCGTTATTGAAGGATTTCATGTTGCCCGCACCGCTCCCCATGACGCGCGAATAGCGAACATCCTTGCGCACCGTCCAGTGGCCAGCGTCGTCGACAAGGTAGGGGTACTTGCCTTTCTCCTTGACCGCGTGCGTCAGCGAGCCCGCCTTGTCAGCGGTGCCGATCTTACCAAAGCCCAGCATGTTGGATTGCCCCAGCAGGATGAACACCTGGACCGGTTTGGCCATGTTCGCGGGCTTGCCATCGGGATCGGGCAGTGGCTTTGGTGTGTCCGCTTCAAGAAAGGAGAAGGTCAATACCATCATCAGTACAGCGGTCAGAGTTGAAACAGACTTCACCCAACTTTTCGTGGTCATGAATCGCTCCTTAATGAGTCAAGAGAGTGGTGCTGGTCCTCGGTCCGTCACGTCGACTCAAAGCCGGACCCGCCTTCTGACTGGCCGGACCGCTTTCCTCAATGCTGATCTCCCACCGACGATCGGCAGTTCGAGCGAAGTCGCATCGAGATCGATATTCAACTCGGTACCGGCTTCGGGCCACAGCGTGAAATCGCGATCACTGGAGAAGATCATCAATCCGAGGCGTTGCCCCACCGGAATGATCTGATCATCGGGCTGCAAATCAAAACTCAACGAATAAAACTTGCCCGGTTCGAGTGGTTCGCTGTCGGTCAACGACTGATGATTTTGCGGATCTGCCCAGCCCCGGGTGACGATGTTGCTCGTGATCTTTTTACTCGAGGCATCCCACGGCAGCGAGACCAACCAGACCGAGAGGTTTGCCGCTGGTTTGCTGCAAGCAAGCTTGATATTGAGGCGAGCGTTCCCTGAAAGATGCAGCGGAGCAGTCAATTCTGGAGTTGTAAACAACAGTCGGCTCTCCGACTGTTCAGCTCGAGCGAGTTTTTCGCCACTGAGGGAAACATCATCGATGATTGTCGCAAGACCCTGTTTGCCGCGACCTGAAAGAACCAACGTGCCACGACCATCCTCGAGGGGTCGCGGATGGAGTGTCACTTTTCGCGCCCTTGGATTCGGAAAATCGGCATAGGGAGTGGGCTTGTTGCGTTCGTCATCTTCACGAACGATCCACGCCTTGGGCCCCTTCGGGACCCCATTGTTCACGCCGTAAAGATAGTGGCTGAACCAACGGTTCATCATCTCCATCGGCGGCTGGCCGCCATGGCCCCCCTGATGGTAGTAAATCTGCGCAGGAAGGCCCTTGGCACGGACCGCCTGGTAGATTCTCCAGCTATGCTCCGGCATCACATTCCAGTCATTGAAGCCATGCGCCATCAACATCGCGGCTCGCATCGGTCCCAGGTCGTGGATGTAATCGCGTCCAGCCCAGAACTCGTTGTAGTCGCCGGTGACCCGATCGAAGCCTTCCATCATCTCCTGATCTCGCACATTGCAATCGCAATACTCCCGTCGCTCGGGCTCACCACTGTTGATCCAGTCGTACAGAACATCGATGTCCTCACCGATGTAGCCTCCCGGATGCCGGACCAGACCATGGGAACGGTAGTAGTGGTAATAAGAGGTGTTGGGTGCGATGGGGATGATCACCTCGAGCCCCTTGACACCGGTGGTCGCAGCAGCGAGCGGAATCGTGCCGTCGTAGGAAGTGCCGGTCATACCCACTTTCCCGGTACACCAGGAAGCGACCACTTCTTCGTCGCCATAGGGAGTCGTGAAGCCCTTGGCACGTCCGTTGAGCCAATCGATGACCGCCTTGGGTCCCAACGACTCGTTGTCTCCTCCGACTGTCGGGCAGCCTTGTGAGAGACCGGTCCCAGGAGACGCCGAATGGACCACGGCAAAGCCTCGCGGAACCCAGCGCTCGATCTGACGACTCGACATCAGGGGGCGCTTGCTCTGATACTCCATCGGAGGTGGTGATTCGTGCATCGGCGGCTTCTCACCCACCTCATGACTGGGGTCCCAGGAATATTTCTTATCATTGGACCCGGTACCGGAGAAGTAAGGGCTCGATTCGTAGATCACCGGGACCTGGAGAGCTTCCGTCTCCGTCTGCCGCTGTCTCGTGACATCGACATGCATACGGTCCAGTTTTCCATCGCCGTCGGTATCGAAGGTCGTCTCCACCCACAGATCGTGCTGGATCCACTGCTCAGAATCCTTGAACTCGTCGACCACCTGCGCCTGGCCATCGACGAACCGCGGCTTCGCCCGCTGCACATCGTCAGGAACGGTGATGCCGTGGAGCAAAGATACGGCGATAAACTGGACTCCAAGCAGAAGGATGATGCCGGTCGAGACCCAGATACTGTTGCAGTTTGATTTCATCGGACGAACTCCCTGACCCAAGTGTGAAAGGCATGATGACGCAGCGTCCAGTGGCCATCCATCATCAACTGGCGGGCCACCAAATCTCATCGGGAAATACGCTGGTTTTGTCGATCGATCCGCGACTGCTGGAGGGAAACCAGATGGCCGGTCAGATTGGCCGCTGCCAGGCTGACACCCGCCAGGTTCGCGCCACTGGGAAGCCGCGGCAGATCTCTTGGCCGAGGAGATGCGTACCAGAAACTGCGGTCGCCGTGGGATCTCTGCTGTGGCTGGTTCCTCTCCAGGGACGGATCCGCAATCACACCATGGCAACCGGGTAACGCCCCTGGATAGCAGGGCAACTCCCCGATGGCCGCAGGGGCCACGATCGAGATGCCAGCGGCACTGGCCCTGGCGACCACCGCCTCCAGTTCTTCGCAGCAGGATGGTCGGGTGGTTCCGAGGCTCAGGTTGATCCACTTCACATTGCGATCGATGGCTTGCTCGATGGTCGCCAGCAGTCGCTCGAAGGAGCATCTCGGCTGCTGATGAAAGATCTTCAGCGACAGAATGGTACTGCCCGGCGCCAGATCGAGAATCGCGGCCGCCGCACAGGTTCCGTGCCCGAGAAGATCCCCCGGCTGAGGATCGTCGACCCAGTTCCCCCCATCGTCGAGCACCGGACCATCGATCACCTGACCGCGGTCTCGGATGTGCGGGTGACTCTCGTTGACCCCACTATCGAGGAGTGCAATCAACGCAGTCATTGCCAGGTACGATGCAGCCTACCCTCGAGTTCGCCCTCGAGTTCGACCGTCTGGATGTACTGATGAATCCCATCGTAGATCACCAACTCATGTCCACGGCCGACCAGATAGAGTTTTCCTCCATCGGGGGAGATCCCCGCCAGACGAAGGCCATTTCGGCTCGGAACACGAGTCTCGAGTTGCTTGGATCCATCTTCGAGGCTGTAGTTGACGAAGGTGATGATGGGGTCGACGCCACTCTCCTGTCCGCCCCCACCGCCACGCCAACCTCTGCCGCCGGTTCCGACCGCCCGTTTTCCATCCCAGGTGATGTAGCCCGGGCTCACCGGGGGGCCCCATTCCTGGCGCTTCTCCACCTTCATCGCTTCGAGGTCGAGTTCCAACACGCCACCGATACGCCGGTTGTCGTGGACCGGATCCGTCATCGTATAGAAGAGTCGGTAGCGCGTCTGGTCCTGACCGTGGAGCAGATCGGTGCGACCACTGACCTGAAAACGCCCCATGCCGCTGTAGATCGGCGTCGACAGATCGATCTTGGCCACTTCCTTGTGAGTCTCGGGATCGATTACCAGGAAATCCTCGCCGAAGACGTGCCAGAACTGGCCGTCTGGACTGATTTGAGCGCCACGACGGATCACCTTCGGTAACTCTTCCATCCGCTCGATCACCTTCTTCTCGAGGGGATCGTAGAGCAGCCACTGCGACTTCTCGATCTTGTAGTGGTCCGGTTCCACCTTGACCCGGTCGACCTGCACGTACCAGTTCGAGCTTGCAGGGATCTCGCGCATATCATCGACTTGAATCAACCAGCCCGTTTCGGTGAAGTCATGTTCTTCGATCACCTTTCCCTCGATCAGATCGACCACTTCGATCTTCGATTTCTTGCCGGTGATCATCCATGCGTACTTCTCGTCATGGCTATAGGTAGTGCCGTGACAGACGCCATTCTTCGACTGGATGCTGGTCACCACCTCATCCTTCTCGATGTCGTACTGGACCAGAAAATCAGGCCACATGCGGATCCAGAAGTAGGCTCGTTTTTCGCCACTGGAACGATTCGGCTCCTGGGTCTCTGATTCCTGTGCTGCGCAGATGGTGGTCAGCAGCAACAGGATCAACAGCATAGAAAATTGTTTCATCGACGACCTCCTAGGGGAATACCAGGTCGATGGAAGACCAGTCCTGCACCGGAGCCCCACATGAGCGGGACCAGTCGGCAAAGTTGGTGAGAGCATCGGGAACCTGGGCGGGCCAGTAGCAGGAGTGGTAGCAATCGTAGAGATCACGCTCGATGGGAGTACAGAGGCCGTAGGTTCCCCCACCACTGTCAACCTCCCACCCCGGTGCCAGCTGGGTGCTACAGCCGAATGGAATTCGCTCTGCCAGCGGCCCCACGGAGTCCTCCGCTCCAGCAAAGCGCTCCTCGATCAGTCGCGCTTTTTGATTGATGGCTCGGACGTGCTTCATCGATTCACCTCGTCCTTCTCGATGGCCGGCGCCGGTGCACCGGATGCCGATTCGAAATTTAGAAGAAACTCAGGGTTACCCTGGGCGATCGCAGCATAACTACGCAACCCGAGATCGGTCCAGGCGCGAATCCAGTCGCAGTAGTGCAGATTCGGCGATGCAGGATCCTTGTAGCGGACATAGGCCTCGTGGTAGCAGCCACCACTGCAGTGCGGTCGAGCAAAGCACTCGTGACAGGGAATCTTCTTCGAGATGTGAGTGGCATTGAGAAACTCACTTCTCTTCTGCTCATCGATTCCGTCCTCGATGGTGCCGAGCCCATGCTCCCCCGACTCGACAAATCGGTGGCACAATCCCAGTTCGCCCTCGGTGGAAACTCCCATCAAACCGAGCCCAGCGCCGCAGGGATGTGCCTTGTTGATGCCCTGGTGAATCTCCTGGATCAGGTCGTGCAAGTTAGAAAATCCGTGGCGCTTCCCAGCCAGGGCAGCCTCGACATATTCCTGAGACAAAATCTCAAAGTCGGCGAGGATCTGGCCCATGTGCCCATCGGCCAGGGCATACTCCCGATCCTCGGCACTGGTAACCGGAGCAAATCCGACCGAATCAAAGCCGATCTCGTCGATCAGGTGATGGTAGGTCTCCGGGACCGGCGCCATGCCGGCGGTCAGGGTCACCCGGGCTCCGACCGGTCGACCTTGGGGACGATTCTTCTCGAGAAAATTGCGGATTCGAGGAACGATGATGTCGTAGCTCCCACGCCCGCTGGAGAAGGTGCGATGGCGATCTTGATCCCCTTTATTGCCATCGATACTGATATTGACGCCAAACTTGTGCTCGACGAGGAAGTCGATCACCTCATCGGTCAGCATCGTCGCATTGGTAGTCAAGGCAAATGCCACCGGACGACCCCGCTCCTTCCCACGAGCCACCGCATACTCTGTGGCCGTACGGATGGTGCCGAAGTTGAGCAAGGTTTCACCACCAAAGAAGGTGATGGAGACACCGTTACGCCCCTCTGAACTCTTCAGCAAGAAGTCGACCGACTTGCAGGCGGTCTCTTCAGTCATCATCGGCAACCGTGGCGTCCCATCGGGTTTCTCCTGGTTGGAAACTCGATCCTCTCCATACTCGTAGCAATAGGTACAGGACAGGTTGCACTTGTTGGTGACATTGAGCACCAGCGTCGCCAGCGGGTAAGGCATCGGAGGTTGTTGTGCGGGAGGCGCGGTAGGTGCCCCGACCGGACGCAGCATGCCCATCGCCGCCAGTTCGTCAAAGGCCTCGCGCGCCTGTGGCTGTCGCTCGACCTCGAGGGTCTCCAACCAGGGCCCCGGTTCGGCCCCTTCGGCATCGGAGAAGTTATCGATGATCTCCGAGGTCATTTCATCGAGTTGGACCACCGCAGCAGTGGGTGTGACGTAAGCGAACGGAACCCCGTCGCTTTCAAATCTGTGAAACAAGGTGGTGTGAAATTTCATCGCTGATTCCATTTGTTTTGATCCCACTGAACATAAATCGGAACGGTGACCAGTAGGTGCCCCCGTGCACGAAACTCTCGCTCGATCATCTTTGGCGGGGAGTCCGCTGCGGCGATCGGCTTCTTCGCAGCATCTGCGGATCCCTGATCGGTGCTCTGCTCGGCTCCGGCAACTTCATCGGTCGCACCCTCACCATCGTCGTCTCCCGACTGTTCCTCGTCGTCGGGGACCTTCTTCACTTCCACTCGCTCAGGAACGGTCATGGTGCAGGTCGCCACGACATACACGTCGCCGATATTGTTGGCACTGAATCGACGCTCTGGATTGGGACCGTCGATGGCCGGGGTGAAGACGCCGGTTTCGGAATCGAGTTCTCCAACGAACTGGAGATCGTCATCGCCGGGACGAATCGGGAATTCCTCCAGGCTCCACTGCACCGGCACCGTCATCAACTCGACATCATCTTCGTTGTAGGGCACTCCATCCGGTCCACGAGTGAATGCCACCGCCTCGAAGCGCTCCAGTTGCTTCGGTCGCATCTTGCCTCCGACTCGAGAGAATCCCGGGTTGGGACGGATCCGGATGCCATCGATGGTGTCGTACAGGGTGATGGCCCGCGGCCCCTGGTGAATCCTGAAATCGATGGCACGGCGTCCGAGGGGAACACCTGCGTCGACGGAGACCAGTAAGTTGACTCGAGATTCGTCGTGCCGTTCGACGCCGAGCACGGTGATGCCCGCTCCCAGGTGGAAGTCACCGGCAATGATCTTCTCCGGGAAGCCGCTCCCGATCACTTCGATCCGATTGCCGATGGATGGCACCGCCATCTCTCCCCCCAGCACTCCGAGGATGGTCGGAGTCTCGCTGGCACGCAGCAGTTGGACCTCGATACCCAGCTCATTGTATTCGCCGGTGAAGAGTCTTCCTTCCATCCGGGTCCAGGACTCGTCGAGGAGTAGTACTTCCTTGAGCGACTCCAGTTCACCGGGAGCGGTGCTGGTCGATCGACCTCGCCAGGAATGACCGGCGTAAAAGAGCCCGGTGCCCTGACGAACCACGGTGCGACCATTGGCTCGTAGCCAGGTCCACTTCGATTGGTACTCACCACTGGCCACTCGCTGTAGATCGAGGGTTCCGCGGATCGGACCGCGCCCCACCTCGTGCCCCAGCACGATCCAGCGACCCTCGAGCGGCACTTCTCGTTTCTCCTGGTTCCAGTCTCGCCACTCATCACTGAACAGCCCCTGCTCACTGGTCAGGGTCGCCAGCACCCGGTCCGCACGGTCCTGACTGCGACCTCGCCCAGAAGTCCCCGCCGTCTCCGACGAGGGAGTTCCGCCGCCGCCAGCATTGCCACTGGTCGCGCCGCGACCACCACCTCCTCGACTGCTGCGGCCCCGGAACGACTGAAAATCCACCAGCGGGTAGAGTGCCAGGTGGGTCGCCTTGAGTAATTTCCACTCCTGTTCGTCGCGGCGCTCGGAGAGCACCCGGCCCAGGGTGTGGCACTCGGCACAGGTCTCGCGCAGGTCCTTGTCTCGATCCTCCTCGGACCAATGCACACGCCGTTCGCTCTCGTACATCGCCGCTCGCGCTTCTTGCCGCGACAGGCCATGCTCCTCGGCCAGATATCTCACCACCTCCTTCGCCTCCTCCGACGAAAGAGAGACGAAGTAGAGACGTGCCATCCTCTTGATCGAGATTTCCCACGCTTCCGGCGTCTTCCTCATGTAGGAGATGCGAGTCATCTTGCCCTCGTCATCGCGCACGTGACATACCACGCAGCGCTCCTCGATCAGCGGGTGATGAACAGGAATCCCTTCCCTCGGCGCCTTCTTACGCCGCGCCCCCGATTCCTCATCCGAAGCGCCACGTCTCGATCGATCGCCACGAGCCGATTCGGACTCCCCATCCTGCGCAGTCTCGTGGCCGGTTTCGTCGGCTGACTGCCCCTCGGGATCGGTGGCTGGAGCGGTTCGATCCTGGCGACCTCCCTGGCGACCGCCCCGGCGGCGTCGTTGAGTATCACCCTGACGTGAGCGGCGTGAACGCCCCTCGGTGGGCGCCGGAGGATCGGCATCTTCCACCGCCGGATCTCCAGCCGGATCTCCAGCCGGATCTAGCGGAACCGGACTCACCGGATCTTGATCTAGCGGATCTGGAGTCGGTGGATCTTGAATCGATAGCGCTGGAGTCGATGGATCTTGAATCGATGAATCTGCAGTGGATGAATCCTCTGGCCCCTTGGAGCCGAGTTCGATCAGTTGGCGGAAGTAGCGTGCCGCGCCCTCCGGCAGCAACGGTGGCGGCGCCTCGGCGATCTCGGCCGTCTCGGCGGGAGATCCAGAGGCGAGTGGATCGATCGGTGGTGCTGTCACCCCATCGTCGGCGGAGATCGCGGCCAGCGGCGCTGCTGGCGAAATGGTCGTGGAATTCGCGCTGTAGATCACCCCGCAGGCAAAGGTGACGATGAT
>JABHOG010000069.1 GCA_018694835.1 Planctomycetota bacterium | reverse complement strand
GACAATGCGCAGGCGTTGCTGGGAATCGATGGGGTAGATGGAGCCCTGGTGGGAGGTGCGAGCCTTTTGTCGGCGAGTTTCTTAGGGATTCTGGACGCGGGAATTGCGACGGCGTGATCAGTGATGGTGCGCCGGTGACGATGACCGCCCTGCAGATAAGGTGAAGCTATGCTTGTGACATTTCTGATGATTGTACTTGGACTCGTTACGGTTCTGCTCGGATTCGTGATCCTGATTCAGGAGCCGAAGCAAGCGGGACTGTCGGGGGCCTTTGGCGGGGGCATGGGCGGTTCCGATCAGATGATGGGAACCAAGGCCACCAGCGGGATCGGCCGTTTCACGGCGATCTTGTCGGTGACGTTCTTCTCGCTGTGCATCCTTGTGGGAGTCGCATCCAGCAGTGACCGCGATAGCAGTCGTCTGCAGAGTGACACCGTGGAACCGGGGTTCGGAGCCATCGATGGCACCGAGGACTCGGTCGGAGTCGGCGATGCGATTGGCGATGCGATCGGCGATGACACTCCGACGGTCAACGATGGCAATAGCGATGGCAGTACGGAGGGAGCGATCGGCGCTGACGAAAGAGCGGCAGATACGCCCGCTGACGATGCACCCGCTGACGATGCACCCGCTGACGATACGCCCGCTGACGATACACCGGCGGACGATGCACCGGCGGACGATGCACCAGCGACCGACGCGCCAGCCGACCAGCCCACAGGAGATGACGGTAGCGGCAATTGAAGACAGCTCTGCGCAGCATGACGGGTTTCGGATCTGGATCTCGTGAAGCGGCGGGGTGGCGGGTAAAGGCGGAGATGAGGTCGGTGAATCATCGCCATCTCAAGGTCTCGAGCCATCTTCCCGATCGGTTGATGGCTTTGCAGATGAAGATCGATGCCTTGCTTCGTGAAAAGCTCGAGCGTGGATCGATCTCGTTGACCCTGGTTCTCGAGCCGTGCGGTGATTCTACGCGGCTGTCAGAGGTCGATTTGATTCGCCACAGTTACGAAAGATTGTGTGCACTGAGAGATGAGATCACTCCGGGCGAAGAAGTGAGATTGCGGGATGCCATCCAGTTTCGTGAAGAACAGGGAACGGTGGTGGCCGAACCTGACGGAGATCTGGCTCAACTGGTGCTCGAGACGATCGAACAAGCGGTCATCGAGCTGCGTCAGATGCAGGAGAATGAGGGTGAACACCTCCGCAAGGAATTTCGCCGCATTCTTGGATGTGTCAGTGAGGGTCTCGATCAAGTCGAGGCGGTGCTGCCCGAGGTGAAGAGCTGGTTGCTCGAACGCTTCCAGCACCGGATCAGCCAGTTGATGACCCCGGGAGGGGTGGACCTGGATCCGAAGGATCTCGCCAGAGAACTGGGAGTTCAGGTGGAGAGGTCCGATATCACCGAGGAACTGGCCCGAATGAGGGGGCACCTCGAGGAGTACGGAAAGATTATCACGACGGGCGGAAGGGTCGGAAGACGACTCGATTTCCTGACCCAGGAGATGTTTCGTGAGGCCAATACGATGGCCTCGAAGGTCGCTCGATACGATCTCGCCCACACGGTGGTCGACATCAAGGTCGAGGTGGACCGCCTGAGAGAACAGACGCAGAACATCGAATGAAATGATTGGCCTCTACGAGGGGCCGCTGTTGAGGGAGGCGTGACGGTGGGCGCTGGAGGGATCCTGGTTGTGCTCTCAGGACCATCCGGAGTCGGCAAGACTGCTGTCAGCGAGAGGCTCGTGAAGGAGGACGGAATTGTCCGCGCCATCACGACCACCACCAGGGCTCCCCGTGGAGGGGAGCAAGATGGAGTGGATTACCATTTCCTCGATCGAACCGCATTCGAGCGGCAAGTGGCAGAGGGAGGATTCCTCGAACATGCAGAAGTGCATGGGAATCTTTACGGCAGTCCAAAGGATGCGATCGAGAAGCAATGCCTCTCCTCGAGAGCGGTGTTACTGTTGATCGATGTCCAGGGTGCGGAGTTGTTACGAAGTGGCCAGGTCGACATGTTGACCATCTTCCTCGAGCCTCCGGGCGAGGAAGAGTTGAAACGTCGGATCGCGGCTCGTGGCGATGAAGATGATGATGTGATCGATCTCAGGCTCAGGAATGCCTTGTCGGAGATCGCAGAAAAGAACAAGTACGACCACTGCATCGTCAATGACGATCTCGAGGATTGCGTCGAACAGATCGATTCGATCATCGAGGCGGAATTGCGCAGCAGGGGTCAATAATGAGATAGATGCGAGGAGTCGACCCTGGAAGGGGCCGATTCCGGAATGGAGGAAATGTGCTCGATGTCGATATCGAGGACCAGCTCGTCGAGAAGACGGGCGGCAAACTGCAACTGACCGCCCTGATGCAGAAGCGTCTGGTGGAATTGAAGCGTGGGGCTCGCCCGTTGGTGGTGATCGACTCTGTCGATCTCCAGGACATCGTCGTGCAAGAGATCTTGCAGGACAAGGTGGTCCTCGCCGAACTGGAAGCCAACGAGGTCCACTTCTTCGAGGATGCTCGTAAGTTGAAGGACGGAAGTTCCGACGACGACGAGAAGGATGTTTACGGCTCCGACCTGAAGAAGGTCAAGGAAGAGCGGATCAAGGAACTGTCCGAGTTCCTCAATCCGACCAAGGAATGATGGAAGCGGTGCGACGCACATCTCGTGTGCGTCGCACCGCGACCGTGGTCCGTTTCATGAAAAGGTACCTCTCATGAACTGGGAATCTCGGAAGATCATTCTCGGAGTCACCGGTGGAGTGGCCGCATATAAGGCGGTGGAACTCGCATCCCGGTGGACTCAGCGAGGCGCAACCGTGCGCGTTCGCATGACACCCTCCGCCTGTAAATTCATCCAACCTCTCACCTTTGAAGCGGTCACGCGATGCGAGGTCATTTCGGAGATCTGGCATCCGATCGGAATCGGTGATCGTCCCGAGCATATCGGTGCTGGAGACGATGCCGATGTCTTCGTGATCGCTCCTGCAAGTGCCGATCACATCGCACGGTTATCCCATGGCTTCGGAGACGATGTGGTTTGTCTGACGGCTCTGGCCTGGGATGGCCCGATGGTCGTGTGCCCGGCGATGAATGATCGTATGTGGCGCAATGACGCGGTGCAGGCCAATATCGGCATCCTCAAGCAAAGACAGATCGAGGTGGTAGATCCGGGGGTCGGTCACCTCGCTTGCGGTGCGGTCGGCCCGGGCCGCCTGGCAGATCTTGACCAGATCGACGATGTGGTCAGCCGTTTGGTCCTTCCGAAAGAGATGTCATGAATCCCCCGGTCCTGCTGATCACTGCAGGGCCAACCCGGGAGCCGATCGATGATGTCCGTTTCCTCACCAACGGAGCCAGTGGAATCCTCGGGATCGAGGTCGCCCGCGCCGCTCGTGATGCTGGCTGGGAGGTTCACCTGGCCCTCGGACCGGTCCCTCATCCGGCACTGGAGGGGATCCATCTGCACCCCTTTGTCACCGCCCTCGACCTGGAGGAAATCGCCATCCAACTGTGGCCAGAGGTCGATGCGCTGGTCGCCACCGCAGCTGTTTGCGACTACCGCCCGGCGCAGAAAATTGTCGGAAAACGTAAGAAGTCCGCTGGAGACTGGAACCTACAACTGGTGAGGAATCCCGATGTTCTGGCTGGCAGGGGGGCAGAAAAGGGCGCCCGAGTGCTGGTCGGCTTTGCCCTCGAGGCGACTGAAGATCGGCGAGAAGCGTTGCGAAAGGCCGTGAACAAGCGGCTAGATCTGGTACTTTGCAACACGCTGGGGAACCTGGGTGTGGCCATGGGGGATTACATCTGGCTCGAACCCGCAGGGCACTCCATTTCCTTGCCGGAAATTTCAAAGGTGGATCTGGCTCGGAAGTTGGTGGAGTTCATCGGCACAAAGGTTGCTTCTCGCCGCGGCGACCGTGCCTTCAATGGGGAATGATGACAACATCGAATCGATCCAAGCGCAGTCGAAGAGACACCACTCGAACTCCGCAACCGGGGCTCGGTAAGGAAGCACTGGCGCTGGTCTTGCTGGCGATCACGGCCTTCTTTTTCGTCGCACTCTACAGTGAGTACCTGGTGGCCACCGGCCGAAGCGCAGCGAATGCCTGCGGTTCGACGGGCCACTTCATCGCCCAAACGCACTTTAACATTTTCGGCCCTGTAGCCGGTTTCTTGCTGGCGGGGATCTTTGCGGTCTGGTCAGTCATGCTGCTGTTCCAGGTGCAAATCCAATCGTGGTGGCCTCGTATCGGGGGACTGGCACTGCTTTGCTTCGCCGTCTGCTCCCTCGAGTTTCGCTTCACCGAGCAATCCCTGATGGGTGTCGACCTACCCTATCGTGGTGGTTTGATCGGCATGTATCTGGGACAGGCCGCCTTCGACGCCTTTGGAATCACTGGAACCACCATCTTCGCATTTCTCGCCGTGGCTCTGGGACTGATGTTCGCCACCGGGATGCCGGTCGCCAACCTGTTACGAGTGGGACTGGCGATGATCGGTGGCGCCATCGCCTCGCTGGGACTGAAGACTCCGGGAGTGGCCCGCAAGATGGTCGGGGGGCTCGGCAGTGCCGGTCAAGCGGCCGGTGAGAAGATCGCTCAGGTCACTCGATCGTCGCGCAAGAAGCCCGATTCCGAAGTGACGGAAGAGGAAAAGAACATCCTGTTCGGAGATGACGAGGACGAAGAAGAGGAAGACGAAGAGTACGAGTACGAGGAAGACGACGAAGAAGAAGAAGAAGACGAGGAAGACGAGGAAGACGAGGAAGACGAGGAAGAAGAAGACGAGTACGAAGAGGGAGAGTACGCCGAGGACGAAGAGGAAGACGAAGAAGAGGACGAAGAAGAAGAGGACGAAGAGGAAGAAGAAGAAGAGGTGGAGGAAACTCCACCGGTGACCTTCTCGCGGACCATCCGTCTCGGCCCGGAACAGGATGACCAGGCGGTCGTGGGCTTCGAGGAGGAGCAACTGACCTTTGACGGGGTCTACTCTCCTCCTTCCATCTCATTTCTCTCCGAGCCTCCGGTGGTCAACCACGAGGAGGGCAAGGAAGAGCTCGATCAGGTCGCCACTCGCATCGAGGATGCCTTGCGCTCCTTCAAGATCGAGGCTGCTGTGACCAATGTGCAGCGCGGCCCGGTGATCACCCAGTACGAGGTGAGTCTCGCCGCAGGAACCAAGGTGCAGAAGATCGTCGCTCTCTCCGACGACCTGGCGATGGCGCTCTCCGCCCAGAGTGTCCGGGTGGTGGCCCCGATTCCCGGCAAGCCAACGGTGGGGATCGAGGTCCCCAACAAGCAGCGCGAGACGGTGGTCCTGAGAGAACTGCTCCAGAGCCGGGTCTTCCACGATTCCGATCTGATGATTCCAATGTTGCTGGGAAAAGATGCCGCTGGAGAACCGCTCGTCGAGGACCTCACGCGAATGCCGCACCTGCTCATCGCAGGATCGACCGGATCGGGAAAGTCAGTTTGCATCAATGCGATCATCACATCGATCCTGATGACGCGAACGCCCGATGAATTGAAGTTGATCCTGGTCGATCCAAAGATGGTCGAACTCTCAACCTTCGAGGATATTCCACACCTGCTGACACCGGTCATCACCGACATGAAAAAAGCTCCGGCTGCACTCGAGTGGCTGGTGAGAAAGATGGATCAGCGTTACGAGTTGCTGTCGAAGGCTGGAGTCCGCAACCTCAAGGACTACAACGACCTCGATGACAAGGAACGATACGATCGTCTGGCCGAAAAGACCACTCACGAGGAAGCGGAACAGGCCCCCAAGCAGTTGCCCTACCTCACCATCATCATCGACGAACTGGCAGACCTGATGATGACCAGTGCCAAGGAAGTGGAGACTTCCATCATCCGCCTGGCGCAGAAGTCACGGGCCGTGGGGATCCACGTGATCCTCGCCACTCAGCGCCCCAGCGTCGATGTGGTCACCGGACTGATCAAGTCGAACATGCCGTCGCGAATCTGCTTCAAGGTCGCCAGTCGCATCGATTCCAGAACGATTCTCGATCGAATGGGTGGCGAGCGATTGCTCGGGATGGGCGACATGCTCTATTCGCCGCCCAACACCGACAGCCTCAATCGTGCCCAGTGCACCTACATCTCTGACAAGGAACTGCGCAAGGTGGTCAAGCACCTGCGCAAGGAAGCGAAGCCGCAGTTCTCGCAGGAGATCGATTCGTTCCTCGACGGAAGCCACGCCAGCGGTAGTGGTTCCGGGGGAGCTCCCGAGGATGATCTGTTCGAGGAAGCGGTGAGAGTGGTGCTGGAAACCGGCCGTGGCTCGACCACACTGCTGCAACGCAGGCTCGGCGTCGGCTACACCCGCGCGTCGCGACTGATGGATGCGATGAGCGACCAGGGAGTCCTCGGCCCCTTCCGCGGAGCCAAGCCCAGAGAGATTCTCATCACCATGGATCAGTGGGAAGAAGCCCAGTCACAGGCGTGATGGGTCGTCCCCGGATCGATTGGCGATCGGCCTCTCTTCTTCTTCGAGCCGCAGCTCCAGGCACTCCCGCTGTGTGGGTTTACTCCTTCGGAATCGAAGAGCGGTAAACGGCACAGCAGAGCCAAACCGTTCCAATCCTCGATGAAACGCATGATTCGGTGCAGCAGTGCAGGGTGAGGAATCCTGTTGTAAGATCAAAGATCATTCGTGCTGGAGGTGACCATGCGATTGCGATTCTCGCTGATCTTTCTATTCGGATTTCTGTCGATCTGTCCGACACTACAATGCCAGACACTTTACTGGATCGATGGCACTGATCTGGTGCAGTGGGACCTGGCCTCGGCAACACCCATCGTCTTACCGACTCAGTCTCCTCCGGTGACACTCTCTGTCGATGGAGAGGCGGAAAAAGTCTTCTACTTCCGTGAACCCTTCTCGCTGATGAGTGCCAATCTCGACGGTACCGGCGCTGCGTCGATCACCTCGTATCCCTTCGGATTCGAGGCACTTGCTGCGAATCGTTCCGATCAACGCCTGTACTGGATTAATGCCTTCAATGGCCAGCTGGTGTCGATCGGTTACGACGGTTCCAATCCGCAGGCGCTCGGTGGGATGTTCGGAATCTCGGGGATCGGAATCGACACGGCCGCACAAAAACTCTATTTCACCAACAGTCAGGTCGGATCGATCAGCCGCCGAAACTTCGATGGAACAGGTGAGGAGATCATCCTGCCGGGTGGGCTCAGTGGGCCTCGGGACTGTTGTTATGATGAGGCGACAGGAAAGATCTACTGGCTGACCGCATCGGGTGCGACCCAGCGCTGCGATGATGACGGATCCAATCTCGAGACGATTATCCAGCCAGCTTTGGCTCCAGGAGTGACCCATCTGGTGGTCGACTCGGTCGGTCAATCCCTCTATCTCTCGAGCAGTAACGGCCTCGTGTATCGGGCGGGGTTGGACGGTTCGAACGTGGAGGAGATCTACCTGTCCGGAACCAATATCACGGAGCTGGCAATCCTCTCATCGACGAATACTGCGATACAGTTCCTCCGTGGCGATGCCAATGACGATGGTGGATTCGACATCGGAGATCCGATCTGGATCCTCACGCTGCTGTTTACTCCCGGATCGCCTTCGCTAGCCTGCACCGACTCCGGTGATATCAATGACGATGGATCGATCAACATCGCCGATTCCATCTTCGCATTGAGT
>JABHOG010000068.1 GCA_018694835.1 Planctomycetota bacterium | reverse complement strand
ATGCCCCTGCTAAGTTGAAATGTTGCACCCTTCAACAGAACCACTTCGCCATGAATTATGCAAGAGTGCTGGCTGCCACCAGAAACTGTGCGACTTCATCGTATAAAGTCAGGTCCGACCATCGGCAGTATTTCCCCGATCTCATTACTTAGATGACCACAATGATTCAGTCCAGACCTTGTGGTGCAAAGACCAGAACGGTACTTACCTGACTCTGAAAACCCTCTCATCCCCAGGGGGGAGCCATCATGGTCAAGAGATGATCCATCGACATCCTCGTGAGTGCTTGCGGATCCTCTCGGTGAAGGCTGCGTCAGACGGGATCCGGTGCGCACGGTGAGCCCCTTGAAATCGAGGAGCGACTGCCCCATATTGAGTCGATCCCCTCTTCCCCCGAGGAGTTCAACAGTGGAATCCAACTCGACACGACCGAGACCGGTTCGCCGCAAGATCCTCGTGGGGGTCGCCATCATCGCGGTGCTGGCACTGGTCCGCATCCCGCTGGGAATTGGCGCCGCGATGCTGCACTTCAGCAATACCCCCGACTTCGCGACCTACCTGAACCAGTATCCCGTTTCAGAGCCACTGCCAGAGGAGTGGTGGCCCGTCGCTCGACTGCTGGCCGGGGAAGAGGGATGGACCATCGGTGAAGTCGACCCTTTCAGCCTCACCGAGGATGATCCCAACTTCCTGATAGATATCTGTGCCCAGCAGATCCAGCTATTCCATGGGGATCAATTACTGCTCGATCTCGAACAGGAAATTGCCTTCGCCTTCGACCGAGAGAGCGGGGAGCGCCTCGGCTTCGGCGCACGAACGGTGCGCTGCCAGAGTGCCCCGGAGATGCGCGCAGCCGTGCGGATCTGGGTGTAGACCCCGCAAGAACTGCTGCTACCTGTTTCTGGATCGATCTTCTTCGATGCCATGGTGGTGGCCGGGAGCGGTGACGACCGCCTCGAGATCGTCGAGTATGCCGGGAGAGAGGGGCCGCCAGCGATTCCTCGACAGGATCTGTTACCTGCACCGTGGCGGCTCGTCGCCGGCTTGCTTCACCCCGCCGACCCCATCTCCAGCGACGGACTCGCCCATCGCTTCCACAGAAGAATTAGCACCAACTCGTGGGGGAAGAGCGGGGGGAGGGGCAGATCGACGGAAGAGTCGTGAGTTCCATCATCTGTGACTCGCCGATTCCATCTCATCGAGCCGTTTACGGATCTCGGCAATCTGCTGGGGGGTCGACTGCTGCAGCGAAAGCGCCTGCAGAACCAGTTCTCCTGGTGAGTTACGGAACACCTGACGAATGAGAGACTTCAGCATCCCCTGCTGGGTCTCTTCACGAGGCTTCGCCACTCGATAGACCTGCGGTCGCACCGAGGTATCACGCACCAACAGTTCCTTGGAAATCATGATCTGCATAAACTTGAGAACGGTGGTATAGCCGATCTTCCGCTGGCTGCTCAGGTGGTCAAAGACCTGCCGCACTGTCGCCGATTCCAGCTGCCAGATGGCGTCGAGGATGCTGCACTCCGCGGCGGTCGGTGATTTGGCGACTTTGGTGTGCATCGACGCGCTCCCCTGGTACTGCTGGAACTACTCGAAGCCGGACACTGCCGTCCATTCGCGGAGACCGCCGTCGGCTGGCGGGGCGCGCTGCTTCGATGGCACGAGACGGCATGGTACGAAGGACTTCGTGTCATGCAAGAGGACATTACGAAAAGATTCGTACAGTGGCGAAGAGCCCTCCCCGTCAGCGCAGTGGTCGCCACAGTCGCTTCAGGAGCAGGGCAGCGAATCGGGAGTCGGATCGGGACCAGCGCTGCCGACCGGTGGCGGCACTGGCGGCGATCCGGTCACGAACAGGGAGTTGAGGAAGTAGATTTCGTCGGTCAGATTGACGTTCCCCGTGTCATCGGTATCGCACGCCTTCATGCACTGCGGCGGGATGCCGCCTGCAAACAGGTAGGTGAGTCCGAAGATGACATCTGCCAGGTTGACCGAATCATCGCCGTTGCAGTCGCCTCGCAGGAAGATCGGTTGCTCGAGGAAGGTCAAGGTCGCCCCATCTCGAGCAGGTCCCATGATCGCCCCATCGATGATGATCTGATTGACCACCTGGGATGGACCCAATCCGTCGATGAAAGAGAGCTGCCGCTCCTCGCCATCGACGAATCCCGAGGCAGCCACCGAGAACTCGATCCACAAGATGGTCTGGTCTGTACCCGCCGGAAGTTCCTGCCCTGCATAGGGCGGACCCGCATCGAATACGACTTGAGCCGTGATGTATCCGTCGATCGCTGCATCATCCATCTCGACCAGAACCTGCTCGGCTCCGATCACTCCAGCGTCAGTTCCGTCCAAGGTGACCTCGGCGACATCGAGCAGATCTGCGGGGAATTCGAGGGAAAGATTGTAGGCTTCCACCGGCGCACTGAAGGAGCTGAATACAGGAACCGGTAGCGACGACTGGCCGGCGATGGCGACCTGGTCTTCGACGGAGATGGCGAGATCAAAGACGGTGACCGAGCAATTCTCGGCAACGGAAGCATCTCCAGCGAGAACGCCTCTCACCCCGTACTGGTAGTCCCCTGGCGCGGTCACCGCATCACTGAAGGTGGTCGCGTCTCCCGCCAAAGTGGTCAGAGGAAAGCCATCCTTTTCGACGATCAACTCGTCATAGTCGAGCGGATTCTGCCACTCGATGTCGATCCCGGCGGAGGACTGGGCACAGACCAGGTTGATCGGTGCATCGACCTGGGAACCCACTGGAGCCAGCACTGGCACATTGACGGTGGAGGGCGTTCCTGGCTTGAAAAGGGTCACCGTGGCCATCGCATCGCTGGGCGGCTGATCGGTGATGATCCGGTAGTTGTACATGAACCCCCAACGCAACGCATTGGCCTCGGGATCCTGAAAGAACGGTGTGGTCGCCCAGGTCACCCCCGCCGGAGTGACCGCCGAGTTCCACAGTGCGGTCGAAAATGGTTCCCCACTGTGATGCGAGATTCCGCGGTGACCGACGGCGCTGAGATTGGCCTGAGCGGAAACGGGAACGGTGAAGGCACCGGCACAGCGATCCGAATTCATGTTGTAGAGAGCGTAGTCATAGCGCCATTGCCCACCGCCCAGATCGGTGACCTTGTATCCCAGCAGCAGCAAACCCTCTCCCGGAATCCTGACCTCTTCGATCACAACTTGCGGATCATAATCCTGCCACGCTTGAATTCCTGGCTGACCCGCCTGGGTCGGCGAACCTGGAACGAAATTGAGCGGGAAGGAAGCGGGATTATCACTGACGGTGACCTGGCGGTAGGCGACATTGTTATCGCCGTTGCCCCCCTGAGCATCATCGGGAGAGATGTAATGGCCGGAGACGAAGTAGAGGGTATTCGGATTGAGGTCCGGATCGATCAGCGCTTGCGCCACCTGAAGGCGGCGGTCGACCACGGTGACAAAAGGCGGCATCGGAGGATCGACCGGATAAGGGAACTCTCCGGTGTGAGCATTGACCTGAGATCGGGGGCCCAGGTTCGATTGCTGGCCATTGAGAGCGGCAGTATAGGGATCAGAGCAACCGATCCCCAGGGTATCGCAATCGGTCGGCTGGCAACTTCCACAAGCGTTGAGGCTCAACGCACAGAAACTGTGTTTGAGCCATGACACTCCGATCTGCTCCAGCACCCCATCGTAATAGCGATACATCTCCTGTCCGATCACCGGATGGAAACTATCGTTGGCGTGCCACAGCAGTTCCACCGATCCAATGTTGCAGGAGGTGGTTCCGACCGAATAGGCGTAGATGCCATTGTCCTCGCCGAAACTGCCCAGTTCTTGTAGATCGAACAGGAACACATCGGGAGCCTGGGCTAGTAGTGAACCAGAGGCCAGTACCGACCAGAGGATGCAGAGGCGCAAAATCCACGGCGCGCCAA
The DNA here is from genome assembly GCA_018694835.1 of Planctomycetota bacterium. Lineage (GTDB taxonomy): Bacteria > Planctomycetota > UBA8108 > UBA1146 > UBA1146 > QNYK01. The sequence goes on along the minus strand of JABHOG010000068.1, from coordinate 7,553 downwards.
CCAAGCCACTTGGAATTCTGAACATGACAGACTCCTCTCCACCTCACCCATCCGGATGGAGCCCGCATAGATCACAGCATCGATCCGCTCGAGCAGATCCTTTGCAGTTCGCTAGTTGGACTTCAGCATCTGGGGAGGCGGGCTGATATAATCGACAAATCGGTCCAGTTGCGAGGACTTCGCCGCTTCCAGCACCTTCTGACGAATCGTCTCACGCATCGCTGCGGCTGATTTCAAGGGTTCCTGAATCCGGGCGGAGAGACTCTCTCCCACCTGGGATAACTTCTGTGGAATGTCGTTGATCATCGAAAATCTCCTGTCCCCGAGCCAAGCTCTTTGGAGCGGCTCATGCCGCCGATGCTAGGGTGACCCCGGCAGGGAGGCAAGCCCAAGAATCACCGGATCACTGCCAGGAAAGTCCTGATTTCGGCTGCAGAGGTCCCAGATGCCCCGAAGAAGCGGAAAGAAGTCTTTTCGCCATTTCCCGGTCACCGCACCAGATATACGCCACTGAATGTCGTATATCACCACCAAATAACGAGATAGCGTCGATGGCTGCTCTTTCATCGGCGTCGGTCAAATCCATCACCATTCGCACTGCCCGACGCTTCAACTTCTGATTGGTCGCAGACATCGCCACCATCCGGCCACGGTAGATCCAGCCATTGTGGAGGGCGCAGATGGTCGAGGCCCTCTGCAACAATCGGTGGGTGGCGGTGGCAGCCTTCAGGCGAGTCGAACCGGCGACCGGCTCGGCACCGGTTTCGAGCAGGATACAGAGGGTGTCCTGCGCCGATCGGCTGGCCGCTGCCGTCCGATCACAGGTCACGAAAACCGTCTGGGCGCCGGCTCGCTGCGATTCTTCCAGCCCGGCGAGAACCCACGCCGCAGTTCCTGAGGCGCTGATCCCCACCACCAGATCATCGCTCCCGACCGCCACCTCGAGCAGTTTTCGGCGAGCATCCTCCGCATCATCTTCGGCTCCCTCGATGGGAGTGGTCAGAGCCGCATCTCCTCCGGCGAGGAGCGCCTGGCGGCGATGAGCGGGTACCGAAAAGGTCGGCCCCCATTCGGCCATGTCGAGAGCGAGAAGTCGACCACTGGTTCCCGCACCAAGGCCGATGACCCGCCCCTTCTCCGATGCCAGTGTCACCGCCATCATCGATGCCAGCTGGAGGACACCATCCCGAGCAGCGGTGAGCGCCGCCTGTACCACCGATTCTTGCTGTTCGAAGTGGTTCCACAACTGCTGTGGATCGGACACGGCTGCCGCTGCGGAGTCGATCGCTTCCGTTTCAGGATCGAGCATCGGGTCGAGCATCGGGTCGAGCATCGGGTCGAGCATCGGGTCGAGCATCGGGTCGAGCATCAAATCCCTCCACCGGGCCCCTGGATGCGTTTCCAGATCCTACCGATCTCCGCGCGAGTTTGTTTCTCCCACGCTTCATGAGGAAACTTCTTGAGCACCATTTCGAGAGCCGATGCCGCCTCACCAAGACGATTTTTTCGCTCCAGTTCCTTGGCGTGGTCCATCGCCTTCTGCCAGCGCTTCTCGACCATCTTGAGCAGTTCCACCCGTCGCTGCTCTGGTGGAGCCTCCGGAGGGAGTTCCAGACCCGTCACCTCGGTCAACAGTCGACAACAACTGGCAGTATCTTCCTTGCCCAGCACCAGAGTCGCACGATCGAGCAACTTCGTGGCGGCGGCCGATTTGCGAGCCAGCATGCGGGTCTCCTGGCTCGCCTGCCGCAGCACCTTCTTCAGGGTGGAGGAAGAGATGTTCTTCCCCTGGAGACGAGCGCGCTGGCGACCGAACAGGTCGAGCACCGCCACCACCGTCTCTGGAACTGGCGGACCGAGAGCGGATTCGATCACCTTTCGTGCCCGCTTTCTCGACCAGTGATCTTCCCCGTCCTTTGCTGAAACCGAATCCGCTGCGACTGGCCATTGCATATCGCCGGAAGAATCGACGACCCATACGATCCGAATCAACACCACATCCTTGAGTAGCCTTGCGGTCGAGGAGTTGCCCAGCTGTTGTTCCAGGTGTCGAGCCGGCCCCGCATCAGTAGGAGATTCAAGCAGCACCAATTGCGGCTGACGCAGTTGCAAGGCTCGAGGTAATCCCTGCTCTGGCGACAACCAGGGCAAAGCATCGGGAGTATCACTGGCACCGAGCAGAGCGGCGCAAAGACACACCAGCACCAAGGCGCGACCCCATCGATCGAGCCCCTGCTGGAGCGGGTGGTCACTACCGACTCCCACCACCTGAGATTCCACGGTTTCATGCATTGGTCGAGCCTCCATCCTGCGGACCTGTCCTGGTCCCCCTGAAGGTAGCAGGCCCATCCCTGTACCGCTTCCCCTTGCTCACCGATCCGCCTGCGATCATGATGAGTGCCTGAACTGCAATCGGATACACAGAAAACCCCCCTTGGACACCGAGGGAGACAGAGGAGAAGTCGCAGGTGACGAAATTGATCGATGTGCCCTCCACCTCTGGACCGGATCAGGAATCTTCCGCAGGAAGACACCCATTCCTCGACAAAGAGGGACAGAAGATCCAGGGGTTGTTCGATGAGATCGCCCCTCGCTACGATCGACTCAATCGCCTTTTTTCCTTCTCGATCGATCTGTGGTGGCGTCGCCGTGCAGTCCGCAGCCTTCGTACACGTCCAGGAGACAGGGTTCTCGATGCCTGTTGTGGCACGGGAGATCTCGCGATGGCACTGCTCGAACAGGTTCCCGAGGCCGAGGTAATCGGAAGCGATTTCTCACTCCCGATGCTTCAGGCAGGAAACAGTAAGTATCTCACGGCTCGCAGTCCGGCGCTGGTAAGAGCCGATACGATGCACCTGCCCTTCGATGACTGCACCTTTGATGGGGCGATGGTAGCTTTCGGAATGCGCAATGTCGTGGACCTGGATCAAGGCCTGCAAGAACTGCGTCGCGTCCTCAAACCTGGAGGACGATTGATGATTCTCGAGTTCACCGAGATGCAAAATCGTTGGATCCGGCCATTCTCGACCTTTTACCAGAGCCAACTGCTCCCACGCCTGGGCAATCGACTGTCTGGCTCGCGGGTCAAGGCCTACAGTTATCTCGACGAGTCGGTGCGTGACTGGCCCGATGCCGAGCGTCTGGCGGAGAAGATTCGAAGCGCCCCCCTTCATGCAGTCCGCCATCACACTCTATTCCCGGGCAATGTTGCAGTACACGAAGCGGTGCGCGGGTAAGGAGATCGGTTTGACTCGATACCACCAGCTTCTGATCGCCCCTGGAACCAAGTTCTTTCCATCAAAGATCGCAAAAGATAGCGCTCCCATCCTCGAGAGCACCGTGATCGATGAAACCCGGCGGCTCAGGATTTGTGGCGGCTGGTGGCTTCGAGATGGGACTGAACAACAGGCCAAGTCGCTGCAGTCACTCGCTCTCGAGCACGGAATCCCCCTGCGTCACATCGATGCTCCACAGCCATCGGAGAAGGTCGAAGTGATTCGTACCATCCGAGCGTCCTTCCGTGACGATCGGCTTGAACTGGTCACACCTCAGCAATCGAGACAGATCCCCACCTCTTCACTGCGTGCCCTCGACCTTTCGCTGAAGGCAGATGAGATCGATGAAGAGAAGGACCTCGACACGACTCAGAGAAAAGCAAGAAGCATGAGGGGCCTGGCGGAGGTGATGATGGTCGGATCCCCTGCCGGTGACCTGCTCCAGTTGATTTCCGAAAGCCGACTTGGAAATCCCAGACCTCGATTGATCCTGCTCGGCCCCGACTCACAGGCGTGGTCGATCGATCGCACCACCGTGTTCCCTGATCTGGCGGCCCAGGGGGCCGCGCAATCTCTCGCCAATCTGCTTCGATTCAGCGGAATCCTCATCGGCTCGGTCTCCGCATCCTGCACCACACCAGAAACGCATGACCTGTGGCAGGGAGGCGACCTGATGCCCGTTCGACGAGATTCCACAGTGGAACAGCAATCCCGAACTGAAGCGCTTCATGCATGGATCCACGACGGGGGGTCGCTGGGAGAGTAGGTATCCAACCGTTAAGATCGAGCAATTATTGAACCCGTCGATGAAGATGGATTCGATGAAAACAGATTCGACGATGAAAAATTCGACGACGAATGAAGGGTAGCGATGACTGCAAGAGAAGCCGGTACGAAAGAGATCGTCGTCGGAGTCAGCGGCGCCAGTGGAGCGATCATCTCCGCACGCCTGGTCCACTTCCTGCTGGACGAGGGACACCGGGTCCATCTGGTCGCTTCCAGGACGGGAAAGCTGGTGGCCCACGATGAACTCTCTGTTCCCGAGGGCACCCGTGGAGTATTTCCGGAGATGGAGCACGAGAACCTGACCGAATGGGGTGAACGCAACTTCTTCGCACCCTTCGCCAGTGGGACCGCACCCATCGATGGAATGGTCATCGCCCCCTGCTCGATGTCGACCGTGGCCTCGCTGGCCCATGGGATCTCCGACAACCTGATCAAACGAGCCGGAGAGGTGATGATGAAGGAGCGCCGCCCCCTGATCATCGTTCCTCGAGAATCTCCTCTCGACAGGATCCACCTGAAAAACTTGCTGACTCTTTCCGAAAGCGGCGCGCTGATCGTCCCGCCGATGCTGACCTTTTATCAGCACCCGGGAGACTCGGTTCTCGAACAGGTCGACTTCGTCGTGAGTCGGGTGCTCGATCACCTGGGAATCGAAAACGATCTATTTCGACGCTGGGGTAGCGAGAGGTGACCCGCCCCAGTTCGCCCCCCGCAAACTGGCTGGGTGGCATCCGTGAATTCCTCGAGATGATCAAGGTCTCTCACACATTGTTTGCGATGCCTTTCGCCATCGGTGCGCTGTTCCTGGCCAATCGAGATCTCGCCATCGGCGCGATGGACCTCATGACTCTCTTGATCCAGGTGGTCGTGGCGGTGGCACTCGCACGCACCTCTGCGATGTCGTTCAATCGCTGGGCCGATCGAAAAATCGACGCCTTGAATCCGCGAACCTCTGGACGATCGATCCCCGCCGGCCGCCTCGGAGCCAGCACAGTCCTCTGGTGGACCGTCTGTAGTGGCGCTGGATTCGTCGCCGTCACCGCCACCATCAATCCGCTGGCACTGAAACTCTCTCCGGTGGTGCTGCTGATCATCCTCGGCTACTCCTGGACCAAGCGTTTCACCAGTTTGTGCCACATGGTTCTTGGCCTCGGGCTGGCTCTGGCTCCCATCGGCGCATGGGTTGCCGTGCGAGGCACACTGCTGGAAGCGTCAGGTGGCATCGATCCGGTCCCCTGGATCCTCGGAGGATCCGTTCTGTTGTGGACCGCCGGCTTTGACATCCTCTATGCGTGTCAGGACCATCAGTTTGATCTCCAGCAGCGTCTTCATAGCATCCCCACACGGTTCGGAATCGCCACTGCCCTGCGGCTATCACGACTCCTACACATCCTGATGGTTGGATTGTTGGTCGCCTTGTCGAAGCAAGCCCAACTGGGAGTCCCCTTCGCCATCGCCATCGCCATCGTGAGTCTGTTGCTGGTGGCCCAGCACCGACGGGTCAAAGCCGATGACCTGACCCGGATACAGGGTTCCTTCTTCACCCTCAATGCCATCATCAGCAGCATCTTGATGATCGCCCTGATGGTCGAAGGTTGGTCCGGATGAACCTGCAAGATCGGGAGCGCGAGTTACTGATCAGCAGACCTTCCTGGCGGCAACCGGCATTGCCGGCCAGAAGAGGCGCTCTACTGCGGGCCACCCTTGTCACGGTACTGCTGTGGACTCTGTTCTACCCGGTGGTTCCTGCCGGTCCCGAGATGATGGGCAGTTGTCAGGTGCTGGTCGAGGCCAGCCCTTTCGATGGCGGCGCTTCTCCGGCCCTCTCGGCTTGTCGGACTCTGCACCGTACCGTACTCGGCTGGATTCCTCCGATGATGGCAGCGTCCTGCTTGTCGATCCTTTTGATGGGGCTGAGTTGTGGGGCCGCTCTGTGCTGGTTACGACAACAAGATGCCGCCCGGGGAGTGCTGATCCCGTTGACGCTGGCGCTCGGCCTCAGCCAGGGAATCACCGAGCTCACCCGCATCGGTGGAGCCACCCCGCTGGCCATCTGTTTGGGAATGATCCTGATCGCCACGACCGAGCAGATGCGAGCCGAAGCGGGACGTGGCCTGTGGCTGTGGGGAATCCTGCTGGGATTGTCGATCGCAGCCGGACCGAGCACGGCCCCCGCTCTGATCTATTCACTACTGAGCCTCCTCAGCGACCGGGGAATCCGTGCCAGCCACCTGCGATCCTTACCCGCCGCTTCGATCGGCATCCTGCTCGGAATCTCGTTGCTCTTCCTGCTCGCCAGCGCTTCTGCGGGCAACGGACTGACAGAAGTGTGGACCGAGTTCGTCTCGAGCTGGCGTCCAGTCCAGCACCCCGATTACTCTCACCTGGGAGCGGATCTGCGAAGCGTCCTCGAAGGAAACGGCTGGCTGCTGGCAATGCTGGCCATCCCGGGGCTGCTGATCTCATGCCAGCGGCGACCCGGAGATCTCGCGCTGATCCTGACACTGGCGAGTTCCGGTCCCTTGCTCGGCCCCTTGTTCGCTGACGGATCGTCGGGCCCGACCCCCTCGATCCCCGATTCGATCGCTGCGGCGCCATTCATCCGGATGACCCTGACCTTGCTGGCGGCATGGAGTTTGACGATGGCCTACCGACGCCTGGGAAAACATCGCCGCACGACTCACCTGCTACTGATGACCATCCTGTGGATTCTGGTGGGCGCTTCCCTCTCGATGCGAACGCCCGATCTACGCTCCGGAAAAACCCAGGTCGTGACCCAGTGGGCCCGCTCCGTCCTCGAAGGATTGCCCGAAGATTCGCTACTCCTCTGTGGCGGCTCTCCTCTCGGTTCGGTGCTCTCGGTGGTCCAGTCGCACGAGGGAATCCGCCCCGATGTCACGGTGCTCGACCGAAGTGGCGCCATCGATCCGATTCTCCTCGGTCTTCCGGTCGAGACCCCGGCGCCGAGGGTGTTACAGGTCGCCCGATCCCTCATCGCATCGGGAAGACCATTACTGGCCCTGCCGCTGGCACTTCATCAGGAATTGCTGAGGGGGCATGGACTGTCGCCATGGGGCCTGCTGCTGATCGCCCGCGATCGGACCGATCCCGCTCCCGATGACAGTGGCGCGTGGCAGCAGGTCAAAATCGCCGATCTGCCACTCGAATCCACCGGTGCCTGGCAGTGGATTCGCGGAGAAGGAGATCATCCCCATGCCAGCGGAAGGCTGGCGTCCGAGGTGGCTGCAGCGGCCTGGTTTGCCACTGCCCGGCGCAATGGGAATCTTCGTGACGGAGGTCGATGGGCTGGAATCCTCGGATTGCTGGGAGATCTGATCAAAGATCCTGGCGGCACCCGTCGCTGGGCATTGCAGCAACCGGTCGACCTGTTCGGCGAGAGTCCTCGAGACACCGCTGGACCAGTTAGCGATCCTCGAAGCGTTGGCTCGCCCGATCGAGAAAGCGACGCTCTTCAGGACTGAGAGAATCGAT
>JABHOG010000067.1 GCA_018694835.1 Planctomycetota bacterium | reverse complement strand
TCCGCCTTGACGAGGCCACCAGAACTCATCGGTGTTCTCGGTTCTTTTCAGTGGTGACAACGATCCATCGTCGTCGATGCGATAGGCCGGTGCGGTCGCCGCTTCCGGACGAGCGTACTCGTCTTCGGCCTTGCTGACCTGGATCAGCAATCGGCTGGCTCCATGGAACTGGAACTGTTCAGAGGTGGCACCCGAGACATCAAACTGCGCACGTGGTGCGAAGACGCCCTCCGGTTGGTGGAGAAACACCCAGCGATAACGACCAAAGGGGATCTCATCGATGGTGAAGCGCCCCGACGGGTCGGTGGTGAAGGAGAAGGGTCTGGGTCCGAACAAACTGCCCTGCATCTCGGAGAGGGGATTCCCCTGTGGGCCGACCACCAACCCTTCGAGGGAACCGGTCTTCAACTCGATGACGATTTCGCTATCTTCGACCAGTTCCATCTCGACGGTGGTACCTTCGCCGTTTCCTTCGCCGGAGGCCCAGATGAAGCGCCAGTTACCCGGTCCGGGGAGTATCGTTTCGAAGCGGCCATCGTGCGCAACCGGTATCGAGGAGTCCGCCTGGGTCTCGCGACACCAGGTCTGGACGGTGCCCCCTTCGACAGGAATGCCGTTGCGGAGCACCTCGCCATAAACCTGGATCGCCGGACCGAGGTTGAAGATCACCTCGCGCTCCTCGCCTTCGCCGATCTCGACCTCGCGCCGCGCCAGCACCCTGGAGCCGGAGCGCAGGCTGATCAGGTGGCGACCCGCCAGTAATCCGCCGATGCGTAGGTTGGAATCGACCAGCGGTTGCGGTGACAGTTTGACCGCCGAACCCAGTTCACGTGGAGTGCGAGCTTGCAACATGCGGATATCGATCAACGGACGATCTGGCAATTCCAGATCGGGAGCTTCCACCGAGACCCAGATCACACTCTCGGGAGAGATCGCCAGGAACAGATCTTCGGGATGAGCGTCAGTACTCGACTCTGCATCGGGCAGCATCTCGGGACCCCATTGCCAGCGGCCCGTGGCAAACCCCAGGCCTCGCACGGTGATCAGTGCCGCGTTGCACTCTGGAATGTCGACGGCGAACTCGCCACCGGCACGGGTACGGGAGTGCCCCAGGGGTCGCGATCCCGACAGGTCGCGGAAGGCGACGGTCGCACCGGGCACGGCCAGGCCGGTCGAGACATCGATGACCTGGCCAGCGAATCGCATGCGAGGGCCGTCGATCACCAGCGGTGGGCCGACATCGGAGTTGGGAGGTAGTGGGGTCGAGGTCTCGCCATCGTTCTCGACAGCAGCGTGGCCATCGCCATCTGGTTTCACTACTTCTGGACCCGGATCAGATGGGAAAAAGAAAATACTCAAGACCAGGATGATGAGACCCACCCCGATGAGTGACAGCGGTAGAACTTTGCCTTGCACCATCTTCACTCACCGACTCCTCAATCGCGCGGGGCGTATACCGTGACCTTCAACTCGACTGCGATGGGAGTCGGTAAGGCTGCCACCTCGACGGTGGTTCGGCACGGTCGTATCTCCCCGAAGTACTGCTCGTAGACCCGATTGAAGGAGCAGAAATCCTTCTTCATGTCGGTCAGGAAGACGGTCACATCGACCACTTCCTCCCAGCGAGCTCCGGCATCCTCGACCACATGGCGGACATTCTCGAAGCACGATCTGCACTGGGTTTCGATACAGTATTCTACGATGTTTCCCGCCGAATCGAGGGTAACCCCCGGAATCTCGCTGCTAGCACGAGATCTGGGCCCGACTCCGCTGAGGAAGATGTAATTTCCCGCCCGGCGGGCGTGGGGGTATGGGCCCACGGGCTCGGGGGCACGGTCGCTGATGGTGACATCATTCATCGGATGAACCGGGTCCTTTCGAATCGAATCGGATGCAGATATTGGTCGGTTCCTGGAAAAATTTCAGGGAGTCGCTGCCCCCTTCTCTTCCCAGTCCGCTTTCCTTCACGCCGCCAAAAACGGTGCGGAGATCTCGTTTCATCCAGCAATTGACCCACACGGTTCCCGCTTCAATCTTTTCGGAAACGCGCAGTGCTCGATCGACATCTCGAGTCCAGATGCTGGCAGCCAGTCCGTAGCGAACTCCGTTGGCGATCTCGATCGCCTCCGCTTCATCGTCGAACGGGATCACGGTGGCGACCGGTCCGAAGATCTCTTCTTGATTGGTACGAGTGGCTGGCCCGAGTCCGGTGACCACTGCCGGGGAGAGGAAGTAGCCCTCACTGCAACGCCCGTCGGGAGCGACCCGTTGACCGCCGCAGAGGATCTCGCCCCCTTCCTCTCGGGCCAGTTGCAGGCACGCCTCGACCTTCTCACGATGGGACGCAGAGACCAGGGCTCCCAGCTGGGTCGAGTCATCGAGAGGGTCTCCGATGGTCATCCCCTGAGCCTTCTCGACCAGACGAGAGGTGAACGATTCGAGGATGCTGCGCTCGACCAGGATTCGTGATCCGCACAGACAAATTTGTCCCTGATTTGAAAAGGCCGCAGCGGTGGCTCCCTCGACCGCTGCATCGAGGTCGGCATCGGAGAAGACCACCGTCGGGTTCTTGCCGCCCAGTTCGAGCAGGGTCTTCTTGAACAGCGGTGCGGCCTGGCTGGCGATGGCCGCTCCGGTCGCTGTACCTCCGGTGAAGGTGATGGCGGGGATCCCAGGATGGCCGACGATGGCGGCACCTGCCGCGGGGCCGAGTCCGTGGACGATGTTGAGGACTCCCGCAGGGAATCCCACCTCTTGCGCCACCCGTGCCAGCAGGTCGGCGGTGACCGGGGTCACCTCCGACGGCTTGGCGACGACGGTGCAGCCAGCCGCCAGCGCAGGAGCGATCTTCCAGGTGAACAGGTACAGCGGCAGGTTCCACGGCGAGATACAACCGGACACGCCGACTGGCTTACAGATGGTCACGTTCCACAGGTCTTCTCCCGCCAGACGGCTGCGATGGGCATCCTGATGCTGGAAGCGTGCGGCGCCGGCGAAGAATCTCAGGTTGGCGGCTGCTCGCGGAATGTCGATGGTGCGCGCAGCACCGATCGGCTTGCCGTTATCGACACTCTCTGCCCAGGCGAAATCATCGAGTCTCTGTTCGATGGCATCGGCGAGCTTCTCGAGCCAGGCCCCACGGTACTCGGCGCTCTGGTCGGACCAGCCGGGAAGAGCGCGGGTTGCGGCGGCGGTGGCGCGATCCACCTCGACTGCGCCGCCTGCTGCGATGGTACCGAGGGATTCTCCAGTCGCCGGTTCGAAGTTGTCGAGGGTGGCCCCGTCGGCAGACGGAACCCGTTCTCCGTCGATGAAGTGCAGCACCTCGCAGATGTCGGAGCGATCCATCGTATCCCCTCTCGAAACTTCGAATGACTGATCGATCTGGTGGTCGATTCTAGATGACGTTGAGCCGTCCGCCATCCACCGGTAAGCAGACTCCGGTGATGTAAGCGGCTGCGGGGGAACAGAGAAATGCCACCGCCGAGCCGATCTCTTCGGCTCTGGCGAGGCGTGCCAGCGGAATCGACTGGATCCAGCTTTCTTTGACCTGTTCCGGGGTGGTTCCCTGCGTCTCGGCCCTTTTTGCCATCAGCTGGGTCAACCGGGCGGTGTCGGTGAATCCGGGCAGTACGCTGTTGATGGTGATGGCTGCCGGTCCCAGTTCCTTGGACAGGGTCTTGGCCCACGATGCCACCGCACCACGAGTGGTGTTGGAGACTCCCAGACCGGCGATCGGCTCACGCACCGAAGTCGAGATGATGTTGACGATGCGGCCGTAACCACTCTCCTTCATCCCCGGAACCAGCGCTTGCACCAGCCGGTGGTTGCACACCAGGTGGCGTTGCATGGCAACCAGGAACTGATCTGAATCGGCAGCGAAGAGCGGGCCGCCGGCAGGGCCACCCGAGTTGTTGATCAGGATCTGGAAGGAACCATGCTCCGAGATGTGAGAGTTCACCACCGACTCGAGTTGATCTGGCTGATCGAAGTCGGCGACGATCCTGCTGTGCCCTGAGCCGGGCAAGGTTTCCAGAGCGGCATCGAGATCGGCTTCGTTCCGGGCACAGAGGGTGACCTGTGCGCCGAGTTTCGCCAGCTGCTGGGCACTGGCGAGACCGATGCCCTGGCTACTACCACAGACCAGCGCCTTCTTGTTGTCGAGTTGAAGATCCATCGGTTATCCGTTCATTCTATATTCAGGACCGGGTCGCCCAGGGCACTCTCGATCGGTGTGATCCCCAGACCTGGCTGCTTCGAGGCGGCCATTCGACCATCGACTCGCTGTGGGGCGCCATCGGCGATGGGGATGGTGACATAGGAATTGAAATCGGTGGCGGTCAGGAGCAGTTGTGGCGGTGTGCTGTGGGCCAGGTGCGAGATGGCGGCAGTGACGATGTCACCCCCCCAGGCATCCTCGATGGTCATGGCGATTCCCAACTCGATGCATAGATCTCGAGCCTGGCGTGCTCGGGTCAGCCCGCCGAATTTTGAGATCTTGATGTTGACGGCATCCATCGCCAGGTCGCCGTGGGCTCTCACCAGAATTTCGATGCCATCGATCACCTCGTCGAGTACGAATGGATGGTCTGTACTGCGACGCACGGCCAGGCACTCCTGGTAACTCTCGCACGGTTGCTCGATGGTGACATCGAGATCCCTGACCGCTCTCACCACTCTCATCGCTGAATGCTGGCTCCAGCCCGTGTTGGCATCGGCGATGAGGATGTCGGTTGGTTGCAGCATTTCACGGACCGTGTGGATTCGCTCGATATCCACATCGGGATCCCCACCCACCTTCAACTGGAAGCGAGTGTATCCTTGCTGGCGATATTGCTCGACCTTGTCGCGCATCGCCTGTGGATCTTCCTGTGAGATGGCGCGATAGAGAACGAAGTCCTCGCCGTGGCATCCTCCCAGCAGCGTACTCACGGGAACGCCACATGACTGCCCGAGGATGTCCCAGCAAGCGATGTCGATGGCAGACTTGACATAGGGGTGGCCCTTGAGACAAGCATCCATCTTCTGGTTCAGTTTCAGTAACTCGCGCGGGTCCTCACCGATCAGTTGTGGAGCCAGTTCGGCGATCCCGGTGCGGGCTCCCGCGGGATAGGCGGGCAGGTAAAAGGGGCCGAGGGGGCAGACCTCACCGTGTCCGGTGATGCCCTCATCGGTCTCGACCCTCACCACGGTGCTGTCGAAGATTTCGACAGACTTTCCTCCCGACCAGCGGTAACTCCCCTCGACCAGCGGCAGGTCGACCTGGAACACCTGGATGCGACGGATCTTCAATGGTCCTCCAATAGGGTCGGGGGAAACCCCCCCAGGGGTGACCGATCCTGCTCCTGGCTTACCATGTCCCCGCTGCTTTTGACAACCGATCATCCTCAGATCTACCACTGGTCGTCTTTACCTGCGGGTCGTCGTCGGGAGAAATGCGTTCTTGTGAGCCTGCGGTGGGCGTGTTGTCATCGGAGGGCTTGATGGCCAGGAAAAATGGAGAGGACCGGTGTGCAGATGGATCGAAGAACCTTTGTAGCCACGGGAATAGCAGCAGGGACCGCGCTGGCCCTGGGTAGATCGCCGTTGGCTTTTGCTGGCGGGAAAAACGACGAGATCCGGGTCGGAGTCGCGGGGATTCGCAGTCGCGGATGGTCTCATGTGATGGGGCTCAACCGTCTCGAAGGAGTGCGAGTCGTAGCCCTGTGCGATGTCGATAAAGGAGTGCTCGAGAGGCGCCAGCTGGAACTGGCAGAAAAAGGCATCCAGACCGACACCTACAGAGATTTCCGCGACATGATCGCGCGGGAAGATATCGATGTCATCTCGATCGCCACTCCCAACCATTGGCATGCGTTGCAGACGGTGTGGGCCTGCGCTGCGGGAAAAGATGTGTACGTGGAGAAGCCGATCAGCCACAACGTCCGCGAAGGGCGGCTGATGGTCGAGGCCGCGAGTCGTCATGGCCGCATCGTGCAGACTGGTACCCAGTCACGTTCATCTTCAGCGATCCGCGATGCGATCGCCTGGATGCATCAAGGAAATATCGGCAAGCCGACCCTCGCCAGAGGGCTCTGCTACAAGCCACGTCAGTCGATCGGCAAGGTCGATGGGCCTCGCGATGTACCCAAGGGCATCGACTACGACCTGTGGGTCGGCCCGGCACCGATGAAACCCTTTGGTCGTCGTCAGTTGCATTACGACTGGCACTGGGATTTTGACACGGGCAATGGCGACCTGGGCAACCAGGGGATTCATCAGATGGATCTGTGTCGCTGGGCTCTGGGTCATGAAACGATGCCGCAGCGGGTGTTGGCCTACGGTGGTCGATACGGCTACGACGATGATGGAAATACACCCAACACTCTGGTGTCGATTCTCGATTACCCAGAAGCTCCGATCATCTTCGAGGTGCGGGGGCTGCCGAGCAATCTGAAAGCTCAGAAGGAGAACTGGGGCGGCAACATGGACCGATACCAGGGGATGTCGATCGGTGCGGCGATTCACTGTGAAGCGGGCACCCTGCTTCTGCCCAATTATTCTAGCGCCCGTGCCATCGATCGGACCGGCAAGACGATTCAGGAATGGCGAGGAGCACAGGACCATTTCCAGAATTTCATCGATGCGGTTCGATCTCGGGATGGATCGACGATCCACGGGACCATCGAGGGAGGGCACCTCTCGAGTGCTCTGTGTCACCTGGGTAACATCTCCTACCTGCGCGGAGAGATGGTCTCACCAAAGGAGGCCGCCAGCAGGATCACCTGGCCGACCACCTCTGCTGCGGATGTCGAACGGGTGGTGGCGCATCTGAAGGGCAATGGTGTCGACTTCGCATCGACCGGGCTGGTCGCCGGCAAGTTGCTGGAGATCGAACCCGGCAGTGAGAAATTCAGTAACGATGCAGAGGCCAATGCCATGCTGTTTCGGCCGGGTCGGGCAGAATATCGCTTCCCCGAGGAAGCCTAGGCGGTGCAACAACGACCAGAGCATCGGTCAGAGCGTCGAACAGAGCATCGAACAGAGCATCGAACAGAGCATCGAACAGGGGATCGAATCGATCGGAGGCGAGTCCTGCAAGGTCTCGCTGCCGGCGGTCTTCTCGCCACCACTGGCGGCGTGTTCGAGGAGTGGTTGTCCGCGGATGAACCGGACCCCCTCCCCGCCGCTCGATTTCGCTTTGGACTGGTCACCTACCTGTGGGGGCAGGATCTCTCACTGCCACGGCTGATCGACAGTTGCAAATCCTCCGGCCTCGAGGGGGTCGAACTTCGCACGACCCATGCACACGGGGTCGAGCCGGATCTGACTCCCCAGCAGAGGATCGAGGTGAAGCAACGCTTCGACGATTCGCCGGTGACCTGTGTCGGTATTGGCAGCAATGAAAAATTGCATCACCAAGATCCCGCCAGGTTGAAGGCTGCGATGGACGCCACCCGTGCCTTTCTCAAACTGAGTGCCGAGATCGGCGGTAGTGGAGTCAAGGTGAAGCCGGATCAGTGCCCGCAAGGGGAAGAACTGGGTCGTACCATCGAACGCATCGGTGGCGCCTTGCAACAACTGGGCAAGGAAGCGGCGGACATCGGTCAGCAGATTCGACTCGAGGTTCATGGCTCCTGTGCCAGGTTGCCGCTGATCGAACGGATCCTGGAAGTGGCGGATCATCCTGCAGTGGGGGTGTGCTGGAACAGCAATGACAGTGATCTGGCAGGAGACGGTCTCGAGCACAACTTCGCCAGGGTTCGGCAGAGGCTCGCAGATACCCTCCATGTCAGACGACTCGATGAGCAGCGTTATCCCTACAAGAAGCTGTTTGGGTTGTTACGACAGCAGCAATGGGATGGCTGGATGTTGCTGGAAGCTCACGATCGTCCGCCGGAGGCGCGGGTCGAGGCTCTGCGGTCTCAGCGGGTTCAATTCGATGCGATGGTGAAACTGCCGTGACCGAAGGCTCGACGCCCGAGCCGTCGCTGGCTCAGGGACAGCCGCCGTCGAGGCAAATCTGATCCCCTGCAAGATTGCCACACTCCGGAAATGGAGCGGCAGGTGGGGTGGCGGAGTTGAACTGGTATCCCAGCAGTGCCACCGGATCGGCGATGTTCACCAGTTCATCATGATTGATATCGATGGCTGCCATGCAGGAACATGGTTCACCGAAGAAGAGGTGCTGAAGTAACTGGATCGGATCGGCGATGTTCAAGATGAGATCGACGTTCACATCGCCTCGAATGAAATCGCTATCGCACGAATCGGGTAATAGGTCGCCGTCTGTATCGGTCTCGGTACCGAGGAACAACTCCATCAGATCGCTGACACCATCCGAATCGCAGTCCGGCAGAATTCCCCCATGTCGCGTGAACATCATCTCCAGGTCGCTGACGCTCAGCAGGGAGTCTCCATCGAAGTCAAAGATCTCGCACCCGGGGATAAAGTCACCCGCAGCGGCAATCAGGAACTGCGAGCAGTCTTCCAGGTCGACCGATCCATCGCGGTTGGCATCGCCCAGCAGATCGGAATGGTAGAGTTTCCAGGTGTGATTGGCGGGGAGATCGGTCAAATTCCTGCTGGAACCATCGGGGAAGGTGACAGTCAAGTGAGCCACGGTCTCTGCCGCTGCCAGACCGTGTTGAAAGATCATTTCACCTTCCGACCGGTAGTGCTGACCCGCACCTCGCTGGGAGGCGAAGAAGAGATTTCCCGCTTCATCTTTTAGCTCGACCCTGGATCCGACTGCGAAGTGATTGGGGAACGGAGCCACGGGATCGAGGCGAATGAAGTTTCCATTGCCTTCATCTGGATGGATGTAGAGGTGGAAGTAGCCCAGGCAATCTTGAGCAGCCAGGTCGATGTCTCCATCGAGGTCTACATCGAGAGGAACTGCACAGAAACTCTGGCCAGTGCCGGCAAGGTTCAGTTCCGAGGCGTTGTCGATCCAGTTCATCGGGCCGATCTGCTCGAAGAAACGATTGGGAGCCATGCTGTCGACCACGTACAGATCGAGGTCACCGTCGAGGCCATGGTCAAAGAAAAAGTTGGCCCAGCCCACTGCCCCTTCAGAGATGCCGTAATCGTCGGACGCATCGTAGAAACTGAAATCGCCTTGATTGATCAGAAGTGGATGGGCTTCGTTCACATTGGTGCAATACAGGTCCATCAAGCCATCCAGATTTACATCTGCGGTGCTGATGCCCATCGAACAGATGCTGACACCCGCTCCGAGGTCACTCTGGTCGAGGTAAAAAGGATCTGAGTTCTCCAGCATGTAGTTCTGTGGGTCGCCAACACAGCCCTTGTCATTGGAGAGATAGATGTCGAGATCTCCATCGAGGTCAAAATCTTGAAGCAATCCCTGGAAGGTCACGAGGATGTTAGTGATCGGCTCGAGCGGATTCACCGACTCCTCGAAGGTGCCATCTCCATTGTTGTAATAGAGATGCCCATGAGAGGATTCAGGCCCTCCCGCGGTCGAAGGAGCGGACCCCACGACGAGCAAGTCGAGCCAGTCGTCGCCATTGAGGTCAGCGAATGCTGCGCCTGAAGTATTGCCACTGGTCATCAGGCCGACCTCTTCGGTGGTGTCAGTGAACAGGAAGTCGCCGTCATTTCGGAGAAAGTAATCGTGCTGGCCCCAGCAAAGAATCAGCAGATCCAGGTCTCCATCACCATCTGGATCTCCGGTGGCCACCGCATTGGCAGTGGGCATCTCCGGTAAATTGACATCGGCAGTTCGGTCGATGAAGTATCCGTTACCATCATTCTCGTAAAATCGAACCAGTCCTGCCAGGCCAGTGATGACCAGATCGGCATCTCCATCCTGGTCGAGATCGATCGCGCCAAAGCCGGACCCGGCGTCGGGAACCGAGGTGATGTAAAACAGATCTAGCCCCCTGGTAGCCGCTTCATCGGTGAAAGGAATGCTCTGGGAACAGAGTACGCAAGGCAGCAGAATCACCATGAGCGCACTCCATGCGATCAGTGATGAATTGGAGTATCTGCAGTGCAAAATCCTCGACAATGAAGTCCTACCTTTCCCAGAGCCACTGGGGATGGATGCCACTCAGAATGGGGCCATCTCATCTTCCAATTAAAGTTATGGATCGGGGAGCAAGCAACAGAATTATCGGAGCGAATCATGGGAGGAGAGTCTGGACGGGTAATTTTCCCGAAATTCGTGCATGAAGCGAGTTGGCAAGGATTTACGGACATCCACCCTCGATGCGAGTCAGAGATTCGAGACCATTTCCGCAGTTGGGGAACGGGAAATGTGGATCTGGGCCGGAATTGAACAGGTATTCGAGGAGTGACACCGGTATCTGCGATATTCACCACTTCATCGTCATTGACGTCGACGGCTGCGAAACAGGGACAAGGGGTACCGAAGAACAGATGGTGAAGCCACTCGATAGGATCGGCGACATCCAAGCAACTTATCGACATAGACATCGCCGTGGGTGAAGTCGAGTGCACGGCTGTCGGGGAGGTGGGTGCCACATCCATTCTGGAACTGAACAGTCTGAGCAATGATATAAGTCACGGTTTCTCGTCGATTTGGAAATAAATGTAGAAGTCGCTCGAGACAGGCGGCACGAGAGCGAGTTTTCGCCATCGGTTGGGGAGAGGTACCTCCTGACTCTCCCCGTGACACTCTGGTACCCTATCTTCTGGCTCACAGAAGGGCCCGAAATGGAGATCAGCCGAGTGAAAATACTCAACTCAAATTGGTTCCGATGCATGGCACTTGGCCTCGGCATCGCGAGCGGAATCGTCTGGCCTGCTCTCCTCGTCCAGGCAGACGAGCCGACCGAGTACTCGACTTCTCCGGTCAGTTACTATCGCGACATCCGTCCCATCTTTCAGGCCAATTGCCATGGTTGCCATCAGCCAGCAAAAGCCAAGGGTCGCTACGTGATGACCAGTTTTGCCACTTTGCACTCCGGCAGTGGGGATCATCCTGTGATCGTGGCTCATCAGCCGGACCAGAGTGAACTGGTCGAAATGATCACCCCCATCGATGGTGAATCGGAGATGCCGAAGAAGGGGGATCCGCTGAATCCAGCCCAGATCGATTTGATCCGGGCCTGGATCGGTCAGGGTGCGCTGGACGACACCCCCGAAAATGCTGTGCAGAAGTATGACTCGGATCATCTTCCGGTATACGAATCTCCTCCGATGGTGACCGCTCTCGACTACTCTCCAGATGGTCGCTGGCTTGCCGTCTCCGGATATCACGAGGTGTTGATCCACGATGTCGAGAGTTCGACCATCATCGAGCGACTGGTCGGGCTCTCGGAGCGGATCGAATCGGTTCGATTTTCTCCCGATGGAAAGAAACTGGCCGTGACTGGCGGCTTGCCGGGTCGCATGGGTGAAGTTCAGGTGTGGAATACCGAGAAGTGGATCTTGTCGGTCTCGGTGCCGGTCACCTTCGACACGGTGTATGGCGCCAGCTGGTCCCCCGATGGCCAGTTGATTGCGTTTGGCTGCGGAGACAATACGGTTCGGGCCATCGATGCCAGTAGCGGTCAGCAGGTTCTCTTCAATGGAGCATCCTCGGACTGGACTCTCGATACTGTCTTCTCTCTCGATGGAAGCCATGTGATCTCCGTCGGACGGGACATGACTGCAAAGTTGACAGAGGTGAAGACGCAGCGATTCATCGACAACATCACCTCGATCACACCGGCGATTCTCAAGGGTGGGCTGGCAGCGGTCGATCGCCACCCGGCCAAGGAAGAGATCCTGGTCGGTGGATCGGATGGGACACCGCAGATCTACAGAATCCACCGTGAGGTCAAGCGCGTCATCGGCGACAACTCGAATCTTCTGAGGTCCTTTCCGCCGATGATCGGCCGAGTGTTCAGCCTGGGATACAGCGGCGATGGGAAGCGCATCGCCGCTGGAAGTAGCCTCGATGGTCATGGCCAGGTGACGATTTATAGCAGTGATTTTGACGGAACGCTTCCCGAGGGGATGAAGGGGATTCTCGAAAAGGTCTCCACTTCTCGCAATGCAGCGGAGAAGAAAAAAATCGAGGAGTTCCACTCTCGGGACATCGAGATGCTTGCCACCATCGATTTCGACACTCCGATCTATTCGCTCTGTTGGCATCCACAGAGGCAAGAGATCGCCATCGGTAGTGCGGATGGACTGGTCCGCATTCTCGATGGAGAGAAAGGGACCTTGTTGCGGATGATGATGTCTGCGCCGATGTCTGGAGATCGGGGAAAGAAGTTGATCGGAATGGTGGTCGACCCGCCGACGGTCGAGATCTCCGAGAAGTATCGATATCAGCAGTTGCTGGTCACCGGAGTGCTCGCTTCGGGGCACACCATCGACCTGACACATCAAGTGCGATACGAGTTGTCCGATCCGATCGCTTCGGTATCTGGCGGACTGGTCAGGGCTCTCTCCGATGGCCAGGCCAGCATTCAAATCGTTCACGAAGGTGAAAAGATAGAGATCCCGGTGGCCATCACAGGTCAAGAAGTGGCCTTCGAGCCAAACTTCATCCGAGACATCAATCCAATCATCTCCAAGGCCGGCTGCAATGGCGGCTCCTGCCACGGCTCTAAAGATGGGAAAAACGGATTCAAACTGTCTCTCCGGGGGTACGACCCACTGGTCGATGTCAGGGCGTTTTCCGATGATCACGCAGGACGAAGGATCAACTTTGCTTCTGCAGATGACAGTTTGATGCTGCTGAAGTCGACCGGGGCTGTGCCTCATGAAGGTGGACAGCGATTCACCGTCGACTCGGAGTACTACCAGATGCTTCGGGACTGGATTGCTGCGGGTTGCCCACTGGACCAGCAAGTGGAGAGGGTCGCCAGGATCGAGGTAATGCCGAAGAATCCAACGATTCAGCGAATCGGCGATACGCAGCAGTTACGAATCACCGCCTTTTATGATGATGGATCGAAGAGAGATGTGACCGCCGAGGCTTTTGTCAGCAGCGGGAACATCGAGGTCGCTCGGTGTAATGCAGCGGGGCTGGTTTCGACCGAAAGAAGGGGGGAGGCGCCGCTTCTGGCTCGTTTCGAGGGGGCGTATGCGGCAACAACATTGACGGTGATGGGGGATCGATCGCGATTCGAGTGGCAGGAACCAGAGATCTTCAATCCCATCGATGGTTTTGTTGCCGACAAGTGGAAGCGAATGAAACTCCAGTCTTCTGTTCTTTGCACGGATGCCGAATTTTTGCGCCGTGTCTCGTTAGACCTGGTGGGCTTGCCTCCGACCGTGGAGCAAGTGATGGGATTTCTGGAAGATGAGCGAGAAAGTAAGATCAAGCGCGAAGCGTTGATCGATGAATTGATCGGATCTGAAGGCTACGTTGTTCACTGGGGCAATCGCTGGGCAGATCTGCTGCAGGTCAACGGCAAGTATCTGGGCAAGGAGGGCGCTTCCAGTTTCCGCCAGTGGATTCATGAGCAGGTCGAATCCAACGCGCCCTACGACCAGTTCGTTCATCAGATTCTCACTGCCAATGGATCCAACAAGGAAAATCCTCCTGCTTCCTACTTCAAGATCCTTCGAACGCCCGCTGAAACGATGGAAAATACCACTCAGTTGTTCCTCGCAACCCGATTCAACTGTAACAAGTGCCACGATCATCCTTTCGAGCGCTGGACCCAGGATCAGTACTATCAACTGGCCGCCTACTTTGCTCGTGTCGATCTGAAACCCGACCCGGCGGGTGGCGATGCGAAGATTGGTGGCACTGCAGTGGAGGGAAGCAAGCCGCTCTACGAGATCATCTCCGACAAGGAAACTGGAGAGGTGGTTCATGACAGGACCCGGCAGGAGACCACACCAGAATTTCCCTTCCCGGTCGATTTCACCGTCGATCCAGGTGCAACTCGGCGGGAGCAGTTGGCAGCATGGATGACGTCTGCGAATAATCCGTATTTTGCCAGGAGTTACGTCAATCGCATCTGGGGATATCTGACCGGAGTCGGCTTGATCGACCCCCTGGATGACATCCGAGCCGGAAATCCGCCATCGAATCCAGAATTGCTCGAGTTCCTGACCACTCGCTTCGTCGAGAACGACTTCGATGTGAGAACCTTGATCGGGGAGATCTGCAGGTCGAGAACCTATCAACTTTCCATCGCGGCAAACCAATGGAACCAGCAAGATCAGATCAATTACTCCCATGCGATCCCTCGCAGATTGCCCGCAGAGGTACTCTACGATTCGATCTACCAGGTGCTGGGGGCGAGCGCCAAGATCCCAGGTGTTCCGGAAGGAACCCGTGCGGCAGCGTTACCCGATGTAGGAATCCAGTTGAAGGACGGATTCCTGAGCACACTCGGTCGATCCGCGCGAGAAAGCGCCTGTGAATGCGACCGCTCCGATGCCTTGGGTCTCGATAGTGTCATGGCTCTGGTGACTGGACCGACCGTGGATCAGGCGATCAGTGACCCTGATAATGTCATCTCCCATCTGGTCGATCAGCATGAAGATGATGGAACTCTGATCGAACAGCTGTATCTGAGAATCCTCAACCGCCCGGCCAAGGCGGCGGAAATCGATGCGGTACTGAAGCTGCTAGGCGAGATCGATTCCGATCACATCGCATTGACGCGAGATTACCAGTCGTACCAGGTGGTGGCCGCAGAACTCGCCGCGGCGAGAGAAGTTTCTCGACAGTCGAACATCGCCGATGCGAAAGGCGAGGTGACAGAGTTCGAACTGAGCATCGCACCGAGAGAAGAAGAGCTCGACCGGAAGCAGCAGCAAGCGATTGCACTGGCCACCACCGAGCAGCTGGCCTATGGCAAGACGATTCCGGAGAAGCTACTGGAGTGGGAAAAGATGCAGGCGCAGTCGACCCGCTGGGAGTTGCTGATGCCGGAGAAGTTGCAGGCATCGAGTGGTTCGACCTTGACCCTCGAAGAAGATGGAGCGGTCCGTGCCACCGGCGAGCTGGGGATGGGGACCTACACCTTCACGGCCCCGACTGACCTGGCTGCGATCACTGCAGTTCGCATCGAAGCGCTGGCTGATCCTGGTTTACCGGGAGGCGGACCGGGTCGGGGTAACGGCAACTTTGTTCTCTCCGAGTTTCAACTCGATTGGACTCCAGCAGCAGTCGGGGAAGATGTTCCGCAGCCCACAAGAGTGGCATTGCACCATCCCAAGGCCGATTTCAGCCAGTCCAGTTACGATGTTGGATTCTCCATCGATGGAAAGATCGACAACTCTGGGTGGGCGATCTCGCCAAAGATGGGATCGGACAAGAATGCTACCTATGAACTGACACGGCCGATCGGCGCCGTAGGTTCGACTTTGACCTTCACCCTTCATCAGAATTACGATGCCAATCATGTACTGGGAAAATTTCGGATCTGGGTGACCACTTCCCAGGTCCCAGTGGAGATCGGATTGCCGATCGATATCGCCAGCATCGTTGACATCTCGGAGGACGCTCGCAGTGAGGATCAGCGCGGGAAGTTGCTGGGATACTTCACAGAGAACGATCCGGGTTCTCAAGAGCACCAGAAGAAGGTCTCGGATGCGAAAATGCCACGACCGGTTGATCCTGAACTGTTGAAATTACGCAAGAAGCTGGCTCGAGTCGAGGTTCCCACATCTCCAGATTCGAAGTTGATGCGACTCGAACGAGCGATGAAACTGAGTGAAGCGCAATTGAAGAGCCGACGACTCACGCTGGTGCAAGACATCGCCTGGGCGCTGATCAACAGTCCGGCATTTCTCTTTAACCGCTGATCGGACCCGTGCCCGAAAGGGGCCCAGATGCTACGAGTACCAGGAGATGATTGTTCCGACCTCTGTGATTCAGGGCAGGTCACACGCCGAGATCTGATGCGTATCGGTGGTGCTGGATTCCTCGGTTTGACACTGGGTTCGGTCTTCGAATTGCAGGCGATGGCCAGGGAGGTGGTCAATGGTGCCCCAGGGTGGGCCAAGGCGAAGAGCATCATCATGGTCTACCTGCAAGGGGGACCGAGTCACATCGATCTGTGGGATCCTAAGGAAAACGTACCCGATAACGTCAAGAGTGTGTTTGACACCATCCCGACGAAGATACCTGGAGTTCACTTCACCGAGTTGCTCCCGAGGCTCGCCCAGATCAATGACAAGATGACGATGATTCGCTCGATGAGTTACACACCCAAGGGGCTCTTCAACCATACCGCTGCGATCTATCAGATGATGACTGGATACACCACGGACAAGGTCAGTCCATCGGGACAACTGGAACCGCCCAGTCCTAAGGACTTCCCCAATTTCGGATCCCAACTGGTCAGGATGCGACCACCAGAAGCTCCAATGCTTCCCTTTGTGATGCTGCCGAGACCACTTCAAGAGAGCAATGTGGTGGGTAAAGGGGGCACGGCAGGGTTCCTCGGAAAGTCCTATGAGCCCTACAATCTGTTTCCACCCGGGGATGATCTGGACATGACCAAGATGGACAAGATCAAGGTCGATGATCTCTCGATGGCTCCCGGCGTCTTCGCCCATCGGCTACAGAGGCGGTCCAGGATCAGAGATGCCATCAACGATGCGATGCCAGAGATCGACAAGGCTGTGGAGGATTATCAACTCAACGATTATTACTCGAAGGCGATCAATCTGATCGTGTCTGGCAAGGCGCGCGAGGCGTTTGATCTCGATCAAGAGCCTTTCAAACTTCGAGAGAGATATGGCAGAAATACCTTCGGGCAGAGTTGCTTGCTGGCACGGAGACTGGTCGAGGCTGGTACCCGTGTGGTAGAGGTGATCTGGCCCAAGGTCGCCAACTCTGATAATCATTCATGGGATGTGCATGTCGACCTGTCCAAGCGAATGAAAACGCAATCGGCTCCGATGCTCGATTCAGGGCTAGCCACACTGATCGAGGACCTGGATCAGCGTGGAATGCTCGATGAAACCCTGGTGGTGGCGGTGGGGGAGTTCGGTAGAAGTCCCCAGCGAGGAGTCAGCACCTCGGGCAATGCCAACACCGACGACGGACGCGATCACTGGCCCTACTGCTACACTGCGGTGATGGCCGGCGCCGGGATCAAGCGTGGTTACGTCCACGGGGAATCGGACGAGACCGGCTCGGCACCTCTGAGCGACCCGGTCCATCCGAAGCAACTGCTCGCCTCGATCTACCATTCCTTTGGCATCGAGCCGGAGACGATGGTGCTCAACCACCTGAAGCAGCCGCGGGAACTGGTCAAGGCGGAGGCGGTCGACGACTTCTTCAGCTAGCGAGACGACTGCTAGTCGATTCTCGTCATGTTGAAGATGTGGGGGTCCCCGGCCTCGCCATCCTGGAATGTGCGCCATCTGGTGGTGAGATGATTCTCATCGGTGAAGATCCATTCCGCCTCCCCCATGTACAGATCGCTGGGGTCATCGTGATTGGTCACATGATCGGTCACGAAGTAGACGCTGCCCTTGGTGATCTCGCTGGCCTTCATGTGTGGTTGATTCCTGGCGGCACAGTAGTGCGTCATGAGAAGACGGTCTCCGTCGAGAAAGATGACCGTACTCATCTCGAAGGGTGTTCCCTTGAAGACCGTCTCTACGACGGCACTGCCGTTGGCGATGGTGTGGTAATTGACGATGGATGGAGGCATGTCCGATGGATCGGGAGTCGAGTTCCAGTCTCCTTCCAGTGCGCTGAATCGAGAGAAGGCTTCAACAGCAGACTCTGGTGAATAAGTGACGCTGGGAGTCGTGGAGCAACCTGGATGCAAGACCAGCACACTCAAGAAGAGAATCGACACAGGAATTATCTTCATATCAGTTCCTAAACTTTCCATCTCTGAGTTCTCATCCAGAGAACCGAAATCGATCGATCAGATTTTCTTTCCGAACCGCAGTAGGATCCACGTCGTCATCTTCTCCAGCACTTCGACTGAAAAGCTCTCCTCGATCTCGCCGTATTCCGAAGGCAATCCCGTTTTGCAGTGCTGAAACAGGTGATTCAAGCCAGGGAATTCGACCACTTCGTAATCAGGATTCAGACCCCGTTTCAGCGCACCACCGATCGCAGCGAGATTATCCTTGCAAGGCACCTGTAGATCGAGGGAACCGTTGATCGCAAGTACCGGACAGCGGACCTTTTCGAGGATTGGAGCGGGGTCGTGGCGAACGAACCAGCGAATCCAGGGAATTTCCAGTTCTGCGATCGTCTTCGCCACTTCCGCATCTCCTGCTTCTCCTTCGGGGAGGTCAGGCGACTCTCGTAGCAAGGCTTCAATCTTCGAACGGGTGACTTCTTTGGAGATGTCATCTTCTCGAAGCAAGGCGAACAACTGTCGCGAGAGTTTCAGCCCGCTGTCGATCTCTTGCTGTTCGACACCGCTGGCACGAGAGATCAGCTCATTTTGTTTCACCAGCAATAGGTCGCCACGGATTCCGGTACCGGCCATCAGGATGATGAAAGCAATATCCTCATTCTTCACTGCAGCCAGCGGAGCGATCACCCCACCTTCACTGTGTCCCATCAGTCCGATTTGGGTGCCGTCAATCTCGGAGCGTCCCTTGAGATAATCGAATCCACTCAGCGCATCGCCGACATGGTCTTCCGTGGTGGCCTTTTCAGGCTCGCTTCCGGATGTGGATTTCCCCACACCCCGATCATCTACCCTCAGAGCTGCGATCCCCATTCGAGCGAGGTGGTCGGCGATGACCAGGAAGGGGCGGTGTTCGAAAATCATCTCGTCGCGGTCTTGAGAGCCCGAGCCGGTGATCAGCAGGACACAGGGGAAGGGTCCCTGACCCTGAGGAATCGTCAGGGTTCCCCCGAAGGTGATTCCTGCGGTCGGATTGGCGTAGGAGACATCTTCCGATCGATAGGGGAAGGGTGGTTTCGGTTGCTGGGGGCGGCGCAACTCACTGAGTTGTTCCACTCTTGTCAGCGACATGTCGAACTTCGAACGGCCTTGCAGGAAGGAGCCCTGGAGTTCATCTCCGGAGGCGGAGAGATCCATTTCAAACCTCACGGATGCTTCACCGACACAGATTCGGACTCTTCGATCCTGCAGGAAGTCGACTCGTGTTACGGAGATCTGCGTCGGAGATTGGTCGGGGCTGACCATGAACCCGGAAAGTGACTGGTCCACGGTGCGTTCGAGATGGAGGTGGATTCGTAACTGGACGGTGCCCACCGGGAGTACACCTTCCCAGGAACCAGAGAGCGCCATGGCGATCTCAGCAGGCAGCGCTGGAAGTGTATCGATTCTCTGGCAGTGGAGAGTCAGTTCGGACCCGCGTTGCTTCCAGGTGCCTTGCAACTCATCGCCCTTCGAAGTCAATTTCGCCTCGAACACTGCGCCACTGGCAGTGACCGAGATGATCACGCGACCATCTTCATCGATGGAGATTCCACCGAGAGGAAGCCCGAAGGAGTTCTGGGCGGGAGTATCGACGGTTCCTACCCAGCCATCATCTGCCGAGGAGTAGATGTGGAAGATCAGTTCGATGGAGGTACCGTCAGGATCGATGATCCCGCGCCAGGCTCCGGTGAGTTCTGCAGCGGTGGCATCGGGTGCTGCAGAAAGGGAAGGAGCGATCTGCAACAGTGTAATACAGAGCATGAAGGCAGTGGTTTTCATCATGAAGCGAATGATAGAGGTGACAGCAGCGGCAAACAATATAGGGGAACGGAGGATGGCTAGTGGTTTGAGAACTGATCCCATTCCTGGTCGATCATTTCAGGAGTCACCGACCCCTCGAAGATGAGCAGTTGATGACGGAAGAAAAGATCCTCTCCAGGACCGATCACCAGATCTCCTGATCCGGCGGACTTGTTCTCGAAATCGTGCTGACCGAAGGGATTGGCGGCGACCAGCCCGTAGGTTCGCGCATGCCACCAGGTCGGGTGTCTCGGGTTATCCTCATGGTCGAGCAATGCCACGGTGACCCGCTGGCCATTCACGGGGCCGGTGTACGCAACCCAGCGAGCACGCTTTCCCCAGATCTGGCCACACGATTGTTCGTTCGAATTGAAACTAGTTCCGGCGGCCACAGGTCCATCGACACGCAGGGTCGGGGCGAGTCGAAGGGCAAAGGTACCCTCCTTCGTATCTCCGATCCGGACCGCCTCTTCACCCCCGGGTTTCCACAGGCTCCAGATTTCAATCCGATGGAGACGCTCCTCCGCGCGAATATCGTAGGTGCGTATTTCCTCGATGACTTTTTTATCCCCAGCCATCCAGTCCAGTTTGCCCGAGGCCACCAGGATCTGACCATCTTCGAGCAGGAAGGATGACCAATCACGGGGGACTTGCCGCGTCTCTTTTCCATGCCAGAAATCGTGTCCATCGACGGAGCCGTGGGCGATCCAAACTCCGGCGTGATGGGGATGATCTTGCTGCTCGTCACTGGCAGCGGGTTCGATCGGATGGCGACGGAGAACCATCGAGCCCGAGGGTGAATGGAGAGGGAAAAGACAGGGACGCGACTGATCGAGTCTCAAGGTCGAGATGGGACCCTCTTCAGTCCGGATCACCAGTTGATCCCTGGATTCGTTCCATTGCATCTCGATGGGGGAGGTGGGGGTCGGCGCTTCTAGCGCTTTTCTGGGCCCCCCTGCACATCCCAGGAGTGACCCCAACCCGAGGCAGAAGAGCAGTGGAGTGGCCAGCGCCCCTCTCACTCGCTGCTTTTCTTCTTGGTGGTTTTCTTTGCGGTTTTCTTTTTCGTGGTCTTCTTCTTTGCAGTCTTCTTCGTAGTCTTTTTCTTTGCGGTCTTCTTCGTAGTCTTTTTCTTTGCAGTTTTCTTCCGGGGCTTCTTGCCCTTCTTGGCATCACGCTCGCGCTTGTCGAGGATGCGTTGAGCTGCCTGGGAGGAGGAGATCTTCTGTGGATCCTGATCCTTGGCGAGAGTTGCATTGGTCTCGCCATCGGTGGCATACGGACCGAAGCGTCCGTCTTTGATCATGATGGTGGCCCCTTCGAGTTCGATGACGTCCTCGAAGGTCTGGATCGGTGGCTTGGCTGCCGCTCGGCCTCGTTGCTTCGGCTGTGCCAGTAACGTCCGGCAGTGCTCTTCATCGACGGTGAACGGATCATCTCCCTCGGTAAGACTACGAGTTTCTTTTCCTGCCTTGATGTAGAGACCGTAGCGACCATTGAAGACTCGAATCTCTTCACCTTCGACGGTCGAGCCACAGATACGACCCTCTTTCAACTGCAGCAGTTGAATCGCAATGTCGGTGGTGACATTTTGCGGCTCCATGTCCTTCAGCAGCGATGCGAACTCGGGTTTCTCTTCCGACTCGGAATCTCCGCGCTGGATGTAGGGGCCGAAGCGACCGCTCTTGATGAAGATGGGTTTGCCGGTGGCACTGCATTGCCCGATCGGTTCATCCTTGCGAGCTCCCGCTTCCATGATTTCGCTCATCTTGCTGAGGTCGAGATCATCGGGGCAAAGTTCCTCTGGAATGTTGCCTCGCACCTCACCTGCTTCGAGGTAGGGGCCGTATCGACCGACCCGGAGAATGACTTCCTGGTCACGGAACTTCCATGGATCTCCGGCTCCAAAGGGCATCGGGAAGCGGCAGATCTGGGAAGGGTCGATGGTCTCGAGGCCGGACTCGAGGAGTCCTTCGAGTCCTTTGGTTCCATTGCCAGACCAGAAGGCCTTCAGGTATTGCTGGCCATTTCGCTGTCCCTTGGCGATCTGGTCGAGGTCGTCTTCCATCTTCTTGGTGAAACTGTATTCGACGATGTGAGCGAAGTGCTCCTCCATCAATCGCACCACGGCAAAGGCGGTCCAGGTCGGGACCAGCGCCTTGTTCCTGC
Source organism: Planctomycetota bacterium (assembly GCA_018694835.1). Classification (GTDB taxonomy): domain Bacteria; phylum Planctomycetota; class UBA8108; order UBA1146; family UBA1146; genus QNYK01. The sequence goes on along the minus strand of JABHOG010000067.1, from coordinate 22,615 downwards.
GAAAGGAGTATGCCGCAGACTGGATTCTGTCGATGATCGCGGCATAGGTACTGGGGCGACCGATGCCGCGTTTTTCCATCTCCTTGATCAACCCCGCCTCGGTGTAGCGTCCAATCGGCTGGGTTCGGTGTTCTTCTGGATTCAGTTCTGCCACCTCGACCCGATCACCGACAGTCACCGGGGGGAGGATGGTCTCCTTGGTTCCAGCGGGATCGACCCTGAGGAATCCCGGATTGTCGATCACGGTGCCTCGCGCCTGATAGCGCGCCGCATCGGCGTGGTCTTCCTCGACCTCAACGATGACGGTTCGACCGGTCGCTGGTTTCATCTGGGTCGCTACAGTTCGTTTCCAGATCAGTTCGTAGAGGCGCCCCTCATCTTCACCGACCTTTTTCGCGACTTCTTCAGGATCGACGAAGTCAGCCGGGCGAATCGGTTCATGTTCACCGCCGGCACCTTCCGAAAGGGATTGGAAGTTCCTTGGTGCATGTTCATTCGCCCCGAACCGCTGGTGGATCAGACTCTCGATCGCTTGCATCGCTTCAGGGGCGAGCACGTAGTTGTCGGTACGGACGTAGGTGATGAAGCCCTTCTGGAACAGCGCGCTGGCCGAGCGCATCGTCCGGGAAGGGGAATATCCGAGCCGGTTACTCGCTTCTTGCTGGAGCCCACTGGTGATGAAAGGTATCGGTGGTTTACGAGAGTAGGGCTTCTCTTCGAGGGAGGAGATGGAAAAGGTAGATGAGTGGAATCGATCGCGTAAGGCCTCGGCCTCGGGCCCATCGAGCACCCGACACCCGGTGGATTCCTTCTTCAGCTGGCCGTCGTCCCCGAAATCCTTGCTCTGCGCGACAGGCTGGCCGCCGAGTCCAAGCAACTTGGTCTCGATGGTCTCACCGGATCCAGTTCTGAAGACCGCATCGAGATCCCAGAAAACAGCCGGAACGAAGAGCAGCCGCTCCTTCTCTCTGTCGACCAGCAGACGAATCGCAACGGTTTGAACGCGACCTGCAGACAAGCCCTGAGCCACCTTGCGCCACAACAGATTCGACACGGGGTAACCATACAATCGGTCGACGAGCCTTCTGGCTTCCTGTGCCTCGACCAGTTGGGTGTCCAGTTCCTCTGGCTCGGAGATGGCCTTCTGCAGTGCACTCTTTGTGATCTGACCGAGGCGAAGACGTTTGATCGGCATATCCTTGGGAGGCTTGAGGACCTCGAGTAGATGCCAGGAGATCGCCTCTCCTTCGCGGTCTGCGTCAGTGGCGAGATATAATTCATCGGCAGTTTTCATCTGCTTTCGAATCGCACTGACGGTCGATTTCTTGTCCTCGTCGAGGATGTAGATCGCCTCGAAATCCTTGGTGATGCCGGTGACCACCTGGTTGTCCTTCAGTTCTTTTGGAACCTGACTGGCTTTCGAGGGGAGATCGCGAATGTGTCCGACACTGGCTTCGACCACGTAATCGTCACCGAGATACTTCTCGATGGTCTTGGCTTTGGTCGGAGATTCTACGATCACGAGCCGTGTAGGCATGATGTTATCGGCCCTCTCTCCGTTGCCGGGCGCTCGGCAACAGGTGTTGTGGTTAACGGGTACACGGCAATGGGCTTTGGTTTCAAGCCCTCTTTTCTCGGGAAGACAGATTTCGAATGCTGGAAACCACTCTAATCATGGTCATGCTACCGATTGAGCCACTCCCGAGGCGACTGAAAATTTTTTCTCATCAATTGTCGGGATCTCCAGAAAGGGGCGATTCTCGTGCCAGAACTGCCAGAGGTGGAGACGACCCGCAGGGGGATTGCCGAGCAGATCCGTGGCCGCCGCATCGAGGAAGTGGTGGTTCGAAACTCTCGCCTGCGCCAGCAGGTTCCGGGGGACCTCGATGAGAGATTACGAGGATCCACCTTTCTGGAGACCAAACGACGCGCCAAGTACCTGCTGCTGGAAACCACAGCGGGACAATTGTTGATCCATCTCGGGATGTCGGGAAGTTTGAGAATCGTCGCCGAGGAGGAGGAACAGCGGACTCATGATCATGTCATCTGGTTTCTCGAGGGTGGTCGACAGTTGCGCTATCACGATCCCCGTCGATTTGGATTGGTGATCTGGGCCGGAGAAGATCCGAGCCAGCACCCGTTACTGAGGGATCTTGGACCGGAGCCGCTCGAACAGGAGCAGCTGGGGGAGATCCTCTTTCACCGCTCGCGCGGAAGAAATCTTCGATTGAGGGACTTCCTGCTCGATCCGAAGGTGGTCGCAGGGGTCGGTAACATCTATGCCAATGAATCGGCGTGGCAGGCAGGGATTCGTCCCGATCGCCGCTGCGGACGCATTTCTCTCCAGCGTTACCAGCGACTGGGGGAAGCGATCCAGGATGTACTTTCGCGGGCCGTGATCCAGGGGGGCACCACCTTGAATGACTATGTCCAACCGGATGGAGAACCGGGCTATTTCCAGCATCACTTCGAGGTGTATGGGAGAGCGGGAGAGACCTGTAGCCGCTGTGAAGGCTCGATTCGCCGGGTCGTGAAGGGCCAGCGATCGCTCTTTTTCTGCTCGGGGTGCCAGAAGTAGGATACCGTTCGGGTCCGCTTTCCCCGGCTGCAGCCAGATCCTAGAATCGGAGCATCTGGAGAATCATAACTAGCCACTCCCCGGATGATCCGGGTTGTCAGGAGCGTTCGGTGGAAAAGATCAAGGTAGAGAAGATCAAGGTGGAGAATCCTGTCGTCGAACTCGATGGGGACGAGATGACTCGCATCATATGGCAGTTCATCAAGGATCGTCTGATCCTTCCCTATGTCGATGTCGACCTCAAGTACTTCGATCTGGGAGTGGAAAGCCGCGATCAGACCGACGATCAGATCACCATCGATGCTGCCAATGCAATTCTCAAGTACGGCGTTGGAGTCAAGTGCGCCACCATCACACCGGATGAACAGAGGGTGGAGGAGTTCAGCCTCAAAAAGATGTGGCGATCTCCCAACGGAACCATTCGAAACATCATCGGCGGCACCGTTTTCCGCGAACCCATCATCTGTGAAAATGTACCTCGCCTGGTACCTGGCTGGACCCAGTCGATTGTCATCGGTCGCCACGCACATGGTGACCAGTATCGAGCGACAGATTTTCTGGTCCCCGGTGCTGGAACGCTGTCGATGACTTTCACCCCGAGCGAGGGGGGAGAAGTCCAGAACTATGAGGTGATGCAATTCGATCAACCAGGGATCGCCATGGGAATGTACAACTACGATGAATCGATTCGCGGTTTCGCTCGTGCATGCATGAATTACGGATTGCAGCGGAAGTGGCCCGTCTACCTCTCGACCAAGAACACAATTCTCAAGGCCTATGATGGGCGGTTCAAGGATCTGTTCCAGGAAGTGTTCGACGAGGAGTTCCAGTCCGCCTTTGAAGATGCGGGGATCACCTACGAGCACCGACTCATCGATGACATGGTGGCTTGTGCCATGAAGTGGAATGGTGGTTTCGTCTGGGCGTGCAAAAATTACGATGGTGACGTTCAATCGGATACCGTGGCACAGGGATTTGGCTCACTGGGTCTGATGACCAGCGTTCTGATGACCCCGGATGGCAAGACGGTCGAGGCGGAAGCGGCCCACGGGACCGTGACCCGCCACTATCGAGAGCATCAGAAGGGCAATCCAACCTCGACCAACCCGATCGCCAGCATCTTCGCCTGGACCCGTGGCTTTGCCCATCGGGCAAAGCTCGACGGAAACGATGATCTCCGGAAATTCGCAGCGGATCTGGAGGATGTCTGCATCGAGACGGTGGAGTCGGGGCACATGACCAAGGATCTGGCACTGCTGGTCGGGCCGGATACTCCATTCATGACCACCGAAGAATTCCTGGCCAAACTCGACGAAAATTTGCAGGCGAAGCGAGTTCTCTGAGATACGAAGGAGAAGTGAAGAGATGGCGGATTCTTCCAGTGAAGGTATGACCCAGCAACGCTGGGAGCGGACCCATCAGTACATCGATCAACTCTTCAGTGATGACACGGATCGATGGGATCGAGAGCATGAAGCTTCAATGGAAGCAGGACTTCCAGCGATTTCGGTCGGCGCGGGAGTCGGACGGTGGCTCTCTTTGCTTGCATCATTGTCGAGATCTGGTGGAGCGAAACTGATTGTGGAAGTGGGGACTCTTGGGGGTGCGAGCGCCATCGCCTTGGCGCAGGGCCTCGGTGAAGATGGTCGAATCGTGACCGTCGAATCCTCTGAAGATCATGCCGATTTTGCCCGGAAATCGATCGAGCGCGCAGGCGAATCAAGGATCGATGTCCGTCTAGGTGAAGGATTGGAACTGCTGCCTCGACTGGTCGAAGAACTCGGTGTGGGGAATTGTGACCTGTTATTTCTCGATGCGATCAAGACCGAGTACCCGGGATACCTGGAGGCGGCAATGCCTCTGATGAGAAGCGGCGGCCTGATCGTGGCTGACAACGTATTGGGGGCTGGAGACGGGTGGATTCCGGATGCCATCGATGGCGAACCGAGCCGGGTCGCCATCGACAGGTTCAACCGGATCGTGGCGACAGATCCCAGGCTCCAGGGGACCATCCTGCCGATGCGTCAGGGTCTACTGGTGGCACGGGTTCTCTAGCGATGGCAATTTCTCCGATTCACTACATCGACACTCACACTGCAGGGGAGCCGACCCGTGTGATCACAGGTGGTTTTCCTGATCTCGGATCGGGCAGCATCAGCGATCAGAGAGATGTGTTGTTTAGAGATCATGACTCGCTTCGAGCCGGAATCGTTCGCGAGCCACGAGGACACGAGGCGATGGTCGCAGCACTTCTGCTCGAGAGCTCCCTGCAAGACTGCCAGGCGGGAGTGATCTTCTTCAACAACGTCGGTGCTCTGGCAATGTGTGGCCATGGCGCGATGGGAGTTGTCGAAGCTCTCCGGCACATGGGGCGCATCGAGGCTGGGGATTGCCAGCTGGAAACTCCTGCGGGAGTTGTCGGCTTGAATCTGGCAGAAGATGGCGAGATTTCACTGCGAAATGTCGCCAGTTATCGATGTGCGGCAGATTGCACGGTGACTCTCGAAGACGGGAGTTCGGTGACCGGAGATATTGCCTGGGGCGGAAACTGGTTTTTCATCGCCGAGACTCCAGGCATCGAGGTGGATTCGAAACATGTCTCTGCATTGACTGAAGTCGCCAGTCGAATTCGAGACGCACTGGATGGTGCAGGAATCCGTGGATCCAACGGTGAGCAAATCGATCATATAGAATTGCATCAGTCATTGCCGGCGGGGCAGGGCCAAGGAACCCGATCATTCGTTCTTTGCCCTGGTCGAGAATGGGATCGCTCCCCGTGCGGGACCGGCACCAGTGCCACGATGGCGTGCGAGTATCAGAAAGGGACGCTGAAAGAGGGGGATTTGTGGCACCAGATCGGGGTGCTGGGGACTCGCTTCGTCGGGTCCTTCGTGGTGGCGGACGAGGGGATCGTACCGACGATTCACGGGCAGGCCTCCTTGTGTGGAGAGGGAACACTTTACTTCCCTCCGGATGATCCCTTTCGGCATGGCATCGACCTGTAACAGATCCTGACCTATCCTTCTCTCGGAGGTCTCGTGCGCATCACCATAGACGCCACCGCTGCATGCACTCCCCGACCCACAGGGATCGGGAGATATACCGCCCAACTGGCGCGGGCACTGGAGCAGATTGGATCGACGATTTCACTCGGAACTCGTTGTTCTCACCTGCATCGCCATCGACACCGATTGAAAATCCCCACGATCCGTAACTTCTGGATCCAGGAGCCGTGGTGGCCAGCGTTGACTCGACCAGATGTGGTCCATGTGACCGATTCGAGAGTGCCACGCTGGAGATCACCAAGAGTGGCGACGCTGCATGACGTGGTGCATCTGCTTCCGCAGAAGAAGAGAGACTTCCACTACTCGACGAGGGAATTTCGGGACAAGAAGATCGCGGCCTACCAGTCGCTGGCGATTGAATGTCATCGCATCATCGCTGTCAGTGAAACGACGCGGCGCGACTTTCTGGAAGGTGTCGATTGTGACCCGAGCAAGGTTGTCGTGGTTCATCATGGCATCGATCCGGTGTTCCAGCCGATCCCGTCCGATGAAGCGGCAAGCATTCTCGCTGCCCGAAATATTCCAACTGGCGCAGTCATCTACGTTGGAGATCTCTCGAACCGCAAAAACATCCCCGGAATGATCGAGGGGTTCCTTGCGGCAGATCTGGGGGAGATTCCACTGGTGATCGCCGGTGAGCCGTCATTTGGAGGCGATGAAATACTCGGTTTGATCGAGCGAGAAGGACGGGGTCGAATCCATCTGATCGGGTGGCATGGTGACGATGTATTGCCCGCCCTTTACTCCTCGGCTCGGGCACTGCTGTACCCCACTCACTACGAGGGATTTGGAATGCCAGTGCTGGAAGCGATGGCCTGTGGTACGCCGGTGGTGGTTTCCAATACCGGTGCAGCACCAGAGATTGCAGGGGAACAGGCTCAGGTCTGTGATCCCGATGATCCCATATCGATCGGCGGGGCGCTCCAGAGGGCGCTGGGGCACGACCAAAGAAGACAGGATCTGGCCCGGAAGCATGCAACGACCTTTGATTGGCAAACCTGTGCCCGAGAAACGACCGATGTATATCGTCAGGCGATCGAAGCCGCTGGCGGTGTCCGCTGATGGCAAATTTCAAGGTGGTGATCGTCGGTGCAGGAGTGGTCGGCGCCTGCTGTGCTCGAACACTGGCTCGCTGCGGGGCCGAAGTGCTGGTGGTGGACCAGGGTGAGGCGGTGGGAGTTCGAGGGGGAACCGCTGCGGGAATGGGACACATCGTCATCAATGATGGGGATCGAGCCGGATTGCAACTTTGCAAACTGGGAAGATCGATCTGGCGAGACGATTGCCCAGAAATCGCTGGAGCGGACGGTTTCAGTGAAACCGGAACCCTCTGGATGGCTGAAGACGATGACACATTCAACGAACTCGTCAATTCTGCAGCGAGGCTTGAGGCGGAAGGCATTCGTGCGGAGTTACTGGTAGGAAAGTCGTTTCATGATGCGGAGCCAGCACTGGCGAGGGATCTGGTCGGCGGTCTTCGAGTGCCGGAGGATGGGGTGTTGTACGCTCCGGTGGTTGCCGCAGCGATGGTGGATCAGGCAAAGCAGCTGGGAGCGACCTTTCGTCCACGAGTGAGGGTTTCTTCGGTGGAGTCGGGAGTGGTTCGCCTCTTCGATGGCAACAGCATCGAAGCCGATGCCATCGTGATCGCCTCCGGATTGAATGCGCTCGATCTACTCGATGAATCGGGGATCGAAGTGCCGATCATCCCTCGTGAAGGACAACTCGCCATCACCGCCCGTGGAACCCAGGTTCTCTCTCATCATGTTGTCGAGGCGGGATACCAGAAGGGGGCTCACGGTGAAGTGGAAGAAGCAGTGGCCTGCGCCATCCTGCCCAGATCTACCGGCCAGCTGTGTATCGGGTCGAGTCGCCGGCCTCGCCATGGCGCAATGGTCGACCGGCAGCTGATGGAGCGAATTGTCGCTCGAAGTGATCGATTCCTGCCAGGGATCTCGAGGTTGCCAATTGTTCGCTGCTGGAGTGGTACTCGAGCGGCTACGGCAGATTCGAGGCCGCTGATCGGCCCGGTGCCCGCTCAGCCGGGGGTCTGGATCGCGGCAGGATTTGAGGGCCTGGGGATCACCCAGGCCCCTGCGGCGGCCCAGTTGATCGCGCACTCGATGCACGGAACCACCAGTCCCATCGATCCACGAGCCTGGGATCCGGCTCGAGTCATGACCACTTCTTGATCCTGGCAGAGCAAAGGGCACGATGCAGCCGTTGAGTCCGGGATCCAGAGAATCAGGCCGCAGGTGAATCGAATTCATCTCAGGGAGGAACAATCTTGCAGATCACGGTGACGGAGATCGAACTGGAACTGAAGGAGTGCCATACGCGCATCCCATTTCGTTTCGGTGTGCATACGCTCACCGAGGCACCGATGGCAGTGGCTACTCTTCATGCAGAAACATCCGATGGCACTCCGATGGTTGGCTACACATCGGAGTTGCTGGTACCTCGCTGGTTCGAGAAGAATCTCGAGCGATCGGTCGAAGCCGATATTGAATCGCTGGTCGAGAGCATTCAGATCGCCGGGCAGATCCTTCTCGATGGTACCAAGGCCTCTGTTTTTGATCATTACTGGAGAACCCTCGAAGACCGGGTTCTGTCCGTTCCCGTCACGGCAGCCGATCGATTGACTCGAGGATTTGGCTGTGCGATCTGGGAACGAGCGATGATGGACGCCACCTGTAGAGGTGTCGGCGTCCCTTTCATCGACGCCCTCGACTGTGATCTGTTCAAGATCCAGCCCGATCGATTTCACTCATCCATTCCAGCAGGCTGGAAGTTTCATCCTGCCCCTCTGCCTTCGACGATTGCGGTTCGTCACACGATCGGTTTGCTCGATGATCTGGAGGAGGCGTCTGAGGGCTCTCCCGAAGATGGCCTACCGGTGACACTGGTAGAGGATATCCGTCGTCACGGCCTGGCATGGTTCAAGGTGAAGGTCGGTGGAGATCCGCAGCAGGATCTGGAGCGACTGGGTCGAGTGGCTCGGATTCTCGAAGATGAAGCCTCTCCCGGTTACCGGGTGACTCTCGATGGGAACGAGCAGTATGCCGATCCCTCGCAGCTGGCGCAGGTGCTGGAGCAGTTGTCAGCAAAGGGGGCCGGCTCCACTTTCATCGATGCGATCGTCAGCATCGAGCAGCCGGTGCCACGCTCCTTGACCTTTGACGAGAGTGCCAGCCCCAGCGAACTGGCAAGGTACGCTCCCGTCATCATCGACGAGGCGGACCATGGTCCGGAGGCATTTCCGGAGGCGTTACGCATCGGCTATCGAGGAGTCTCAGCCAAGAACTGCAAGGGAGTGTCGCGCTCCATCGCCCATCAGGGCCTGTGCGATCATCACGAAGGCGGTGCCTTCATCAGTGGCGAGGACCTGACCAATCTGCCACCGTGGGGGTTGCATCAGGATCTGCTGACGGTGGCGGCACTGGGGTTGCACCATGTCGAACGAAACGGCCACCATTACTTCAGGGGTCTCGATCATCTTCCTCCAGAGGAAGCGGCTTCGCTGGTGAATGATCATCCAGATCTATATCGAACACTCGGCGATGGAGCCGAACTCCACATCGAAGCCGGAAACCTCTCGATTCGATCTCTTGATTGCGAAGGCTATGGTTGCACCATCGAACCTGCGAGCCATCAGCGTCGCTCGGTACTCTCTCGAAGAGCGAAAGAGCAGGAATGAAGATTCGATCTCCGAATAAGTTCAAGGATACAGACTCCTTCCGCGCTCGTTGGAAGGAGATCGATGGAAAACTGGACCTCGATGACGAGGTGGAATCTCCCGGACCACTCGGATCTGCACTGGAGAAAGGGGGCTGGTCCCTTTCCAATCGATTCGCCGTGCAGCCGATGGAAGGTTGGGACGCACATGCCGATGGATCTCCTTCCGAAGAGACATTCCGGCGCTGGCGTCGCTTTGGAGAGAGTGGTGCTGCCCTGATCTGGGGTGGTGAAGCGTTTGCAGTGGTGGAGGATGGTCGGGCCAACCCGAACCAACTGTTCCATCGTGATTCGGATCGGAGTTGTCGGACACTGGAGTCGCTGCGACAGGCGATCACTGCCGGCCATGATGCGATCGGAAACGAAGCCCCCACTGCTTCGGTGGTAGGTTTGCAACTGACTCACTCCGGACGCTGGTCGCGCCCGACGACGGCGGGTCCTTCACCAAAGATCGCCTTTCAACATCCGATTCTCGATGAGCGAGTTTCCGCCACTGCAGAACAACTGCTCGACGATGGTGAACTGGAATCGATCGCTGAGAGGTATATCGAGGCTGCGGTCTGTGCGCAGAAAGCGGGCTTCGATTTCGTCGATATCAAGGCGTGCCACGGATACCTGTTGCACGAGTTACTGTCGGCGAGAACGCGCCCTGGTCGATATGGTGGCGACCTGGAGGGTCGCAGTCGTCTGTTGAGAGAGGTGATCGCTGCAGTGCGCAGCGCCGCACCGGGGCTGGGGGTCGCGGTACGCCTGTCGGTGACCGATGTGATTCCCTTCAAGAAATCGCACCAGGGAGAGGGTGAACCCGACTGGCCCGAGGGCGAGCCATACCCGCATGGCTTTGGCATCGATCCGGCAGATCCGCAGAACCCCAGCTGGACCGAGCCGATGCAACTGATCACCTTGTTGCAGGAGGCGGGGATCGAATGGCTCAACTTGACCATCGGTTCGCCCTACTGGTGTCCTCACCGCCAGAGACCGGCACAGTATCCTCCCAGTGACGGATATCCGCCGCCGGAAGACCCGCTGGTGGGAGTTGCCGCACATCTTCAGGCCGCCCGAGCGGTCCGGCAGTCATTTCCCCATCTCGGTCTGGTCGGCACCGGCTGGACCTATTTGCAGGAGTGGTTACCGGCAGTGGCGCAGCATGAGATCCGTAACGGATTCCAGGATGTGGTCGGTCTCGGAAGATCGATGCTCTCCTATCCCGAGTTGCCAAGGGATGTCATCCACGGCCGTGCAATGCCAAAGAAACTGGTGTGCCGGACCTTCAGCGACTGCACCACAGCACCGAGAAACGGTTTGGTCAGCGGCTGTTTTCCGCTCGACGATCATTACAAGTCGCACCCTGCCGCAGCGGAGTTGAAATCCGCCAAGGCGAGTGCCAGGAAGGGAAATGCCCGTTGAATCAAATCGACGATGATTCGCAGCAGCAGCAGGGCGACCTGGATTCGCAGCAGCAGGTCGACCTGCCGATGGTGGCCCCGCCCGATCGGAAGGTGCTGGCCGAAGAGAAGAAGTGGCTCACTTCACTGGAGGATGCTCCCATCACGAAGCGCTGGGGAGCGTTCCTCCGTCGAGGCGGGCCTGGCTACCTGCAGAGTTCGCTGACCCTCGGAGGTGGCACCGCCGCGGCAACTTTGATGGCCGGTGGCGCGTTTGGATACCAGTTACTGTGGGTGGCGCCACTGTCGATGCTGCTCGGAATGGCAGTGTTGTCAGCGGTCGCACACCAGACCCTCTCGACCGGCCAGCGACCTCTGGCGGCGATTCGCCAGCATGCGGGTCCATTCTATGCATTCGCCTTCATCGCCGGGGCGGTACTGTCGAGTGTCATCTGGCACTTCGCTCAGTACGCACTCGCGGCAGCCGCCATCCAGGACATCGGAGCGGTCACGGGTGTCAGGATCGGTTGGGGTGGGGGTTTGTTGGTGCTGGCTTGGGCCATCATCTGGTCGAGCACCTATGGTCGTTCGCCGAAGTTGTTGAAGTTGTTCGAGCGTAGCATGCAGGTGATGGTGTGGTTGATCGTGCTGTGCTTTGCCGCAGTTGTCGTAAAGACGGGAATCAGTGATCCGGGTGCCTTCTTTGCCGGTTTCATCCCGGGATCGATCGGCGAGACCTTCTCTCCTGTGGATGATGCGAGCAAGTCGGTCGATGCTCTGAGTATCGTGGTGGCGGGGTTGGCAGCGGCCATCGGTGCCAACATGGTCTTTCTCTATCCGTATTCGTTGCTGGCGAGAGGCTGGGGTAAGGAGCATCGATCCCTGGCAAAGTTTGATCTATTTGCAGGTATGTTTGTCCCGTACCTGTTGACCACAACCCTGATCGTGGTGGCAGCAGCCAGTACCTTTGGCCCCGATGGAATCCCGTTTCCAGGGAAGGGCTTCAAGCCGATCGATGCGGCGAAAATCCTCGGTAGCACCTTTGGTACAGGGACTTCAAGAATCCTCTTTGATCTCGGATTGCTCGGAATGGTGACCAGTAGCATCACGATGCACATGGTTTGCTGCGGTTTTGCTGCCTGTGAAACTCTCGGCTGGAAGGTCGGATCGAAGCAATTTCGATTGGCATGCTTGCTCCCCACACCTGGAGTACTGGGCGCGTTCTACTGGAGTGACATGGCGATCTGGATTGCGGTCCCGACGACCATCTTGACCGGTTTCCTGTTGCCTGCGGTCTACATAGGAATCCTCAAGATGCAGCGTTCGAAGAAATATCTCGGTGCGGATAGACCTGAGGGAACCAGGGCGATGCTGTGGCAAGGAGCGATTCTGCTGGCGACGCTTGTGCTGAGTACGTTTCTGATCTGGAAGACGGCCACCGCCTTGCCTGGCTGGATAGAAAAACTGACCGGATGAAGATTGAACTGCCAAATCCTGATGGAGAACCGATCTGGCTGGAAGATGGCTTGCTCTCCCGAGAGGCTGAACCCACTGGCGCAGAGCCGGTCAGGGTCGCCTATGCTGCGGCTCACATCATCTTGAAGGATGACGCCACCCAACGATCCACTGGTGCGGCAGGATCGAGCAGTGCAGATGCCATCGAGATGGTCGACTGGGATCAGACGATGGCGTTTCGTCAGCACCTGTCCTCACATGGATTTGGCATCGCAGAAGCGATGGACACCGCCCAGCGATTTGAACTGGGTTGGCCCGCCGCACGAAGATTGATCGAGCAGTGCGGGGAGCTCGATCTTGATACAGGCTTCATCGCCGGAGCCGGGGCAGACCAGTGCGGCGAGGTGTCGGACCACACGACGTTGATCGATGCCGTGGTCGAGCAAGTTCATATCATCCAGCAGGCCGGTGGCATTGCGATCATCTTGCCGATGCCTTGGCTCTGTCGCTGGGGTTGTGACGAGCAGCAGTACGTCTCGATCTATCGCTCCATCATCGAGCAGAGTAACGGACCAGTGCTACTTCACTGGCTCGGCCCGATGTTTCTGGCAGAACTGGCGGGATACTTCCCAGGTACCAGCCTTGATCAGATCCTCAGCATCGATGTTGACAAGGTACGTGGCGTCAAGATGTCGATGCTGGACCACGACCTGGAGATCGAGGTGCGGCAGCGTTGTCGTGAGCGGGGACAGATCGTGCTGACCGGGGACGACCTTCACTTTTGTGATCTGATCGCAGGGGATGGAAAGATCCCATGCCAGAGCGTCGCCATCGGTGATCGTCAGATTCCCGATGGAGATTTCAGTCATGCCCTGCTGGGTGTGCTGGATGGAGTCGCAGTCCCTGCTGGACGAGCACTCAGGCATCTGGCAGCAGGAGATCTCGCTGGATATCGCCGTTGGATGCAGCCTTGTGAAGAGTACGGCCAGCGAGTCTTTGAAGCACCGACCCACCTCTACAAGACGGGCCTCGCTTTCACCGCCTGGCTCAATGGTCACCAGAATCAACCGATGTTACTCCATCGCATCGACCTCGAGCGTGATCTCGATCATCTGCTGGATGTGGCCCGTCTGGCCTCACGGGCGGGAGCGATCGTCGATGCTGGAATGGCGGCGGAGCGTATCGAACTCATGATGGCGGGCGTGCATCGATGAGTGGCGATCGTAAGGTGAAGATTCGCCTCGATGGTGTGTGGATCGAGGTGAAGGAAGGTGCCCAGCTCGCTGCAGCCTTGCTCGATCTGGGAGTCGTGTCGCTGAGAAGATCTGCGACAGGCGAGCGACGTGGAGCATTGTGTGCGATGGGGAGTTGCCACGAGTGTCGCCTGGTGGTCGACGGGCACCGGGGTGTGAGAAGCTGTTTGATCCGGGTTCGAGATCAGATGCAGGTGGAGACGGAACGAGACCTGGATCGATCTCCACTGGCACCTCTGAAGATCTCAGCGCCGCAGCGAGATGGTGCAGAACTGGTCGTCATCGGTGCCGGCCCGGCAGGGTTGGCTTCCGCGATTGCTGCGGCAGAACTGGGGCTAGACGTCCTGGTGGTCGACGAATCTCCCGGTCCGGGTGGGAGGATCTGGGCTCACAACGATCGGATCCCGGCCGAGGCTCGCAGTTGGATCGAGCGAGCCGAACGAGCCGGAGTTCGTAGGCTTCACGGCTACAGCATCATCGATGGAGAGCCGGGGAGGTTACAGGCGAGTTCGGTCGCCAGTGGAGAGTCGATCGAGATCGAGTGCGACACGATCGTCATCGCCACTGGAGCCAGAGAACGTTTCCTGCCATTTCCGGGCTGGACCCTTCCAGGAGTGGTCGGAGCCGGAGCACTGCAATCACTCATCAAGGGTGGATTGGATGTGAAGGGCAAGCGACTGGTGGTGGCGGGAACCGGGCCATTGCTCCTGGCGGTGGCCCAACTGGCTCGGCAGCAACAAGCTTCGGTGCTGCTGGTCGAGCAAGCTTCCAACTTCAATCGGATTCCACTGCTTCTGGGGGTACTGAAATCGCGAACTCGTATTCGACAGGCGATGGCGTTGTGGAAATCACTGCGAGATGTCGAGAAGTTGTCTTGCTCCTGGCCAGTCAAGGCAGAAGGGAATCAGCGAGTGGAGCGGGTTCATCTGCAAACCGAGAATGGGATTCGCATCGAAGATGTGGATGGACTGGCTGTTGGATTTGGACTGGTGCCGGAGACGCGGGTCGCTGAAGGACTCGGCTGCCGTATCCTCGATGATGGTTGCGTTGCCGTGGATCACCAGCAGTGGACCGGAGTCGAGGGAGTATATTGCGCCGGAGAGCCGACCGGGATCGCCGGCTGCGATGCGGCCATCGATAGCGGCCTGGTGGCGGGGATCTGTGCAGCAGGCCGGACTCCCCGTGCGCAGTTGCAAGCACGCGTGCGACGGCACCGAGCGTGGGGGGGGGCACTCGAAGCGGCGCATTCCCTGCGACCGGAACTGTTCCATCAGGGGCGTGGTGAAGTGATGCTCTGTCGATGTGAGGATGTGACCGCCGCGACAGCGGATCGAATCGGCTCCATCCGGGAGGCGAGGTTATTGTGCCGCATCGGCATGGGAGCCTGTCAGGGAAGGGTCTGCATGCCGATCCTGGAGGCACTAGGGGAGGATCGAGCCGATTCTGTACGACCGCCGTGGTCGACCAGCCCGGGGAAAGGTGAGATCTCGCGGTGACCGTGGGATGTTGTCGCCTCCGGATCGGTTATCTTCTGCGGGATCACCCCAGTACGGAGCAAGACCTTGGACCGTGGTTCCATCTTCATCATCATCGCCCTCGCTTCGCTGGCTGTCGCCATCTCCGGCCTCCTGTCCACCGAAGAGTTCACCGGAAATTCTGTAGTGGAATCTTCGGCTGCCAAATCAGGGAGTGGGGTCGTCTCGCTGGCTCCTTGCATCACCGGAACCTTGCAGTCGATCGGTGCAGAATCAGCCATTTCGATGATCAGTGATTACTGTCCGCAAATCGATGGAGTGGCGAGGGGTGGGACGGCACTGGCTCCCGACCTGGAGAGAATCGTTCGGAGCGGTTCCAGAACCTTGCTGGTCAGAAGTGCCGCAGGACTGCCAAGGGATGAATTGGCAAGAGTCGGAGAGACGATCGAGTTGCCCTGGTCATCGGTGGAGCAGGTGGTCGCCAGTATCCGTGCCATCGGTGTCGTCGTACATCGAGAATCTCCAGCGAACCAACTTGCCGATCGATTCGAGAAACTACTGGCGGATCCGGTCGTGGCTGAGGATGCACCGCGAGTGCTACTGGTGATTGGAAGCGACCTCGATGCCGCAGGCGGGCCCTGGGTCATCAAGCCCAACTCGATTCACGGTGCAGTACTGAAAGCCGCAGGGTTTCGAAATGCCATCGAGCAGGCGATGAGCGGCACGCCGCAGATCTCCTATGAGCGACTACTGGCGATCGATCCTGACATCATTCTCCACCTGAATGGTGGACGAGGGGCGACCGCAGATCAGTCACTGCTCGATCACTATCAACATCTCTCCGGGTTGAAGGCTGTGATCGGCGGTGCGGTGGGGGAAGTCTCCGGACCGAGGATTCTCGATGAAGGACCGGAACTTCTCGACCTGGTACGGGAAATTCGAGCCGAGGTGACTCGGTTGGTGGTCGGGGGGGCCCAGTGGTAGCCCTGTTACAACTGGATCAGGCCACGGTACTCGCCGGCGAGATTCCGATTCTCGATCAACTGTCGCTGGAGGTGAGCGAAGGAGAGATGGTCGCCATCATCGGCCCCAATGGCTCGGGAAAGAGCACCCTGATCAGGGCACTGCTCGGGCTGGCGCCACTCGATCAAGGCACGGCTCGGATCGAAGGGCGGCCACTGACGACTCTCACGGCGAGACAGCGAGCCGCATCGATGGCGTGGCTTCCTCAGGACGGTCTTTCTGCGGAAAGATTACGAGTCGAGGATGTGGTCGCTGCGGCGCGCTTTCGCTTCAACGAAACGCGCCAAGATTGCCTCGATGCTGCGTATCGAGCACTCGAGGACGCAGGTGCAGATTCGCTCGCGGATCGCTGGATCAACGAACTCTCCGGAGGTGAACGACAGCGCATCGAACTGGCTTCGATGGTCGCACAGGAATCGAAGTGCTGGCTGCTCGATGAACCGGCCAATCATCTGGACCCGGTGTGGCGTGCGCGGACGTTGAAATTCTTGTCGAGGCGTCTTGGGCAGGGCAATACCGTGCTGGTGGTGCTCCATGATGTCCATCTGCTGGGACACATCGATGCTGCCCAGACCAGGGTGGTGGGTCTTCGCCAGGGCAAGATCGCATGGCAGGGAAGACTGTCAGATCAAGATCTTGGTGAAGGACTGGAAACGGTTCATGGCATCCCCTTCGAGCGCGCCGTTGCAGGAGACCGGGAGTACTGGATCCCTGGTGAGGAGCCACTCGAATGAAGGCTCTGCTACGCTGGCTTCCCTGGGTCGTGCTGGCGATCACCATCGCGGTGGCGACCGCATGGATCGGTCCCACTCTCGATGATCAGCACGGGCAGTGGATCCTCCACGAATTGCGACTCCCTCGTGCTCTCGCGGGTGCGATGGTCGGAGCGGTTCTGTCTGCCGCTGGAGCGGTGGTGCAGATCCTGTTACGCAATCCGCTGGCGACCCCAAGTACCATCGGAACCACCGCAGGAGCGACTCTCGGAGTGCTGGCAGTACTGGTGTTCGGAAGTGGGAGTACCTGGATGGGACTGCCGATTCTTCCCGCTGCGGCCTTCGCCGGAGCGTTGCTGGTGACGCTGATCATCGCGTCAGTGGCGGCACGGGATCGTGCACGCACTGAAGATGTATTGCTGGCAGGCATCGCCTTGACCCTGGCAACAGGCGCGATCGCATCGGGATTACGACTGGGCATCGATCAGGTGACTTCCCTCAGCGCTCTGCGCTGGTCACTCGGCAGCCTGACCATCATCGGACCCGATCGAATCTCGATGCTGGCTCCCTTCGTGGTGATCTCACTGGCGGGCATGTTGTGGTTGATCCGGCCCCTCGAGGTACTGATCTCCGGTATCGAGAGAGCGCGGACTCGCGGGGTCGAGGTGACTCGAGTGAGGACCCTCGGGCTCGGGCTCGCATCGCTCGGAGTGGCGGCCTGCGTGGCGACCTGCGGTCCCATCGCATTTGTCGGGTTGATCTGTCCTCATCTTGTGAAACGAATTGTGGGCTCTGCCCCGAGAACCTTGCTACCTGCCTCGATCTTGCTCGGGGCGGTGTTCTTGCCGCTGTGCGATTCGATCGGCAGAGTCATCTGGGAACAACGCGAGATTCCTGTCGGGGTCATCACTGCGGCGCTGGGCGCCCCGGTGCTGTTCGTGATCGTGGTTCGTCGAGGTCGAGCTCACTCGAGAAGGTGAATCCGCTCCGTTTCGGTGGCTGGCTGGGGCTGCATCGACCCGAGAAGGGGATGGTGCGCTGGCGAGAGGGGGCGGCTCAAGATGGTTTGTCTGCCTCGTATCTGCGTGTATATGATGGGGCCTGATGTGTTGTAGATGTACAGATGTGTTGTAGATGGAACTGAACCGGCATTGGAGAGTACTCGATGAGTATGGAATCGAATCGATCGATGACATGGGCAGGAGTGATGCCTGCCATCACCACACCGTTCGATGAATCGGGGCAGGTGGATTTCGCATTCCTTTCACAACACTGTCGCTGGATGGTCGATCAAGGTGTGACTGGAATCGTCCCCTGCGGGTCCCTCGGAGAGGGCGCGACTCTCTCTTTTGAGGAGAAGGAGCGTGTCATCGATACCGTGGTGCGTGCCGCAGATGATAGGGTTCCGGTCGTGCCAGGAATCGCTGCCGCTTCGACCCGGGAGGCGGGCCGACTGGCTGCCAGTGCCAGCGTGATGGGTGCCAGAGGATTGATGGTCTTGCCACCCTACATTCACAGGGGACCATTTTTCGAGGTCGAAGCTCATATCGAGGCGGTGATCGGTGCCACCGATTTACCCTGCATGCTCTACAACAATCCCATCGCCTATGGAGTCGATTTTGCACCGGGTTGGATTGCCGATCTCGCAGAGCGGGCTCCCAACCTCAAGGCGGTGAAGGATTCCAGTGGTGATTCGAGGCGGATCACCGCAGTCCATTCACTGGTCGGAGATCGACTGGCGCTGTTTGCAGGGCTCGATGACATGGTGGTGGAAGCGGTCAGGCAGGGAGCCGTGGGCTGGATTGCCGGACTGGTCAATGCATTGCCGATGGAATCGGTGGTGCTGTTCGACAAGGCGGTAGCGGGAATCGATGATCCTGTCGCCGCTCGCGAAGCCGATCGCATCTATCGCTGGTTCTTGCCACTCCTGCGACTCGACTGCATTCCTGAGTTTGTCCAGTTGATCAAGTTGGTGCAGCAGGAAGTGGGAATGGGAACTGACACGGTTCGTGCCCCCCGCTTTCCGGCGATGGGTGCTCTTCGTGAGGGTGCCATGGAGGTGATCCAGTCATCTCTGGCGACCAATCCGTTTGCGGATGTGAAGGAGAAGCGATGAGCATCGAAGGAGTACACCTGATTGCAGGGGAATCGGTCGCAGGGCAGGGAACCTTCGAGGCGACCAATCCAGCGAGTGGCCAACAACTCTCGCCGCAGTTCCCCGATGCGACCAGGGATCAGATCGATGCTGCGGTCGAGGCTGCTCTGCAGGTTCACGAATCGCGTGGAGCGGGAGATGCCGAGCAACGAGCTCGATTCCTTGACGCAGCCGCCGCTCGAATCGAGCAAGCAGGAGATGCAATCACCCGGCGGGGAGTCGAGGAGACAGGACTTCCTGCAGGTCGCTTCGAGGCGGAGCGGGGTCGTACTTGTAACCAGTTGCGAATGTTTGCCAGCATGCTGCGAGAAGGTCTTTTCACCGAGAGCATCATCGAAACGGCCCTTCCCGATCGACAGCCGGTTCCCCGACCTGACCTCCGTCGCAGGATGAGAGCCCTGGGGCCGGTCGCTGTCTTCGGGGCCAGTAACTTCCCGCTCGCTTTCGGCATCGCCGGCGGAGACACCGCCAGTGCACTGGCTGCCGGTTGCCCGGTGATCGCCAAGGGGCATCCGGCACACCCGGGAACCTGTGAACTGATCGGCAAGGCGCTCCAGGAAGCGGCTCGAGATGCAGCGATGCCTGCGGGTATCTTCAGTCTCCTGCAGGGCCAGTCCTTCGATGTCGGGACTCAACTGGTCGAGCATCCCTCCATCGCAGCGGTCGCATTCACCGGCTCTCGCTCCGGTGGGATGTCGCTGTGGAAATTGGCGGCTGCCCGCGAAGTTCCGGTACCGGTCTTCGCAGAGATGGGAAGTGCGAACCCGGTCTTCATCCTACCGGAGGCTCTCGCCAGTCGCGGCGAGGAGATCGCGACCTCGATCGCAGCCAGTGTCAGGTTGGGAGTCGGTCAGTTTTGCACCTCTCCGGGGATCGTCGTCACCGTCGCTGGAGATCAGGGCGCATCATTCAAGGATGCGCTCTCCGCAGCGCTTTGCGATGAGCCACCGGGAACGATGCTTCATCCGGGAATCCGCAAGGGATACCAGGGGGCGCTGGAGCAACTGGCAGCCAGCCATGGTGTTGAGCTGGTGACCCGAGGTCCTGCGGGAACTGGGCCCTGCGACGCCGAGGCGGCGCTGTTACAGACCGATGCCAGCAGTTTCATCGGGGACAAGAGTCTACAGGGAGAGGTGTTTGGCCCCAGTACGATGCTGGTGGAGTGTTCCAGTATGGAACAGATGTTCCAGGTGGCTCGCTCTCTCGAGGGACAGTTGACCGCCACCGTACAAGGCACGACGGAAGAGTTGCAGCAGTGCACACCATTGCTCGACCTACTGGAGGATCGAGTGGGACGGATCCTGTTCAACGGGATGCCTACCGGAGTCGAGGTGGGGGAGGCGATGCACCACGGAGGTCCATGGCCAGCCACCACCGACTCACGCTGGACATCTGTTGGTGCGGCATCGATACAGCGATTTGTTCGACCGGTTTGTTGGCAAGGTTTTCCAGATTCATTACTTCCTGTCGATCTACGGTCGACGGTCCAGGGTAGACGCAGGGTCGATGGAGTCTGGCAGGATCCTGGTAACCGTTGAGTCAGTCATCGAATTCGCCATCGAATCTTCCGCCGAACTCTTCGAAACCTCAGGGAGTAACAGTCTGGTGGCTGCTGGCTCTCGGTATCTTCGGTGTCTCCACATCGACATTGTGGATCCGTCTTTCCGATAGCGATGAGGTCAATCTGGCATTTCGCCGACTGCTGCTGGCGGCTCCGGTGTTGTGGTGGTTTGCATGGAAGAGTGGCAAGCAGTCGTCGCTGCGGACGGCGAGCCGATCGGTTTTCATCGCCGGAGTCTGCCTGGCGATTCACTTTGGGGCATGGATGGCATCCCTGAAGTATCTCTCGGTGGCAACATCGGTAGTGCTGGTGTACGTGCATCCGGTGATCGTCTACTCCATCGAGGTGATGAGGAGGCAGGCGCGAGCCGATGGACTACGGCTGGTAGGAGTGGTCGTGACGCTGTACGGAACCTGGATCCTGACCGAAGCTGCCAGGGATCCTGGGTACGGTGATCAGTCGTTGCTGGGGATCGCGCTGGCACTGATCGGATCGGCGGCCTTCGTCGGCTACATCTTTGCCGGACGGGCCGCTACTCTGAAACTATCCACCGCAGTCTATACCAGTCGAGCCTACTCGGTGGCGGCGCTAGTGCTGGCGGGCTACCTGATCATCTCCGGTATCCGCGGAGCATCTGGAGGATTGCTGCTCCCGGAAAATGGTGATGAATGGCTGCTGGCGGCGATGCTGGCACTGTTTCCAACCCTGTTGGGGCATACTCCGCTCAATGCTGCGCTTCGCCACTTGCCACCATCTGTGGTCTCGACGGCATTTCTCGGAGAGGTGGCGGTGGCTCCAATGATCGTGTGGATCTATCCGGGATTGAGGGAAACTCCCCCGGAGGCGTTCTGGTCTGGCGGGCCGCTGGTGGTGCTGGGAATCCTGACGGTGGTGTGGCGGGGAAGTAGGGTTCCAGCGACGGGTTTGAAGTGACGAGAGCGAAGATTGCTGTGGAGTGAATTCAGTCTGATTTCTGAATCAAACGCAGTAACAGGCCCAGTGCCAGCCAGACCAGGATCACTTCTCTTGTGGGGAGGTATAACGTGGAAATGAATCCCAAAATCAACAAGCCGATGGTCAGCAAGCCGATTCTTCTGAAGTGCTCTCTCTTGTTGGCTTGATCGGAATCAAAGCTAGAGGATGATTCGGGCAACTCGATCGATGAGTACTCGACCTCGGCGGGGTCCTGCCACCCCGTCTCGAAATCGCTACCGCAAGACTTGCAGCAGATGCTACGAGACAACAGCGGCGATCCGCAGTGGGGACAATCCTCGAGTTCCATCACCACACCTTCCTACTCGACGGACTGCAGCTGCGTCAGTGTAGCATGAGAAAGGCCCGGGACCCCCTCGGAAGAGGGCCCTCGGGCCTGGCGGGCTCTGTCTCGGATTCCTGTGGCTCGCTTCAGTTGACCTTGTCTTTCTCCTCGATATCGACAGACAACTGTTGGTCTGAATTGAGGGTGACCTTGACCAGTCCTCCGCTGTTGAGTTTTCCATCGAGGATCAGGTCGGCGATTTGATCCTGGAGATGATCTTCCAGTACTCTGCGTAGGCCTCGGGCACCGGTTCCGGGGCCAGAACCTTCGAGTACCAGGTGCAACTTTGCTGCTTCATCGATGTGTATCTTCAGATCCAATCCTGCGACCCGGGATTCCAGCTTGGAGACCTCAAGATCGAGGATCTGTACCAGTTCCTCCTCTGAAAACTCGTTGAAGACCACCACTTCATCCACACGGTTGAGGAACTCTGGGCGGAAGAAGGACTTCACCGCTTCAAGCACGGCAGTTTTCGAAGCACTCTGGTCCTCTTGGGATTCACCGAATCCGAGGGATGCACGGTTTTCAGCTTCTCTCACTCCGAGGTTCGAAGTGAACACCACGATGGTGTTGCGGAAATCGACCTTGCGACCGAAGGCGTCGGTCAGACGACCTTCTTCTAGCACTTGAAGAAGAGTATTCGAAATATCGGTGTGTGCCTTTTCGATCTCGTCGAAGAGGACCACCATGTACGGCTTTCTCCTGACCTTTTCGGTCAACAGACCTCCCTCGTCGTATCCGACGTATCCAGGAGGGGATCCGATCAGGCGCGAGATGGAGTGTTTCTCTGCGTATTCCGACATGTCGATCGAGAGCAACGCGTCTTCCGTCCCGAACAAGAACTTGGCCAGGGATTTGGCGACGAGTGTTTTTCCAACCCCTGTGGGGCCGACGAATAC
>JABHOG010000066.1 GCA_018694835.1 Planctomycetota bacterium | reverse complement strand
GCAAGGAAGCGAAATCGTTCAAGGTGGAACGGCGCAAGAAACGCGATGAAGATGGACGACCCAACGCTCCCCGCGTCAATCTTGCGCTGGAGCCGGTTCGAAAGGTCCTCGAGGGACAGATTCCGGTGGTGGTGACTCCCACGGGACTGGAAGTGGCCGCCAAGGTGATCGAGTTCTTTTCTGAGAAGAAGATTCCTTTGACCCTGCGGCTGGGTCAGGAGATGCGTCTATACCGTGACCTGCTGGCGGAGAAATCTGTATCGGTCATCTTGCCAGCAGAATCGAGTTTCACCATCCAGCGGCAGACTTTTGCCCCGGGCAATTTCCTGAGTCGCTCCGGCATCAGCGTGGCGTTTCAGAGCCAAGCTTCGGATGGCGCTCGTTCCCTGCAACAGCAGGCGATGCAAGCGGTCGAGCGTGGCATGAGTGCCGATGCTGCATTGCATGCACTGACTATCGGAGCAGCCCAGGCACTGGGGGCAGCCAATCGAGTGGGATCGATCAAGAGCGGTCTCGATGCAGACCTGTTGATCTGGAATGGACATCCACTGGAGGCGGGAAGTCGCCTTCAGAGGGTCTTCATCCATGGAGAGGAGGTCCCGAGATGAGGACCTGCACCTGGATATTACTGACACTATTCATCGTCACCTCGGTCAGCGATTTGTTTGCAGCGGCAGAGGTGCACGCTTTTCGAGTGGGCAAGGTCGTCACCATGGATGGCGATGACCGGGTGATCAATAACGCAATAGTGATCGTCACCGATGGCAAGATCACAGCGGTGGGGCGCTCCCGTGATGTTGAAGTTCCGCCAGGAGCTACGGTCATCGAAAAACCCCAGTTGTGGCTGGTTCCGGGGATGGTCGAGTGTCATAACCACACCGGTGGTTCCAGTCCCGACCTCCATGATTACATCTACCTGACCAACCCAGGGCTTCGAACGCTCGAGGCGATCGTTCCCGATGGGGTGGAGATGGAACGAGCTCGTGCCGGCGGCGTGACCACTGTGCTGACGATTCCAGGCAGTGGAAACAACATGTCAGGATTCGGCACCATCCTCAAGACCGCCGGAACCGGTAGCGTCGAGGAGGCGGTCTTGAAGGCCCCCGGCTCGTTGAAGATCGCCCAGGCGGGGAACCCCGAGCGATACTTCTATGGAGTGGGGCGATCGTTCATGAACTTCAACACCCGGCAGACGCTGCGCAAGGCGATGGAATACCACAAGGCGCGGACTGCATGGGAGCAGGGGGAACGGGCGGATGAACCTCCCAAGGATCTGCACTGGGAAGAGTTCAGGGCGCTGTTTCGTCGAGAAACCGTGGCCTCGGTTCATACCCAGATCTATCAGGTGCTGATGACCACCGTCAAGATGGTCGCCGGTGAGTTCGGAATTCGCACGGTGCTCGACCACTCCACCTTCGATGCCTGGAAGGTGGCGCGGCTGGTCAATGAGGATCAGAGTATTTACACCATCAATGGGCCGCGGCAACTTCATTACGACCGGACCCAGCGTCGCATCATGGGCAACGCTGCGAGGTGGTGGCAGGGAGGCGTTCGCCAGCTCGGGATCAATACCGACTCTCCGGTGGTGCCGCAGGAGGAACTGTTCTACCAGGCATCGATGGCTTGCTACTACGGCTGGACTCCTTACGAGGCTCTCAAGGGAGTCACCAGGATTCCAGCAGAAGCCCTGATGATGGATCACCGCCTCGGCAGCATCACAGTGGGGCTCGATGCCGATTTCTGTCTCTGGACTGGAGACCCCATCGACCCGCGATCATCTTGTGAGATGACGGTGATCGACGGCCAGGTGACGTACGACGCCAACGGGAAGAGGGTCTTCTGATGAAGCGCCGCGACGACTGTCGACCACTGATTCGGTTCTTGCTGTTGGTATTGTTGTGGCAACCACTGGCTCTGTTTGGAGCGTCCGACGATGTTCAACGAGTCACGGTGATCCGTGCTTCTCGGGTGATCACCGGAACCGGTGAGGTGCTGGAGCCGGGTGAAGTGGTGATCGATGAGGGCAAGATCACGCTGGTGGGCAACCAGCTGGAGTATCCGAAGAATGCACGCATCATCGATGCTCCAGGTCAGACCTTGATGGCAGGGATGATCCTGGCGAGATCGAGTCATGGACTTCAGAGTTTGTCGAAAAACGGAACCAACTGCAACTTGTCGCCGCTCAGGCAACTGGACGAAGAGTTGATGCCGTGGGAGGACTTTCTTGAGGCGGGCTTCGTTGCGGCATCTTTGGTTCCCTCAGGGTCAGGATTCCCGGGTCACGCAGTGGTGGTGAAGACGACACCAGACGATTCCGATCGAATCCTCAAGGCGGCCGCCTATCTCCCTCTCAACGGCAGATCTCCGAGAGGGATCTACACCTCGGTCGGGAAGGGCTTCGATGTGGCTCGCGGCGAGATCGATAAGGTCAAGAAGGCGCGAGAGAAGTGGGACGAGGAGCAGGAAGCGGCGAAGAAGAAGGAACAAGAGGAGTCCAAGAAAGATGCTGGAGATGCCGCCGCGGGTGACAAGAAGAGCGACAAGCCCGCAACTGAAAAAGCAGACGATGGAAAGCCCAAGGAGTTTCAGCCACCAGAGATGAATCCTGCGGTGATCGAACTGGTCAAGATTCTCGAGGAGAAGGAGGATGCGCTTCCCATCGTATTTTCCGCCCAGACTCCTGGCTTGATCCTGCATCTCGACTCTGCCATCGCGAGTGTCAAGGAACTGAAGGATCGAGATCCCTTGTCGATCTTCCAGTTGCCGGTGTCTCGCACCGGCGCTTTTCACGAGGTTGTAGAACTCCTCACAGAGCGTAAGGCCACGGTTCTGGTCCCCCCTGCGCTCAGTGCGTTTCCCGATACTTACTCGAGAATTCACATTCCAGTGGTGCTGGCCAGGGGTGGTTGCACCGTGATCACGCTACCTGCAACAGACAACTTTGCGGGAATGAGAGGGGTACCGGCGAAACTTGCCGAGTTGGTTCGGTACGGGCTTTCGCGCGAGGCCGCCCTCGCTTCGGTGACTCTGGAAGCGGCGCGATTGCTGGGACTCGATGATCGGATGGGAACGGTTGAGGAGGGGAAAGAGCCTCACTTCGTTCTATTCGACGCCGACCCCCTGGAGCCAGGTGCGCGGGTGATGAAGACCATCATCGCAGGCAAAGTGGTGTGGGATCGAGAGGATCGATGATGATCAAAGAGTTCAAATCTTCCCTGGTATTGCTGGCGATTGCGCTGCTCGTGACCGACATCCCGTTCACTTCGGGAACTGCGGTACAGATCGCAGGAGTGGCCGAGGCGCAAGATCCTCCTCGTCGCCGCCGCGGTCGTCGACCACAACCGCCTCCACCCACACCTGTACCCGATGCGCCGGAGGAAGAACTCGACGATCCGGAAGGGGAGTACCTGGCGATCGAGGGAGCCACGATACACACCATCACCGGATCGGTGATTCGCGGCGGTACCGTGCTGTCGAAAGATGGCAAGATCGTCTCGATCGGGGTCGACATCGCGGTCCCCGATGAAGCGGAGAAGATCGATGCCAGCGGTCATCATCTCTATCCCGGACTGGTAGCGTTTCGATCCAATGGACTGGTCGGATCGGGAGAGGCGGAGTTGTCACAGGATCCATTTGCACTGGGAACGGTCACAGGACTCGCGGCAGGGATCACCTCGACGTGGAATGGTCGTCTAGTCACCAAGTTGATTCGTGGACAGGTCACCGATCTGACCTTACGACGTCAGTCCTTCATCTCGATCAGTTATCGCAGTGGTAATCCGGGCAAGAAGAGAGAGTTGAGAGAAGCATTCGAGAAGGTCCAGGAGCATCTCAGAAAAGTGGAGCAACATGTTCTGGAGAAGAAGGATAATCCGGATGCGAAGGCTCCCGATGACAAGTGGATCCGCGGAACCTATGCCACGGCTCGTTCCCTCTTGCTGGGGGATAAAGTAGCGATCTCCCGGGTGTCCACCATCTTCGATCTGCGCGAAATCTGTCAGTTGGCCCGTCGATTTGGCTTCAAGATGATCATCGAAGGGGCGGAGGAAGCATGGATCGAGCCGGGTCTACTGGCGCGCTGTGGTGCTTCCGTTGTCCTCACACCTCGCTCTCGGAGAGATCGAGATGAAAGTCGAGGAGCCGCAGGAGGATCGAGCATCGAGAATGCAAAGATCCTTCACGAGAGTGGGGTTCCCTTTTCCATCATGCCAGCGAGCGCAGGGATCGCTCTGTGGGGACTGGCGGGACGAGACCTCTCACACCTTCCACTGGAAGCGGCCTTTGCGGTTCGAGGTGGGCTTCCTGAGGATGCCGCGGTGGAGTCGATCACCATCGAGCCCGCCAGGATGCTTGGCGTTGCCGATCGCATCGGATCGATCGAGGTGGGAAAAGATGCCGATTTCATCATCATGGATGGAGATCTGCTGTCTTACATGTCGCATGTCCGCTGGGCCATCATCGATGGCAAGGTTCAGTACGACAAGATGGAAGAGGGATTACTCGACCATATCCGACCGGCTGGAGAAGATGATCCACCAGCGCCAGAAGACCACTGGCCGCGGAGACTGGGGGATCCTCTCTAACGGATTCGGACCGAAGGAGACGACCTCCCAATCGTGACCCTCAAGAACCGTTGAAGAAGGCACGGATTGACACAATTCGGGTAAACGGGACGATTAGAGTCAGTTCGGTCACCCTCCCTCGAGGTGACGTCCCACTCATGTCCCGAAAGATCCCTCGATGCCAGCATCCCCCAGATCACCGATCTCATGGACTCTACTCGCTACAGTGGTAGCGCTGTTCTGTCTGATCTGGCCATGCGGTGAACTACCAGCACAATGCGCCACCGGTGAAGTGGAAATCTTCGGGATCAGTGGTGGCGATTATCTCGGCCGATCGGTGGCCATCTCTGGAGGTCGATTATTCATCGGCGCCATCGGGGATGATGCGGGAGGAACCCTCAGCGGAAGCGTTCGGATTTACCGCAAAAATGACAGCAGTTATCAACTCGAAGAACTGTTGATCGGATCCGCTGAAGCACAGCTCGGTGCTGCACTGGCGGCCGAAGATTCGTTGCTCGCGATCGGTGCAGTCGGTTCCGGGACCATCCAGATGTGGCAAAGAGACCGATTTGGCTGGAATCTGATCCAGCAACTCAGTGATCCACAGGGTCAGCAAGGTGATGGCTTTGGTTCTGCACTTTCTCTTTCCGGCGACATTCTAGCGGCTGGCAGTCCTTACTTTCAGTTTGGTTCTGAGTCGGTCGGCTGCGTCACCATATGGGTGAGTGATGAGAATAACGGGTGGGTTCTTCAGGATCGATTGATGGCGATCGATCGAGTCCCCGGCGATCAGTTTGGCACTTCTCTCGATCTTTCCGATTCACAGGATCTGCTGGTTGGAGCTCCGGGAAGAGATCATCTCGGACCCGATACAGGAGCTGCCTACCTCTTCTCCGGTGGACAAGATGGTTGGATCGAGGAGCTTTCGATCGGAACCGGGGTTGCCAATCCAGGCGATCGGCTGGGCACTGCAGTGGCTATCTCGGATGATCATCTGCTCCTCGGTGCACCTTACTCCGATCTCGCAGGATCCGCTGCAGGAGCGGTCGCCAACTACCATCGAGAGGGCGAACTGTGGGTGATCGGTCCTCATCTGGTACCGCCATCTGGAGCATCCGGATGTGCATTCGGCGCGGTGCTGGCACTGTCCGGCACGGTGCTCTCGGTCGGGGCTCCCACCGATACCGGAAGCGAAGCATTCCCTTCCGGTTCCATCTCTACCTATCGCTGGCAAGGAGACTGGCAACTGGAGGGAGTACGAATCGGCAATTCGAGTTCTTTCCTCGGGTCGTCGGTGGCGGTCGATCATGGAGTCGTCATTGCGGGAGCACCGTTCGATTCGGAGATGGCCGCAGTGGGAGGATATATCACCCTCGATGTTTATGGTGATGACGATTGCGATCAAGATGGAGTGCTGGATTCCTGCGCCATCGCCCAGGGGATCGCAGAGGACTGCGATCTCGATGGAATTGTCGATGGATGCGGAATCGCCGCCGGAGTCTCGGTCGATTGTGATGGAGATTTGATTCCAGACAGTTGTGCGACCGCCGAAGGTTGGGTCGCCGATTGTGATGGAGATGGAATCCCCGATAGTTGCGCAGTCGCGACGGGACTGGTGACCGATTGTGATGACGATGGGATTCCAGATCCATGTCAGGAAGATTGCAATCAGAACTTGATTCCAGACAGTTGCGAAATTCTGGGTTCACTGGGTATCGACTGCGATCTCGATGGCGTGATCGATGTCTGTCAGATCAACAGCGGCAGCGAGACCGATTGCAACTCCAACGGAACCATCGACTCCTGTGAGCCCGATTGTGATGCGAATGGGATTCCGGATGAATGCGAAATCAGTTCTGGAGTCGTGGAAGATTGCGACGAAAACCAGATACCAGACCTGTGCGATCTCGCCGATCCAGCCATGGACACCAACGGGAACGGTCAAATTGATTCCTGTGAGCCGCAGTTCATCCGGGGAGATGCAGATGCCGTGGCAGGAGTTCGCCTCGCCGATGCGATACTGCTGATCGGCAGGGTGTTTGGAGAAGTTTCGATCCCATATTGTACTGAAGCGGCAGACGCCAATAGTGATGGCTTTCTCGACATCTCGGATGGGCTCTATCTACTGATGTACCTGTTCCTCGGTGGCGAAGCGCCCTCGGCTCCGTTTCCAGAGTGTGGGATCATCGGGTCTGATGCCGCCTTCACCTGCGATCTCCACCCCTCCTGCCCCTAGAGGGTGATCACTTCTCCACTGCGTACCAGCAAGATCCTCAATGCGATCATCGTTGGCTCGATTCCCCAGGTCCGCGACACCGCCTTCCTGTAACTTTCCAGTTGCTCGCGGTGCTTCTCGGCAGCATCCAAGGCGCTGCCAGAAAACTGGTCAGTCTTGAAATCGATCACCTCCGCTGCGACCGCACTCCCGCTCCGATTTAAAAGTACCAGCCGGTCGATGATTCCGTTGAGTAGGTTCTGGTCGATCTCACAGGAGAAGGGGACCTCTCTCTCCAGGATCAGTTCATCATTCTCTTGGGCTTCCAGCCGTTGAAGTGTCGCTTCCCGATCAAAGAGTTGCTGACAAGTTTCTTGCTCGAGGCAGTGACCGATCAACTCAATCGTCTCTCCAGTGAAAGACGCGAGGCGAGGTTGTTGCTTATTCAGCGCTGCGGTCAGGTCCCTTGGTTCAGTCACATCCCAGTCGATCTGCTCCAGCGCAAGGTGAGCCAGGGTGCCGAGTGATTGGGCATGAAGGGAACGAAGTGAGGGAAATCTGGAGGCATGCATCGACGGGGTCATGGTGCTTCCTGTAGTGGAAGCACCGAGAGTGGGGATGGGAGCATCCTGTGAGGGAGAATCTCCCTCTCCGATGATGTCTCCGACCACTGAAGCGTCTCCCTTTTCGAACAGAGTGGTCCCTGGCACCAGAGGTTGCGATTGACCGAGGGTCGACCAGAGCAGGTAGGCAGCGGAAGCTTTCGGTGGGCGTGTGGCTGGAATGATCATCGTCAGCGACCGCTTGGCCCTGGTCATCGCCACATAGAGGACACTCAAAGATTCTTGCAACTGACGGCGGCGCGCCTGAAGGTTCATCTCGGGGTAGGGATGCTGGAGAATCTGCTGTTCCAGTTTCTTGATGTAGCGGCTGAGCCACGGAGGATCGGTAGATTCTGGATTTCCTTTTCTCTCCAACAATTGTGGAAGGACTTTGAACCAGTCCGCTGAAAGTTCGGGCAGAATCACCACATCTCTCCCGAGCCCCTTGGCCTGGTGAACTGTCATCACCTGTACTCTCGACCCGCTGGGAGATGCGAGGCGATGATTTCTCAGATGAGAGATCAATTCTTGCAGTCGTCCGTTGGTGGGTTTGCGGAGGCGCACTTGCTCCATCATCTGGTGAATTCGACTGCGGTCCTCGAGCGAGCAGATCTGTGCCAATCCATCCGCCAGCGGAGCGATGGCGTCGACGATACCTGACTGGTGAATCCGAGCTCTCAGCAGAGTAGTGACTTTCTCCGCAACCGCTGGATCAAGCCAGTCACCGCTGGGGAAACCGGCGAGTTTACTGGCGATTTCGGGTAACGGAGATCTGGCCACGGCGAATCGCATCGTTGCATCCCCAGGGTGCTCGACCAGTTCCAGCAATGCCACCAACCGTCCGACTGCCGGCGAATCGACCAGCGGGTTTCCACCCTCCTCACTGGCATCGATCCCTCTTTCTCTGAGGGCGGCCACCATCTTGGCGATGTTCTTGTTCTTTCGGACCAGGATGGCGATCGAAGCCTCCGGTGACTTCTGGATGACTTTTTCCACCTCCTCGATGGCATCGATGTAGGGGCAAATGTTGGGGTCGCGTTCTGGATGCTCACGAGCCACCCGTAACGCCACATGACCCGGAGTGTCTCCCGGCCCACCGGAGGCGGTGACATGGTCGTGGAAGTTCTCGCACCAGGAGACGACCGCCTGGCGATCCTCCTCCAACCATTGGGGTAGGGGTAAGGAGGAGAAGACCTCGTTCACCCCATCGAGAATCTCTTGAGAGGAGCGGTACGAATCGTCGAGACTCATGCTCGATCCAGGAACCAGGTACTGTTCGAGCAGATCGAGGACCTCCGCTCGCCCTCCCCGCCAGCCGTAGATCGCCTGCTTCGGATCACCCACGCAGAAGACCGTGCGCCCCTCTGCAGAATCACTGGCGATCTCCTCGATGAGCGGACGAAGTGCAGCGAATTGCATCATCGAGGTGTCTTGAAATTCATCGAGTAGCAGGTGACGAGTCGAGGCGTCGAGTCGATAGAGGATGGTGCCTGGAGAGGCGAGGACATCGGCGATGACCAATGCCTGGGGTACATCCTGGTATCCCACTCCGCCTCGGGCGCGCAGTCCGATGGCCCTGAAATGGTCGTAGTTCGCCAGCAACTCTCCGGTGGCAATGTTCTGAGCACGAATCACGGCGGCCATGCTGGCCCTGGCGCTGTGCACCAGCAACTCGACCGTCACACGTAATTCATCGGGAATATCGATGGAGTCGAAGCGAGTCTCCGATTCGAGAATTTTTTTGGCGATTCCGGATTCGAAAAGTTTCATCAGGTCGATCGATGCCGGTTGGTCGAACCAGGTGCGGATCAACTCGAGGGATTTGTTCCAGTTCTTCTGAAGAGTTCCACTCTTGGTCTTGGGGCACTCCACCGACTCGAACTGTTCACGGACGAATTGAATCTCTCGATCGCTGGGCGCAGCGATCGGCTCCGGATTCAGCCATGCCTCGGGAGGGAACTCGAGATACTTGTCGTGTGCGTGGGAAACGATCGCTTGCAACTGATTTGCCACCTGGCTCGAGGCACTTCCGCGGCTCAGCCGGTGCATCAGAAGTCGTGCTTCTACTTGTGTACCCATCGACAGCAATTTCTGGATCGCTCCGGCCTGGATCGCTTCCAGTTTTTCGGTCTCGAGAATCGTCCAGCCAGGGGGCAGGCCACATTCAAAGGTATGGGCGGTCGCCAGCCGCGCAAAGAAGGCATCCAGGGTCGAGACATTGCAGCGATGTAACTCGCTGAGCAATCGTCGAAGTGCTACTGCGATCTGTTCCTCGTTGGGTTGTGGGAATCCTGCCGTCACCAGGGACGCTTGCAGTTCTTTCAGTGCAGCGGTGCTTGTCGTGGCAGAGAGCATCCGACGCAGTACTCGCTCCATGATCTCGCCAGCGGCGAGGCGGGTGAAGGTGACGGCGAGGATTCCGGAAGGATCTTCTCCCATCACCAGCAGGCCGATGAATCGACTGGTCAGCGAGTGAGTCTTGCCGGATCCAGCACTGGCCCGGATCAGTAGGTGAGGAGAGAAACTCATCCTTGCTCCTCCTCATCGGAGGAGAGGATGCCATCGAGTCGAGCGGCCGACTCGACCACGACACCGGCCAGAGCTCTTTGCCAGGGAGTCTTCAGCACCGTGAGAGGATCGAGGCATCCGGTCAGGATGCCACTGATCGCCTCGCAGGTTCGCTGGTAGGCTTGCTCATAATCATCTTCATGCCAGCGGGCGATCTCGATCCGGGTCTGAGCGGGCTTCGCGGGCAGCAGGAAAAATCCCACCTCTGCTTCGGAAGAAACTTGCCGATCGTCGATCTTCAGTTGATGGGCAAAGTGCCGATAGAGCGGAAGTTGTAAGCGTACCCATATTTTCTCGTCTTTTGACCGACCCCTCCTGTGATCCTTTTCGGGAGGATGGCCCGTATCGCCCGTCTTGTAATCGAGCAATCGCCAGCGTTGTTCCTGCTCATGATAGTCGATGCGATCGATTCGACCGGAGAGTCCGATGCTCCCCTCTGCCACTTCGATGCGGCACGTTGCAGGAAGGAGATCCACTTCCGCTGCGACCAATCGCCAGCCGAGTGCGCGCTGGTGGGCCTGAACCGTAGCCCACGCATCGAGGCGAACTCGTGCCTGTTCCAGTTGTACCAGCACGGCGGAGTGTGCCGGATCTGCGATTCGCTCTCGCCGATATCGGTCGAGTAACTGGTGCAGAGCGTCGCGGATCTGTCCCTCGTCCGATAGTTCTCGGAGTTCACGATCGAGACCGTATTGCTCCAGTACCTTGTGGATCAGATTGCCGAACGCGAGCGGATTGAGCTGGCGATCACGATCGTGGCAGTCATGAAGACGAAGAATTTGATTCATCTGAAACAAAACCGGGTCCTCGAGATAGTACGACAGAGATGTGATGGAGACCGAGTCCGGTGGTGGCAAGGTCACCCCCTGCGGCGCACCCAGCGAGGCGGGACTGCTGGCGGGTGGGCTAGTCTCGGGGAGGTGGAAGCGATGGCGACGATTGCGATCGAGAAATTGCTCCAGTCGCGCGAGGCCATCGGGCCCTTGTAATAGCAGACGGCTGGGCAGAAGTGGATTCCCATCGCCGTTTCTGGCGCAGATGGCAACCACCGTCTTGCGACGTGAATCGATCAGGGAGTGGAGGAGATGTGCATCCCTGGCGTTTCGTTGCGCCGGGCCCGCCATTCCCAGCTGTTCGCGGACCCCATGGGGAAGCAACGGATCTCCGGCTGGGGCCGGAGAGAGTTGTCCCTCCGTGGCGCCGGTCAGCAGCAGCAGTGGCGCGGAATCGAAGGGAAGCTCGAGCCAGCCCAGCACACCGATGGCACGGTTACCATGTCGGTCAGGGATCGGAGAGTCTTCCAGCAGATCGATGATCAAGGAGATGGTGTCGACGCTGGAGAGCGGTTGCAGGTTGCGATCTTCGATCTGCATCACTTTCTGCACCGCTGAGATCAGTCCGTCGAGACCCGATTGCGGCAAGAGAGGTTGCTTCCAATCGTCGCCCCCGACCAGGGCAGTGATCGCATCGAGCAGTGGCTGGACCCGATCGCCGTGAGTGCTGGGTACTTCTCTGAGCGGCTCGATGGCACTTCGAATGAACTGCACCGCCTCAGGGGCGAGGGGGTCGGTTGCCAGCACCGGCTGCCGAGCGGTGGCCCAGCGGTCGATCGTTTCGAGGGCATCGAGTTTTCGACCGTGTCGATCAGTCGATCGCGGTAAACGGGGATGGATCGCAGGGTGTCGGGCCAGGGCGGCGATCGCGTGGCTGGAAAAAGTCTCTAGCGCCTGCCGAAGATCGGCCAGCAAGCGTCCACAAGAGGAGGCTGAATGTGGAGTTCCGCCGGCGATGTGGAGCGGAACCTGAGCGCGCCGAAAACCTTCCAGCAGCCAAGGTGACAGTTCCTGGTCGACCAGGCCGATGGTGACATCGTCACTGCTCAAGGGACCTGAGTGTTGATCGATCTGTTGTAGCAAGGAGGCAGTCAAGGAGCGCGGGTCATCTGCCACCACCAGGTCGATCGGCGCCGTAAAGGGGAAATTCTCCCACTCTTCAGGGATGGGAATCCCGTACCCGTCATACAGGTGGGCACGATTTTGGTCCGTATCGATCCATGCCTCTGCCTGGCAATACTGATCGAGCCACAGTCGCATCTGGGTCGGGATTTCTAGGATTCCGATCAGGATGACCCGAGGCTGCGATGCTATCGGGGCGATGTGGAAGGTGCCGGTGTCAGTGCGGCCGACCGCTCTCAAACGCGCAGAGCGAAGCGCCTCGATCCGCTCGACCGCCCGCAGTCGCAGCGCCGCATCCGGGTCGTGCTGTGAGGCGGTTTCTGCCGCCAAAGAGAGGGTCAAACCTTCTCGGCGAAGATCTGACCCGAGGCGGGAGAAGAGGCGTGCCAGCGGCAGCAGTGTTGGCGCTCCGAGGGATTCTGGGTCGATTCCGAGGGTAGTTAGAACTTGCTCGGGGGAGCTGCGCAGGGCGTCGATCCAGGCGACTCGATCCTCGAGGACACTGACGAAGGGCTGTTCGGGGGTGCAGAGTGCTTCCTCAAGGTGACCCGGAGTGGTGATGAGAGGAGGAAGTAGTCCGCGACCGCAGGCGTCTGCCTGCTCGACCAGCAATCGGCGTAAACGTCGCCCCGCCTGACGACCTGGGACCAGTACCACCAATTCCCGCAGGTCGAATGGATGCGAGCGAGAGCCCTCGGGAGGCTCTCCATCGCCGAGAGCCAGGATATTCCTCGCCGAGGACTCGAGAAAATCAGAGGTAGTGCCCAGGAAACTGCGGTCCAAGGATGAATCCTCCCAATTCGTTGCCCATCTCAGGGGGAAATCGTGATCCCCTCTGATCCTCTACGATGCATTCAGGGTGATCCTGACAACTAAATGTAAAGGTGAGGCCTGATGAGATCTCAGTCAACCTATGGAGGAGGATGGCCTGAGGGTGCCGGGGAAGGTAGATTCTAACAATGGAATCCCAAGATTCGCCCTCCTATGGCTTCGTCATCGATAATCGCCGCTGTATCGGCTGTCACGCATGCACTGTTGCCTGCAAGACCGAGCACTCCGATCCGGTCGGGGTCAACAAGACCTGGGTCCAATACCTCGAGAAAGGGGTTCATCCCCGGGCCGAGCGTTCCTTTCACGTCTTGCGCTGCAATCACTGCACCAATGCTCCTTGTGTCGAAATGTGTCCCACCGCCAGTTTGACGGTGCGGAAAGATGCCATCGTCGATTTCGATCCTAGCCGCTGCATCGGGTGTAAGGCGTGCATGCAAGCATGTCCTTATGATGCCATCGACATCCATCCCGAGACGGGAACTGCGACCAAGTGCAATTATTGTTCTCACCGTGTGGATGCAGGACGCGAGCCGGCGTGTGCCGTGGTCTGTCCGACCAATGCCATCATCACAGGAGACCTGTCCGATTCAGGAAGCCGGATCGCGACTCTGGTGGCAGGGGAGCCGACGATGGTCCGGAAACCGGAGAAGGGCACCGGCCCCAAGGTGTTCTACATCGAGGGCCATCGTGAAGCACTGGATCCACTCGCTAGCCAACGAAGCATTCGTACCTTGTGGGGGACCAGACCCCGTGATGGAACCGATCCACCCGCAGGACTCGAGCCCGCACTGGAGCGGGGAGCTCCCCATCGAACCTATGACATCCAACAGCGCCACGCTCTCAGCTGGGGATGGAAGGTGAGTGCCTATCTGTGGACCAAATCGGTGGCTGCCGGT
Organism: Planctomycetota bacterium; assembly: GCA_018694835.1. Lineage (GTDB taxonomy): Bacteria > Planctomycetota > UBA8108 > UBA1146 > UBA1146 > QNYK01. Next base: position 41,745 of record JABHOG010000066.1, on the reverse strand, counting down.
GTGTTGATGGTGCCTGCGATGCTGGCGCCGTTTGAGCGTCGATCACTGATCGACTCATCGATGGGGCTTGGCTGGATCCTGGCATTGATATTCCTGGCGATCACCGGTGCGCTTCTCGTTGCAGATCTCAAGCGACCGGAGCGATTCTTGTGGGTGATGCTACGTCCCCAATGGTCTTCCTGGCTGGTCCGAGGAGCCTACGGCATCACCTTTTACGGTGGTGTTGTCACCCTCGGCTGGTGGCGCAGCGATTCTTCCGACTCGACCACTGGAATGGTGCTGCTGGCCTTGGCCGGTCTCGGTGGCACCTTCGTCGCCATCTATACCGGCTGGCTCTTTGGCCAGGCGAAAGGACGAGACCTGTGGCAGTCCGCCCTGTCGCCGATTCATCTCGGCTTCCAGGCGCTGGTGGCGGGCTCGGCGATGCTCTTGCTGATTCGCCCCGAGGAACTGAGTGACTTGCGAGGAGTGCTGGCCATCGCGATCACCATCGAACTCCCCTTCATCCTGCTCGAGGTCTTCGGCAAGCACTCGACGGAAGCGGCCCGCCTTGCGGCACGGTCGATGACTCAGGGAGTGCGAGGAATCTGGCTTCACATCGGAGCCATCGGTGCAGGAAGGATCCTGCCGATGCTGTTGTTGTGGGGAATGCCTGGGGGAGAATGGACGTTCCGATGCGCTGGATTGCTGGCGCTGGCAGGGATTGCCATCTGGGAGCATCTCTGGGTTGAGGCGCCACAGCGCCTTCCACTGGCCTGAGGAGAATCATGTCGTCGAAGCCAAGTTGGATTGAAAAGATGGCCTCCCGGATGGGATTGGTTCCGGGGCAGACCGTCAAACCTGAGCCGTCCCCTTATGGAGATGACCTGCGTAACTACCCACCCTTTGAGAAATGGCTCGAGGTGGAGGAGCAAGATTCTGCGCGTCGTACTCGCAAGATGGCGATGATTCCCACCACCTGCTTCAACTGTGAGTCGGGCTGCGGATTGCTGGCGGCCATCGATGTGGATCAGCAGGAGATCGTCCGGATCGAGGGGAATCCACTGCATCCGGGAAGCCGCGGTCGTAATTGCGCCAAGGGTCCGGCAACTCTCAATCAGGTCAACGACCCCGAGCGAATTCTACAGCCAATGGCGAGAAAAGGGCCGCGAGGAGAGGGTGGATTCGAGCCCATCTCCTGGGATGAGGCGCTCGATACCATCGCCCTGAAGATTCGTGGCTTGTTGCAGCAGCAGCGACATGATGAAGTGATGTACCACGTCGGTCGGCCCGGTCATGAAGGATCGATGGAACGAGTGCTGCAGGCGTGGGGTGTCGATGGCCACAACAGCCACACGACAGTCTGCTCTGCCTCGGCACGCTGTGGCTATCAGATGGCCTGGGGCCATGATCGTCCCGCTCCTGATCATGAAAACGCTCAACTGATCTTTTTGATCAGTGCTCACCTGGAATCGGGTCACTACTTCAATCCTCATGCTCAAAGAATTATGGAGGCGAAGGAGCGTGGAGCGAGGATCGTGGTGATGGACCCACGCCTTTCCAACACCGCCTCTCGTGCGGACCTGTGGCTACCGACACGGCCGGGAACCGAGGGGGGAGTGATCCTGGCAGCGTTGAGACTGCTGATCCGGGATCGAAAGATCGACCTAAAATTTGTCGAGAACTGGGTCGATTGGCGTGGCTACTTGAAAGAACTGCATCCGACCGACTCCAGTTCGGTGGAACAGTTTCTCGACCGATTTACCGAGCATCTCGATTCGTGGACTCCCGAGGAGGCGGACCGACAGGCGGGGCTGGAGCCGGGAAGCGTAGTCGCGCTGGCACGAGAAATCGAGCGAGCCGGTCCCAGGATGGCTTCCCACATCTGGAGAAGTGCGGCGAGTGGTAACCTGGGAGGTTGGCAGATCGCACGATCGCTGGCGCTGTTGACCGCATTCACCGGAGCTCTGGGGCAGGAGGGTGGAACTTCTCCTGCCGGGTGGAACAAGTTGAAACCTGATTTCTTCTCGATGCCTGACCATGGCGACCGCTGGAATGAACTGATCTGGCCTCGTCAGTACCCGACATCCTTTTACGAGATGAGCCATCTTTTGCCACACCTGGTCGAGGACGGTGTGGGAAAAATAGGTGTGTATTTCACTCGAGTGTTCAATCCAGTCTGGACCTTTCCCGATGGGATGTCCTGGATGGATATGTTGCGCGATGAAGAGAAGGTGGGACTGCATATCGCCATGACGCCAACATGGAACGAGACCGCTCTGTTTGCAGATCTGGTCCTTCCGATGGGTCATTCGACCGAACGTCATGATATCCAGAGCCAGGAAACTCACTCGGCTCGTTGGATTTCATTTCGTCAGCCGGTCTTCCGGACTCTGGCGAGATTACAGGGCAAGCCAGCGGGAGATACTCGTGGATTCAACCCCGGTGAGGTGTGGGAGGAAGACGAGTTCTGGATCGAACTCTCCTGGCGCATCGACCCCGATGGGGAACTGGGCATCCGGAAACACTTCGAGTCGCCCTATCGGCCTGGCGAAAAGGTGACTGTCGAGGAACAGTACAAATACATGTTCGAGAACGACATCCCAGGACTGCCGGAAAAGGCAGCTCAGATGGGAATGGACCCGTTCGAGTACATGACCCGGGTTGGTGCCTTCGAACTGGAAGGGAAGACCGATCGAATCCACGAAAACCCGATAGAAATCCCCGAGGGCGCCGCAGTGATCGTCGATCCGATCAGCTCGGTGGCGACTGTCGATGGCAAGAAGGTCGGAGTGGCGGTCGACGGGGCGATCCGCGTCGGCTTCCCCACCGCCAGCGGTCGTGTCGAGGTGTTTTCTCGATTGCTTCAGGAGTGGGGCTTTGAGGATATGGCGCTGCCCGGGGCTCCCGTCAGTCATGTCGCGCCCGAAATGCTGGATCCTGACAACGGGATCTTTGTGCTGCTGCCGACCTTCCGGTTGCCGACGATGATCCACTCCCGCTCCTCCAATTCGAAGCATTTGATGGAAATCTCTCATGCCAACCCTGTGTGGATTCATCCCGATGATGCGAGCCAGCATCGAATCGAGGATGGACAGTTGGTGAAGATCGAGACCGAGATCGGGCACTTTATCAATCGAGCCCGAGTCACGGATGGGATGAGTCCGGGGGTACTGGCGTGTTCCCACCACATGGGTCGCTGGAAACTGGAGAATTCTCCAGGCTCCAGTTGGGGCAGTTCGACGGTTCGATTCGAAGACCTTCCCGACGGCCGGGTCCGGATGCGCCAGATTGAGGTCGAGAAACCTGTCGGGAACGTCGATCCGGATGTCGATCGTAGCTGGTGGCAAGAGAAAGGTGTTCATCAGAACATGGCATTCCCGGTTCAAACCGATCCGGTCAGTGGAATGCATTGCTGGCACCAGAAGGTACGACTGGTCGCTGCCGATTCGACCGACCAGTATGGTGATGTGGTAGTGGATCAGACCAAATCCAGAGAAGTTCATCAAAGGTGGCTCTCACTGGCTCGTCCTGCTAGCCCGGAACTTCATGGCGGATTGCGTAGACCACGAGAATTGCCGCGCCCGCTCGCCAGGAACCCTCGTGCATACCTGTTTGAAAATGACCGCAACGATGGATCGCAACGATAGATCGTGGCGGCGTGGATTTGACGATGGTGGACAGTTGTAGGACGGTCTCATATGAGTTCATTTCTTGAGGGACTCCCGCTGGTGGCAGAAACTGCGCCGCAATGGGTAGAAGTGGCCTGTGCGCACCTCGATGAGGTGCTGCAGGATCATGCGTGGTGCGAGTTCAAGGCCGCCAGCGCAGGTCTTGGGATGATCTCGAGGTTCCCCGACCAGTCGTTCCTGGTGAGACCGATGATCGCTCTCGCTCAGGAGGAGATGTTGCACTTTCGCCAGGTCACGGATTTGTTGGAGGAGCGAGGAGTGGAGTTGGGTCCTCCGAACGCGGATCGATATGTTCGAGGACTGCGCCGAGTTTGTTGTACCAGAGTCAACGGTCTCGGTGAGATCGGAGATCATCTGGTTCTCAATGCCTTCGTCGAGGCGAGAAGTTGCGAGCGATTCAGGATCCTCGGGGCAAGGTTGCAAGATGTTGGTCCCCGAGAAGAAGGACTGGCAGTCTTCTACCAGCGTTTGGCAGAAGCGGAAGCTCGTCATTGGGAATCCTTTCGAGATCTCGCCCATCAAGTATGCGATCCAGATCAGGTGAATCGGAGAATCGAGGAGGTGGCTCAGATGGAGGCCACACTACTCGAACAGCATCCTGTCGAAGCTCGGATGCACTAGGAGGAGAATGTCTCGATCGGTCATCGTCACCGGTTGTAGCCGTGGAATCGGTGCAGCGCTGGTTCAGCGATTGCTCGAGAAGGAGCATCGGGTTGCCGGTTGCTCGCGATCCACTGCAGCGATGCAAGAACTGGGAGCAGACCCCACCTTCAGGAGCGTCGATGTTCGAGACGGCGATGCGATGGTGGGTTGGGCCAAAGATCTACAGGAGATCGGCCTGATCCCGGATCTGGTCATCGCCAATGCCGGCCTTCTCCATCTGCGTCAACCATTCTGGGAACTCAGTGCTGAAGAGTTTGATCAGGTCATCGATGTCAACATCAAAGGTGTGGCCAACACAGCCAGGGCCTTTCTGCCCGCGATGATCCAGAACAAGTCAGGAACCTTCGTGGCATTCTCATCCGGGTGGGGCCGATCCACTTCCCCGGGGGTATCTGCTTATTGTGCCTCGAAATTTGCGGTGGAAGGACTGATCGGAGCTCTTGCCCAGGAACTACCGGAGGGAGTCAGTGCTGTAGCGTTGTCTCCAGGGGTGGTCCATACCTCGATGCTGGCGAGGGCATTCGGGGAGGAGGAGGCGAGCCTTGCGGTGGAGCCACAGCAGTGGGCTGCACAGGCGGTCGAGTTTCTGTTGTCTTTGGGTACCGCCGAAAATGGTCAAAGTCTCAGTTTTCAGCGCTGATCAATCTTCTTCTATTGCAAGATTGCTGTCGATCCAGGATTCCATTCGTGAGCGTAGAAGATCGAGCGGCATCGATCCTTCCTCCAGCAGATGGTCATGGAACGATCGGATGTCAAAGCGTTGCCCCAGTTTTGAGCGAGCGTCCTGAACCAGTTCCTGGATCACCAGCTCACCGATCTTGTAGGCCAACGCCTGGCCGGGCCAAGAAATGTAGCGATCGACTTCGGATTCGATATTTTTGATCGAGAGTGCAGAATTTTCGAGCATCACATCGATGGCTTGCTGGCGTGACCAGCCCAGATGGTGAATTCCGGTATCGACCACGAGCCGTAGCGCCCGCCACATCTCATAGGAGAGCTGGCCAAATCGAGAATAGGGGTCCTGGTAAAAGCCCATCGCCTCGCCAAGGGACTCCGAATAGAGACCCCAGCCCTCGGTGTAGGCGGTGAAGTGTGTCGTGGTTCTCCAGCGAGGTAGGTTTTCCAGTTCATTCTGCAGGGCCAGTTGGAGATGATGCCCCGGTACTGCTTCATGTAATGCCAGTGCTTCCATCTCATACCGGGGTCGACTTTTCAGATCATGGGTGTTGGCATAGAACCACCCTGGCTGGCTCCCATCGGGGGGAGCGGGACGGTAGTACGCAGTGGTGGACCGAGGTGCCTCGAAATCTGGAATCTTTCGGACCCCATAGGGTGCTCTCGGTAGACGCCCAAAGAGGTGTGGCAACATCGCATCGGCTCGTTTGCAGATGTCTCGATAACCGCGAAGCAACTCCTCGGGGTCATCGTGATAGAAAGAGGAGTCGGTGCGAAGGTGTTCGATGAATGCGGCAAAATCGCCTTCGAATTCGACCTCCGAGATGACCTGCTGCATCTGTTTGCGAATCCTCGCCACCTCGGACTGGCCAATCTTGTGGATTTCCATGGCATTCATGTGGGTGGTGGTGTGTCTCCGGATGCAGTGTCCATAATAATCGGATCCGGTCGGGTAGTAGAGGCAAGCGAAGGTATCCCGCGCCAGTGGGATGTATTCGGTTTGCATGAATTCCTTGAACTTGCGAAAGGCGGGTTGTACTTGATCTCCGATCACTGTCTTCGCAAGATTTTGCAGTCGAGTTTGATCTTGCTCGTCAATGGTGCTCGGCATCGATCCAAACGGTGAATAGAACAAGGTCTGTTGCGGATCCGATCCTACCTGAGATGAAATCTGATCGATGACTCCCTCAAGGGTGACCGCCGGTGGAAGGAATCCCAGTTCCATTCCATTACGCAACATCTCCAGGGTCTGATCGATGTACCTCGGAACCTGCTTCAGTCTTGAGAGGTAAGCTTCGTGATCCCGACTGCGCTCGAACGACATCCGGCTCGCCAGCATCGGCAGCCATACCTGAGGACCTCGGCGCTGGCTGACAGGTGTGTATTGCAATCCGATCCGCACACCTTCGATGTGGATTTCAAGGATGCGGATCAGCATCTGGGCTTGCTGACGTGCACTGGCAGATAGGACAGAGAGATCGAGGCTTTGAATTCCCTGCAAGAGGTTGAAATGGAACTCCAGATCTTTCGCCACCTGCTCTGCACCGCAATGTGGTAGGTGGAAATCAGCCTTTCGGATGCCATTTCGCGAAGCCAGCAAGGGAGAATCGGTCAGCAGGCCATCCCAGTATTGCTGATAGATCTCATCGAGTGACTGAAGAGTCGACTTCTGGGCGTTTGAAGGCGGGCTGCTCTCCTGAGCCATCATTCGGCCTGGAGAGAGCCAGAGTAGAGATAGGACCAAACCAAAACAGAAGAGTACGACCATTCTTTTCGAGGTGTTCATCGGTTCATTCCTATCGCTGGAGTCCTGCGCCTGCAGGAATCCAGGATACACGACATCGAGACAATAGTCAGAGGTAGAGGTAGAGGTGTTTCATTTCACTGTCGACCTGGTGAGGTCCAAGGTGAAGCGGTAAGCGAGCAAACTATAAAGAGATGACCATCGAGATAGGCAACAGTCGACTGAGACCGGGATGTCATCGATTGAAAATGTTACTTCATCCTCGCTAGTGTTGCGGCCCGGCTCGGGGCTACCTCTCTTGTGGATCGGCGGGGGGGGGATCACCCGATATGGCCAGTACTCCGGCAAGAGGTCGGGAAGCATCGAAGGATAGATCAAATCGATCGCGGAACTGTTGCGGGAAAAAGCGTCCCAACTGGCGAGTGCATTCGGCGATCGCAGGGCCACTGAGGGATGTGTTGATGGGTTGATGGAGGCGACTATCTGGCCATTGAAAGACTCCCAGAAACATCACTCCAAGGAGAATGCCTGCCAGAGAGATTCCCATCACTCCACCCAGTATGTTGTCACAGACTCGAAGGGTTTGATCGAAGAAGGTTCGAAGAACCACAGTGGTCAGAAATGCCAGGCTTGCGCAACTGCTGAAGATGATGAATCCAGCCAGCAACTGACTGACCAGTGGTCCCATATCTGCGCGAATCGTCGAGAAGAGAGGAGTCATCGCCAGCGGGACCGCGAACTGACCGGCCAGAACCAGTCCCACGGTTGAACCCAGTAGCAGTGCAGAAGTTCGATAGAAACCGACACCAACACCGGTGAAGACCCCCGACATGAGTCCGAGGATCACCACCATGTCGATCCAGTTCGACTGGGCCCAAGCTTGACCGAAGGTCGAAGCAGAGGGCAGTTCTGCTAGAAAGAGTCCTGAGAATGACATGATCGATGGAATCACATGTTCCCAGGTGAGGTAGTTTTCGAGCAATGGCTCCATGAATTTCTCCTGTCGGCGTACACTCAGGATCTCGTAGGGGTACTTTATTGTCAAGGCTCCCTTCTGTTCCGGTGGGCAGTGGATGGCAAGAATGGACAGCATGGGGCCATATGTGGTGAATGAGCCATTGGATGAAGGGATCGAATCATGATGGATTGGTCAGGGAAGACGATCCTCATCACTGGTGCCAGTGATGGAATCGGGCGCGACCTGGTCGAGCAATTCGATCTTCTGGGAGTTCGGAAACTGATCTTGATCGGCCGCAATCCCACTCGCCTTGATCAGGTCGCATCCCGATGTCAAAGCGAGACTCGGGTGGAGCAGGTAGATCTCGCCGATTCCCATCAACTGACCGATCTGATCGAGCGCCTGGCAACTGAGGAGATCGATGTCCTGGTCAATAATGCGGGTGTGGGTCTGGCGGGAGCCTTTGCATCTCATGAGGATGATGATCGCCTCGTCTCGATGATCAGGCTCAACTGCGAGGCGGTGATCTTGCTCACCCGTGCAATCCTCCCGGGGATGCTCGAACGGAGAAGGGGATCGTTGTTATTCGTCGGATCTCTGGCGGGGTGGGCTGGTGGACCAGGACTCTGTGCATATTCTGCAACCAAGGGCTTCATCCATCGGTTTGCTGAAGGCCTACGATGGGAATTACACGGCTCGGGAGTGGCAGTGAGTCTCCTCGCACCGGGAGCGACCAGGACTTCATTCTTCCCATCGGCAGGAATCGACGCGATGGACATTCGGACGGGAAGTATGTCCTCGAAAGAGGTGGCCAGGCAAGCGTTGAAAGGGTTGGCTCGGGGCCGCGCGATCATAGTTCCGGGAATCGGCAATCGGATGTTGCTGATGCTCCAGGGGTTGGTGCCGAGAGCATTCGTGGGATGGACAGCTCGGAGGATATTCGCGTCGATCCTGAAGCCCAGTAGACCTGAAGCCCAGTAGACCTGAAGCCCAGTAGACCTGAAGCCCAGTAGACCTGAAGCCCAGTAGACCTGAAGCCCAGTAGATCTGAAGCCCAGTAGATCTGAAGCCCAGCCGCCTCGTTCACTCACAAGCATTCAGAAAGAACGTCGGCTTACACCTGTACCACCACCCGCAGGTAGGTGGCGCGGATCTGGAGGGTATCCTCCGATGCAAGATTATGAGCGTGGGTCAAATCCGTCAACTGTCGGTGGAGTTCGGCTTCGTTGCCGGAGGCTCTTGCCGCTTCGTAGGCGTTCATCGTTGGTCCGTAGTAATCCTTCATGATATTTACCCAGTCATCTGAGCCCCGGCTGGAAGAAGTGAACTGGAAGGTGTCTTTCTCGATGGAGATCCGGTCCGCTTCTATTCCGGCGCTTCCAAACCGCTCCAGCACATTCGTTTCGACGCCCCAGAGCATCGGACTGATGAATCCTTCGGGGGGAGGCGGAGTGAATGAACTGCTGATCTTCAGCACGTCGGAAACGAATGAAGTCGGATCGTTTGGAATCCAGTTGCCCATGACGATACGACCGCCAGGTTTGGTGACGCGGACCATTTCTCGGGCGACATCGAATGGCTTCGGGCAGAACATGGCGCCGAAGATGGAAATCGTCAGGTCGAAGGCGTGGTCAGCGACATCGGTCAGATCGCTCGCATCCCCATTTTCGAAGCGAAGGTTCTCAAGACCTGCAGCCTGGGCACGTGCGTTGCCGGCATCGACCAGGTTTCTGGCAATGTCGATCCCCAGGACATCTGCGCCGTGCTGAGCCAGCGGCAGGGCCGTTGTCCCGTCGCCACAACCGAGGTCGAGCACTCGCATCTGAGGGGTCACATCGAGCGAGTCCACAAGGGCGGCACCAGGCTCGCGCATGAAGGCTTCCGCGATGGCCGTGAAGTCACCCTTTTCCCACAGTTGCTGATTTGGATTGGTACAGGATGGTTCTGTCATGGCGTCCCACTTTCTTCTTGGAAATTAACGAATGGCGGGGGCGCAACTATCACAGGTTCTGGCACATCAAATACGACATGCCACTACTTTTTTCCGGAGTAGCCTACAGAATCGGCCTGTAAGAGATCTGGAAGAGGTCAGAAAGAGGTCAGAAAGAGGTCTGTGTGTATTCTAGCGACGTGTGGTGGGAAGACCTCGAGATGACCAGCCGGGGAAGGTTACATTTCCCAGCACATCCGTTTCACCGATGAATCCGCCCCTCATGTCATGAAGGTTGACGTACCCCTCGGCGGTGAGAAGATCCGCAGCTTTCTGGGATCGACCGCCCTTCTGGCAGCAGAGTATGATTCGACAATCAGCATTCATTTCGGAATTGACCGAATCGACAAAATCTGGATTCATGCGGATTCCGACTCCACCATCCCCGCGGATCATCACGGGAATATTCCGCGAGTTGGGGACATGGCCTTTGGAGTACTCCTCCGGCATCCGAACATCGAGAAATACATATTCTTGATCGGAGTTCATCAGTTCATTGGCACGGTCTGGATCGATCCTCTTTACACCCACGAAAGCCCCTCTTCCTCTGACTGTCGAGATGGCCTCACGGCCAGTCGTTGCCAGGGCACTACCCTTTGAATTCCACGCTCTTCGGAATCGAATCCGTACCAGAAAACGGATCCGAGATCACTCACAGTGATCTGACGACTCTCTCAGGATGGTCACTGGTTTTGCGCCAGGAGTCCCTCGCCCACAGGCAGATCAGCAGTACGCTGACACTCTCGGAATCTGGAAATTCTGCCCTCAGGAACCCATGCATCGTCGGTCGGTGAGGGGAGTAAGTCAACCGGCGGGATCGGATGCTGGGGGAGATAATGGCCGACTGAGCCGATTCAAACCGATCCAGTTGACCGCAAGGTGAGCACCGATGGCCCCAGGAAGACCTGCGGTGGGCCACTGCGCCAGTTTCCCCAGCGCCAGACCTGCGAGCATCGCGATCAAAGGCCAGGCACTGAGGCGTCGATCTCCGGTCCAGTGGGCCAGGCCAAACAGTGCACTGGCGATGAAGATCCCGAGAAAAGGCTGCAGGAGTCCCCTGAATAGCAATTCCTCGGCGACCGACGAGATCAGGGCCAGCACCAACACTTCGATGGGGGTACTGCCCTCGAATATCTCGGCCAAGCGAGACTCCAACTGGCGTGCATCACGCCAGACCAGCGGCAAGATCTGCGATAGCAGCGCAGCTACCGAGCCCAGTAGGAGTCCGATCAGTAGTCCCAGCAGGATTTTCTCGGGAGAGTCCTGGATCCACTCCTGCATCCACTTCTGGTGGTCGGAGAGATAGATTCCAATCAAGGCGATGATTCCCATCGAGCCGTGGAAGTATAGCGAAGTCCGGAACACCTGGCGCGGGCCAGCTGGAGTGGTCATTTTGAGGGGCCTTCTCTCTCCTCGAGAATCTGGCGGGCATTCCGCATCAATCCCGGATGACCGGCACGGGTGATGGGGGTTCCGGAGTACTGATCCAGCCAGTCGTCATGGCTGATGGACGAGATCTTTTCGAGATCAGTGAGCGGATTTCTGGGGACCAGTTCTGGGTGAATCTCTGGAATGAGTCGCGCCGGGCGGTGGTTCCAGGGACAAGCTTCCTGGCAACGATCACAGCCAAGGAGCCAGTCAGAAAGCCGAACTTCTTCCGGAAATGGCCCTCGATGCTCAACATTCCAGTGAGTGATGCAGTCTTTCGAGTCGATGACTCGGGGCGTTCGCAAGGCATCTGTTGGACACGCATCGATACATCGAGTGCATTCACCACAGCGGTCTTCAACAGGTGAAGTGATAGGATAGGGTCGATCGGTCACCACCGTTCCGAGGAAGAAATAACTTCCGATGTCGAGATCGATCACGAGGCTGTTCTTGCCGATCCAACCCACTCCGGCGAGTTGCGCCCAGTCTCTTTCAAGCATCGGAGAAGAGTCAACGGTATACCAACTTTCCCACTCACCATCATTCGTGACGAAGCGGCTCAATTGTTCGAGCATCGGTTTCATCACCTTGTGATAATCTCGACCCTGGGCATATCGTGCTATCTTTCCACCGTCCCGATTTTCCTCCACAGAACTGGAATATGGCAGGGTGACGACGATCACGCTCTTGGCACCGGGCAGTGACTTCCTGGGGTCGATCCGTCTTTCAACATTGCGGGTCATCCACTCCATCGATCCGTGTTTCCCAGTCTCGATCCAATCGAGATATTGATCTGCATGTGGGGAGCGCCCGGCAGCTGCAATTCCGAGAGAGTGGAACCCGATCTCGAGAGCTATTCCTCTCAATTCCGCGATCAAGTCGACCTGTGGATCATCGTCTTGCTGGCTCATCGACTCCTTGTTTCCCGTCCTACTTCGATGCTGGAAGGTGATTATAGGGTGTGATCGGTGAAAATGACCACTCTACGTCATCGAGCAGGATGGTATCCTCGGGCACTCGGAGGAGGGCCAAGTTGTTGACCGCCTACATCTCATTGATCAGGCCGCACCATTGGGTCAAGAATTTGTTTGTCTTGCTTCCTCTCCCCTTTGCCCTCGCCGCAGGTGTGGATCTCGATGAACGGCTATTTTTCCAGGGCCTTCTCGCCTTCTCTCTGGTCAATTCCGCAGTTTATGCCTTCAATGATGTGATCGATAGGGAGCGCGATCGTTGTCATCCTGGAAAGAAGAACAGACCTGTCGCAGCAGGACAGATCAGCACGAGGTCCGCTCTCGTCACATCCTTCACACTCATCCTGATGGCTGCGCTCCTGCTCATGGCTGCGCTCCTGACATCGAATGCTGGGTTGAATGGAGAGGTTCTGGCCATTCCTTCGGTATACCTGCTGCTGAACCTGATTTATTCACTGTGGGGACGAGATGTCCCGGTGGTAGATGTCGTTCTCCTCGCGGCCTTTTTCTTCCTCCGGATCCTGTTTGGATGTGCATTGCTCGGAGAATCTCCCAGTGAACGGTTGTTAGTGGGGGGGACTGGAATCGCTCTACTTCTGGCTCTGGGAAAGCGGAGAGGAGAACTTCGGCTAGATCTGGCCAAACGTTTTCGTGAGAGCTTGAGCTGGTATACGGAAAAAGGAATGGATCGCACGATCAAGGTTTTGAGCATCGGGGTGATGTTGTTTTATGCAGAGTATTGTTGGAGTTCTCCCCTCTATCAGGAAGAGAGATGGTGGTGGAGTTTACCGCCGATGTATGGCGGTGTTTTGTACTACTTGCAGCGAATTCTGGTGGCGAATGACCAGCGATCCCCAGTGGAACTGGTACTTCGATCGCGTTGGATTCAATTCCTACTGATATGCTGGGCCACCTTGACCTGGTTGAGCCTCGAATTGAGATGAAGTTATCATGCCATCTCAACCATCCTTCGGGGTGATAGTCAGTTATGATAAGTCAAGAGTTAGGCATGCCCAGTTATCAACGGCATTGATACCGTCAGAAGAACAAGGTAGAGTGTAGTTGTCGATAGAGAAATTATTGTGCGAAATGATATGGGTGCTATAGTTCGACTGAATAGGATTGCGGACTTCTTGTGACTTGGAGCATGGGAGTTGTCCGGCGCTTGATATACGAGTGTTATTTGGAGCAAATCGGTTCTTTTTGTGTCAATTATAATTTGAGTAGTGGACTCCCTCGGCACTTGTCCAGGTGGTTCCAGCAATGGCAACGGTGCTGGCCAAAGCTGTTTGAGTTTTATTAGATGAGAATATTGGTGGCGTTTATGAATAATCTTGGAGATACATACCCAATAAAGAAGAGATGGCTCGTGGTCGGTTGGCCAGGAGTCTGTGGAGTGGCCTCACAAGTCATTCAAAAGTTGGACCAAGGATTTGGAGCCGAGACGGTCGCATTCAGTTCTGCGGTGAATGCATTCGAGATCGAGGAAATTGCGATACGTAATGGCGTAGTATTTCCTGGTCAAATTCCAAAGTTGACTTTCAGGAATGCAAAGTTGGGCAACAGTCATGACCTGTTGCTTTTTCAACCAGAGCGCCAGCCGGAGACCGGTGGCCTCGATCTGTGTCGGAGTGTGCTGAGAACTGCAGTGTCACAGGGCGTCACCAGAGTGATTTCCTTCGCTGCTCAACCAAGCACAGTCGACCCAAGAGAGACTCCTGGCGTAAGTTACTGTTGCACTGACCCAATATTTGGAAATGAAGTCAGTGGTAGAGGTGTGCCACCGATTCTAGAGGGCAAGATCAAAGGAATGAATGGACTGATGCTCCTCGCTGCTCAAGAACAAGGCCTGCCTGCGGTCTGTTTAGTTGGTGAAGTCCCATCACAGGGCTTGCAAATGCTGAATCCAAAAACCACCAAGGCCCTCCTCCGGGTTTTCCTGCATCTCACGGGAGCGCAGCTGGATCTGAGTTACATGGATAAAAATATCCAGGTACATGAGGAGTACATGCTTGAGCTGATGTCAACTATGAGTGGAACAATCATAAAGTCTGAATTCCACGAAGTTGAGTATTCGAAAGCTGAGAATGCGAAATTGGAACAACTGTTTCAGGAAGCGGCCATCGATCGAAACAGTGCGATGTTCTTGAAGTCGGAACTGGATCGTCTGGGGCTATACCTGCAATTCGAGGATCGATTTCTCGACCTGTTTCGCGACTGCAGTTAACTCATTGACCATTTGAAAAGAACGGGACCACCATCTCTGGCGACCCAGGCTCCTGGGTCGCCGGTCCCAATTTCAGGCCAGTTCAACCCTCAAAGCCCGATTTCACAATCGAGGCTGTCGTCAGTCCAGTCGATTCCTGGATAAGGGAATGGAACCCATGGCCCTGGACCACCGATGAAGAAGTAATAGAGCAGGAAAATCGCATCCGAGATGTCAGAAATCCCGTCATCGTTAGCATCTCCAGCATCCATGCAGTTGGGTAGTGGACCGTCGAGGAAAGTATAGTCGAGGTGGTAGATCGGATCAGCCAGGTCAACCAGGGTGTCCATGTTGACGTCTCCACGGATGAAGACGGGATCCACCGGAGGTGCTCTGACTTCGATGATACCGGAGACGAGAGCGGACACCGAAACGGAACTGCTTCCGATCACGAACATGTTCATGATCGGCGGAGTTCCAAAGCCGTCCTGTGGGCAGAACTCAATATCCTGATCGAGAGAACCGGCACTGATCTCACCGAGCAAATAGGCGATTTCCTGTGGATAGCCGAGTGAGGGGACAGTTTGACCATCGAAAGGTGGGAGAGCATCGAAGAGTACTCCACAGATGATGGTGCCTTCGGTGGGATCCACCTGTTCCTGCACATACTCCGCTTCAATGGAGCCTACCAGGGAGCCATAGACATCGACGATCATGTTCTCGATGGGAGCGTTTGGTGGAAATGCGACCGAAAAGGAATAGCCTTCGAGTAGACCATCCCAGTCCCCCTCGATCGGCAGGATGAAAGGCTGGCCTGCTTCGGTCGTGATGGTGCTGATACGGATCATCGTTTCCTGGGCCAGGACGGGCGTCGCACCAGGGCCGATCATGATCGTGCAGTAGACGCAGAAGAGGAGCAGCGACGGGAGGCTGAGCCTCGCCGTAGCAGGGTCATGATCCAATCGAAGTACACCAAAATCACTCATCGAACCCCCAGGAACCAGGCGGGCGAGCTCGGATCCAAACTGTCAGAATCACTCCCTGAGAGATCATCTAAACGATATAGTGACCAGGCGATCGAGTTCTAATGCCTGTAGCCACTTTCCTGATGATAACTGCTGGACGGCGTGGCTCAAGCACCAGGAATGCCAACCCTGACCGCCAGGGATGCCGGAAGACGAGGTCCAGCAGAGTTTTGGAGGCTCCCCGGTGGTAGTGGAGCACTCCGCTTCGGGAATGGAGCCAGAAATGTCGGATCCGGATTCAATCAGGGCTCTATACGAGGGTGCTGCAGAGATTCATGAGAAAGCGCGACAATCTCTGGGTCGTGGCCTGACCCTCGCCGAGAAAATACTTCTTTCACACATGGGCGAGGATTTCGTCAGAGTTCCGCAACGGGGTGTCGATTACTGCGACCTTCATCCTGATCGCGTGGCGATGCAAGATGCCACTGCGCAGATGGCCATCTTGCAGTTCATGCAAGCAGGACTCGCTCAGGTAAAAGTCCCGTCAACGGTTCATTGCGACCACCTGATTCAAGCAAGGATGGAAGCCTCGCAAGATCTGGCTGCAGCGGAACAGGTCAATGCCGAAGTCTATCAGTTTCTTAGAAGTTCCTCCGAGAAGTACGGAATCGGGTTCTGGAAACCTGGGTCCGGAATCATCCACCAGGTGGTGCTGGAGAATTACGCGTTTCCCGGTGGATTGATGATCGGTACCGATAGCCATACGCCCAATGCGGGAGGGCTCGGGATGCTTGCCGTCGGAGTCGGTGGAGCCGATGCCGTCGATGTGATGGCCGGATTACCTTGGAATGTGAAGTGGCCCGGGGCGATTGCAGTGAAACTCAAGGGGCAGTTGTCTGGCTGGACTTCCGCCAAGGATGTCATCCTCAAGGTGGCAGGTGAACTCACCGTCAAGGGCGGCACCGGCGCCATAGTCGAGTACATCGGTGACGGTGCCCGGACCATTTCGTGTACGGGTAAGGCGACCATCACGAACATGGGAGCCGAGATTGGAGCAACATGCTCGGTCTTTCCCTTCGACGAGGCGATGGCGGTTTATTTGCAAGCCACAGGTCGAAGTGATCTGGCACAACTGGCCAGAGACCACGCAGCCTTGCTGCGACCCGACCCAGAGGTCGAGGCAGATCCCGCTTCGGCCTACGATCAGGTTCTGGAAATCGATCTCGACCACCTGGAACCCCATGTGGTCGGCCCACATTCCCCCGATCGTGCACGCCCCATCTCTGAACTGGGAACCGAGGCGAGATCTGAAGGTTGGCCTCTTGAGATCAGCGCTGCACTGATCGGTTCATGCACCAACTCCTCCTACGAAGATATGGATCGTGCCGCGGCGATCGCAGATCAGGCCGCAGAAGTCGGTATTCAAGCTCGTACCAGATTTCTGGTCTCGCCCGGATCGACCCAGGTTTTCCGGACTGTCGAACGAGATGGTCAAGCGGCATCCTTCGAGAAACTGGGGGGGACGGTACTGGCGAACGCATGCGGGCCCTGTATCGGTCAGTGGCACAGAGAAGATGTCGAGAAGGGTAGCAGCAATAGCATCGTGAGTTCCTTCAACCGGAATTTCCCGGGTCGTAATGATGGGAATGCACAGACCTTGTCCTTCATCGCAAGTCCAGAAATAGTCACTGCATTTGCGATCGCCGGAAGGCTGGATTTTAATCCACTGGTCGATCCGATCGAGGGTGAAGATGGGGAATCTCGGTTGCTGGCAGTTCCATCGGGAAAGAGCCTCCCACCGGAAGGCTTCGTCAAGGATATGACCGGATTGGTGAATCCTCCCGTCGATGGATCATCTGTCGATATCGAGATCGATCCGACCAGTGAACGGCTTCAACTACTGACTCCATTTGCCAGCAGGGAAGAAACTGAGTACAAGAAGATGAGACTTCTGTTCAAGGCCAAGGGGAAATGCACCACCGATCACATCTCACCTGCAGGGCCGTGGCTTCGCTTCAGGGGCCATCTTGAAAATATCTCAAAAAACATGTTCTTGGGAGCCATCAATGAGTTTCACGACTCCCCAGGCATCGGTCATGACGCTACTGCGGATGGCGCGAGTCGAGTGCTCCACGAAATCGCAGCGAACTACCGAGATTCTGGCAGTTCATGGGTGGTTGTCGGAGATGAAAACTACGGCGAAGGTTCGAGTCGAGAGCACGCCGCGATGTGCCCCAGGTTCATGGGCTGTGGAGCAGTCATCGTTCGATCATTTGCCAGGATTCATGAGACCAACTTGAAGAAGCAGGGCGTGCTCGCACTTCGATTCGTCGACCCAGCCAGTTACAGTCTGGTAAAAGAAGGCGATGTCATCTCCATCGAAGGCCTGGCCCAGTTCAGTCCTGGTAGTGAGTTTACTGCTGTCTTCATCCATCTAGATGGTTCCGAAGATCGAGTAGGTTGCTGTCACACTTTCAGCGAAAGTCAGGTGAATTGGTTCTGGAAGGGTGCTGCACTCAACGCCCTCACCAGTTCTGAAGATCGATAGTCTCACCAGTTCTCGCACCGTTCGCCCCGGGTGATATCCTAGAACCTGGGATAGTTGGGTGGCTTCTTCTGAGCACCCTGAACTGTGGGGAATTTTCATGAAACATAGTGATAGAATTGCTCTCTCTGGACCGGATCAATATCGATTCGGGCCATCGATCTGTTCGTTATTTTTGGCCCTGTTGATCTCCACTACCGGAGTCGGACAGGGTGTCGTGCTGACTCTGGACACTCCCGATCTAGTTGTGGCTCCGGGGATGCAATTCGATGTTGAACTACGAATCGAAAATCCGCAGGGACTGCAGATTCAGGGAATCCAGCAGGTAGTGGCGTGGAACTCTTCCTCCCTCCAGTTGCTTTCCTTGACCCTTCCCGATCAGATTCTAGATGCTCCTCCAGTAGTCGCATTGGTCTGGAATGCACCTCCACCTGTGGGAGCGGGGGGGGACCTGGGCTGCAGTCAGTGGTGGGATGGTCAGGGAGAAGAGGCGTTCAGTCTGGGTATGGTACTGGAGGGGTCCTGGACCGAGATCTCGACACCTTTGGCGGTGTTACACATGCGAGTCAACACCTTTGCGACCAACGGCGACTCTCAGCTTTCTGCGCCCGCTCCTGATCTTTCCTGTGGTTGGTTGGGCCCCATCGTCACCGGTCCCACCGGAGATATCATCGCAACGACGGCCGCCCCCTTGAATCTGACGGTCAGCGATCTTCAGGGACCGACCACTCTTCAGTGTGCATCTGCAGCAGAGACTGTTTACCTGACCTGGCAGGAACCGATCGCTTTCGATCTGGTCCAGATCGAGCGCGATGGAATACTGCTGGCAGAGATCGCTGGTGGAGCAGGATATTTCGAGGATCCCGCAATCCCCGTCGGGTCGGTGGTGAATTATCGGGTACGAGGATTCTCATCCAGTCTGCCCTCGACAGCTTCTGCTTGTTCTTTGACCGTCGATGGGTCGATCGCCAGCCCATTGGGATTGTCTTGTGTGAACAGTGGCTCGGGGATCTTGATGAGTTGGCAGAATCCTTTGCCATATCAGTCGATTTCCATCTCCAGAAATGGTGCTCCTCTGACTTCTCTTCCCCCAGGAAGTAACAGCTTTCTCGATGACGACCCTGATCTCCTGGGCATCCTTGACTACCAGGTGGTCGGATCGATCGGGGGGGAGTCGAGTGATGCGAGTTCTTGTCAGATTGATATTCCGATCCCCAATGGCCAGTTCATCCGAGGGGACTGCACAGCCGATGGGAACCTGAATCTGGCAGATCCCGTCACCGCATTGCAGTACCTGTTCACTGGAGGGTATTTACCGTGTGCATCGGCTGCCGATCATGATGATGATGGGACTCTGGATCTGAGTGATGGGATCTCGTTACTTTCATACCTCTTCATTCTCGGAGGTCCACCCGCACCTCCATTTCCGACGGTGGGAGCAGATCCGACACCCGATGATCTCGGCTGCGATGTGTCGTGTACGGTTCCAGCGTGCTTCGTCGAGTTGGATGGAGATGAGTGCAGTACTGCGATCTTGGTCGGGTTAGGAGAGACTCAGTTCGACACCTCGACCTCGACCACTTCCATCGATCCATACAGTGAGACTGGCTGCACAGATACCTTGCTGGGAGCGATGGAGCAGGATATCTGGTTCAGTTTCCTGGCTCCAGCCGATGGCTTTGCGACCTTTTCTCTCTGTGATCCGAACGGCTTTGATTCGGACCTGGTGGTCTACGAGGGATTTTGCTCCTCGATGGTGCAACTCGGCTGTAATGGAGACGACAACAGTTGCCTGGATATCTTGCGATCTCGGTTGAGTGGGATTCCGATCAGTCAGGGCGCGAGTTATCTGATCCGTGTCGGAGGTTGGGACAATCTGCAATTCGGCTCGGGAGTTCTGAGCATCACCATCGACTGAGACCGACCTGTTGAGGGTCAACATCTACAATTTTGTGATCTACACCGGCATAGGTGATGGCGAATCGGACCATCGGTGTCCGCTCTCCGGCGATGATGGACCAGTTTGCTGGATCATCTCCGTCAATTCTGGAGTCGAGCAGTGCACCTCCTCCAGCAGGATCCACCTGACAGTCGAATTGATGCAATGGAATCGTCATCCCTCCGCCATGCGCCTTCACGAATGATTCCTTCTGGGTCCAGAGATGGAAGAAGGAGGTTCGGCGTTGCTGTATCGGTAGCGATTGCCACTGGCTCAACTCTCTTCGACTGAAGCAGCGTACCGCCAGGTCTTCGATGGGAGCATCCGTACGGACCCGCTCCAGATCGACACCGATGCTGTGAGTTGTGGTAATCGCAACCATCGCCAGAGATTCGCTGTGGGACAGGTTGAAGACGATCGATTCGCCATCGAGAGTGGGCTTGCCATGTTCTCCGATGTTGAGGGTAATCGATGGCGCGGGGGCGCCGAGGTAGTGGGATAGTATCGATCTCAAGCCTGCTCGGGCGACTGTCGCACGAAGGCCGATCTCTGGAACGACCCCTCGATCCTTCATCTGCTTCTCTGAATCGGGCAGTAATTCGATCAGTTGATCGACTCTCTTCGAGGATTCATCGAGGCGGAAGCACCACACCTCGATGCTCTGATCCTCTGGTGTGACTTGTCGATTCATCGTGTCAGTTCCGCCGTTGGACGGAGGCTTCTGGCGAGTCGCTGAAGTCCCTCTTCGGTGGAGATCTTAGGCTCCCAACCCAGATCATTTCTTGCAGCAGACAGATCGAACCAGTGACTGGTCGAGAGTTGCTGGGCGGTGAAGCGAGTCAATGCCGGCTCCCCTGTGACTCCTGGAATTCGATGGAGCAATTCCAGAAGGTTGGCCATCCACCAGGCCATCCGAGGGGAGACATCTGGTTTGACCACTTCAAGTTGCGCTGCTTCGAGAATCCCAGCGATCAATCGGTGCAATTCGATCGGTTCTCCGTTGGCGATGAAATAGCAACGTCCACAACAGGGTGATCCCGCCTTCAAAGTCGAAAGTGCTGCGATGTGGGCATCGATCACATTGTCGATGTAGGTCGCATCGATGAGCGTTCCGGGAGCATCGATCAGGCGAAGGCGTCCCTTTCGCGCCTTTTCGAGGATACGAGGGATGAGATGACGATCTCCTGGCCCCCATACCAGGTGTGGACGGAGGGCGAGGGTCGATAGGTTTTCATCGTTGGCTTCGAGTACCGATTTCTCTGCGATCGCCTTGGTTCTCGGATAGTGAGCCAGGTACTTGTCAGGATAGGGAACTTGCTCGTTAATCCCCTCCTGGTGATCACCACAGAAGACCACGCTCGGGGATGATGTGAAAATCAACCGAGGTACCTGATGGTGCTGGCAAGCGTCGATGACGTTCTCGGTTCCCTTCACATTGCAATCCTCGAAGTCGCGTGCCGGGCCCCAGACTGAAGCGAGCGCTGCGACATGAAACACGACCTGGCAGCCGGTGACCGCCAGTCTCACCGCAGCAAGGTCGGCCAGGTTGCCGCGGATGGTCGTGATCCCTTCATCTTTCAGTTTTGGGTAATGCCCCCTCTGAAAGGTCACGACTTGGTGCCCCAGTCCCTTCAGCCGTCGGCTCAACTCTCCACCGATAAATCCACCGGCACCGGTCACCAGGATTTTCATCGAAGGCTCCTCGCAGCGGTTTGGCTCAGTGCTTCACGATCGATCTTGGCGTTGTGGCGGATGTCGACCGGGAATCGACCGGGAAAGATGAAACGTTCGATCTGATCGGCACCAGGCACTGCAGAACCGATCAGTTTCAACTCCTCGATGAGCGAGGGCTGTACCGGACTTGAGGTCTCTAGCAACTCGACGCAGAGGATTGGGATCTGCTGGCCTGTAGGGCCGCATCCCACCAACGCAGTGCGGAGAACTTTTGGATGAAGATCAAAAACGCGTTCGATGGCGACGGTGTGAAGGTCACCGGTGGCGGCCGTGACCAGCTGGCCCCGTCGACCTCGAAACCAGATCCTGCCGCAACCATCCCAGGCACCCAGGTCACCTGTACGGTGCCACAGCACTCCTTGAGGATCGGTGTATTTGTGACTTTGATCCGACTCCACGTCATCGTAGTAACTTCTGGTCACCACTGCGCCACTGGCCCAGATCTCACCGGGCGCTTCTGGCGGAAGCACATCATCTTGCTGCGGTTTTCGGTCGATGGTGGAGATGCGGATCTGGATTCCCTCGACCGGAGACCCGAGGCAGATCCCTTTCCCCTGAAGAGTTTCCGTCCGCGTTTCCAGGAATTCCCGATGATCGATGCAGCAGAGTGGCATCGCTTCGGTGGCACCATATGGCGTCTCTATCCTTGCCTCGGGTGACAGAGCTTCGGCCAGTGACTCGATTTCATCGTGTCGAGCGGGAGCACCGGCGCTGATGATCCGACGCAATCCTGGTGCTTGTCTCTGGTGATCTCTCAGGTAGCGAGCCAGGTTGCCCAGTAATGTCGGCGAGGCGAAGAGGCTGGTGATCTTGAAGCGATCCATCAGTTCGAGCAGGTGGCCCGGGTCGGCATCTGCCGGTCGGGTGAAATCGATGTTGGGAATGATGGAAGTCATTCCCAATGCTACACCGAACAGGCCGAAGAGTGGAAAGGTGGGAAGATCCACCTCACCCGCCTCGATCCGGTGCAGGTGGCCAATCCAGTCGATCTGATTTTCGATCAGCGAGTGATGGGAGACGGCTCCCTTGGCCGGGCCAGTACTCCCTGAGGTGAAGAGGATGGCCGCAGTTTCGGAAGCGTCGAGAACGGGTTCATCGAAGGGGATGGCATGATCGACCCGTCTTCGAAGATCTTCCAGTCTGTCGGTAAAGGGTGGAAGCCACCCTCGACCCACCGAGATCCTGTGCTGAATCGTGGCTCTGGACCAGCCCAGCAGAGCTCGTCCACGATGAGCTCGAGGGATTCCGATGAATGCCTGCGGAGCGGCCCGAGCGATACATCTTCCCAGGCCGGAAATCCCCATACCCGGATCGACCATCACGATCGGCGCGCCGATTCGCAGGAGAGCAAAAGTACAGGCCAGAAATTCACGGCCTGGAGGAACCATCAGAACCGTGTTCATTCCACGTTCAATGCCCTGACGGGTGAGTGCATGACAGGTGCGATCGACCAGTTGGTCGAGTTCCCGAAAGGTCCGTTGTTGCCAACTTTGACCATCCAACTCCCACACTGCGACCTGGTCTGGACGATCCTTGGCCTGCTTTCGCAAGCGAAGGGCCACACCTGCAGTGGGTGAACGTGTGGGAGTGAGGGTGCTCATACACACTCCAGTTTTCGCGCGACAGACTCGCGGAACGATTGAATCGCCGGGATCACTCGCTCAGGAGCATCGTCGAGAAGAAGATGACTGCAATCATCCCATCGGTGATGTTCTGCGGATGGAAAACGGCGCAGCCACTCGGCCAGGAAACCATCATCAAATACCGGATCCTTCGATCCCCAGAGCAACAGCAATGGATGATCGGATAGAGCCGAAAGCCCTGATTCGACCTGTGCCAGGGTATCCCATGAGGGATCGGAAGGGTCGACGGGGATGTCCTCGACGAAGCGATGGACTGCCAGTCTGCTCTTGTAATCACTGTAGGGAGCTCGGTAGCCGGCTCGCTCCGCCCGCGACAGTCGTCGTCTGCGAGTGCCGATGGCCAGGGTGCCGAGGACGAACGCATCGAGCCTGCGGACCAGAAACTCACCGATCGGACCTCGTGCGGGCCGGATGATCCAGGGGAAGGTCTTACCCTCGGGAAGTGGGAATGCGGCGGTATTCATCGCCACCAGTGAGGAGAATCGCTCTGGTTTTCGACCCGCGACACCAAAACCGATCGCACCTCCCCAGTCATGAGCGACCAGGGTCGCTCCGGAATGGATGCCGAGGTGGTCGAGTAATCCCTCCAGATCATCGATGCGATTCTCGAGTCTGTAACTGTAGTCCGTTTCAGGGGGTTGGTCAGAGAATCCGCACCCGATGTGATCGACTGCGATGACCCGATGAGACATCGAGAGTTGCGAGATCAATCGCCTGAAGTAGAAGGACCAGGTCGGATTCCCGTGGACACAGATGATGGGATCACCCTGACCCTCATCTACATAATGCATTCGAACTCCGCAACCACGATCGAAATAGTGGTTCCGGAAGGGGAATTCCTCATCAACAAATAGACGATTCATCGCCACTCCCAACCGATCATTCGACACACCAGACCACTCCCGATCCCGAGAAATGTGACTTTGTCTCCGGCCTCGAGGATTCCCCTCTCAGCAGCGATCGCAGCAGTCATCGGGATCGATACCGTACCCATGTTGCCGAGAAAAGGGTAAGTGATGAAATCGTTTTGTTCGGAGAGTCCCAGTGAGGGAAGAATTTTCTGTCGATGTGCAGAGCCGACCTGGTGACAGATGGTGCGGTCGACATCGGTGGGAGACCACTGCATCTGCTCGAGGAAGCGTCTCCAGGTCCGAATCCCCAGTTCTACGCCATGCTGGAGCACTCCGATCGAGTCCGTTTCCATGAATTCGATCCGGGCTGCTGGATGATCCTGCTCTGGATCCACCTCGACGCCCCAACGACACAGTGAATACCAGCGAGGATCGGTTCCATGAGTGGTTCCCAGAAGCCGTGGCCCAGCGGTGGAGATCCTCGATGAAACCAGCAACATCGCTGCCGCCCCTGAGCCGCCAGTCAATGTCGCCAGGGTCGAGATGAAGTGATCCATCTTGGGGGCGTGAATCAACTTCTGCTGGGCGATTTCGACGATCTCTCGAGCACTTTCGCAGCAAACGACCAGCGCCGCATCGATCCTGCCGAGTCGAATTGCATCGGAGGCGAGGATGATTCCATCCATGGCGCCCAGGCAAGCATTGGAGATGTCGTGAATCTCGACATCCATGGGGAGTTCCAGTTTCGCTGCCACCGCACATCCGGTCGCCGGCTCGTAAGACTCGCGGCACACTCCTGTGTAAGATAATCGGTCGATCTGATCGCCCGTCATGTTGGCCTGGTCGAGAGCATGTTGGCATGCTCTGGCAGACATCTCCGAGATGCTGGTCTTCTTCGGCCACCAGCGTCGTTCAGCGACACCGGTTAAATGTTCTAACTGTCCCGGTGCGATGCCCATGGTTTTCCAGGCAGGGGCGAGCGTCTCCTCGATGGCAGCACTGGTGACCACTTCGGGGGCCATCTCGATGCCGATGGAGGCGAGGTGGACCTGGTGGAGTGGAGTCGATTGCCGATTCATCGTTCGATCTCCCTTCTCTCGATGGAGAAGTCTTCCATCGAGTAGATGGGTAAATCGTCGACCAGTAACAGCCCGTCTGCCAGGATCAATCCTCGTTGATCGTCGATGCTCTGGATACTGGCTTCGACGACGACTCGCTTCCGCTCGGGGATCACCTGTCCTCTATAGGTCCAGCGGTGCGGAATCCCGGGAGCCAGGGTACGGGGGAGCCACTGTTCGTCACTACCCCAACGATCCCTGGCCACCACCTGCAAGAGCTGGAGCATCGATTCCAGGCCGAGACTTCCTGGCCATACCGGGTCTCCCTGGAAGTGGGCTCGAAAGAACCATGCATCCGGGTCGACGTCGATTCCACCCCGGATGAATCCCTGGCCAGTGGTTCCACCATCCGGAACGAACAGTTCCACATCATCGACCATTCGGAATCGATGATCCGGTCCATCGGAGTAGTGGGGCACCTGGAACGCTTTTCCTCGCATCGCCTCGCGTGGTGGGATGGTCCTTGCGGCAGCACCTGGAAGGCCAACCTGCTGGGCGAGAGCTTCGGCCGGAAAGAAGCCGAAGTAAGTGTTTCCGCGATAAACGGGCCCCTGCGAGTCACACACTTCGAGATCGAAGTGCTGGATCCACATACCTGCGGCAAAGTCCGCGGAGGTCAGTCGAACTTTTGTGGTGAGCAAACCGCTGTCGCGTCCCAATGGTCGCAACTGGGTGGCTTCACCACCGAGGTTTCTGAACTGTAACGGATGGTCTCCAGTCAGGGCGGAGCCGAGGTAGCCAGCGAGCCAGCCGCAGGGTTGCAGTGCAATCTCTATCAGCACCGCAAATGGCATCTCTTCATTGCCTCCAGCATCGAAGTACCACGCATCGGGGACCGCAAGATATTCAGCGGTACAGGCGGCTCCGGGGGAAACGACCCAGGGAGGTCCTTCAACATCGATGATCCGGTCGAGGAAGCAGTAAGGCGGACCGGGTAACCGGGCGATGAATCGATCCTGGTCGAAGGGCAGGTAGCGATCTCCAAACGCCAGCGATGGTTTTCCTGTGGCAAATTCGAGGATCTGTGAATGGTCGAAAAGTGTCGCTGCTGAGGAGGCGATGATCGGCGAGTCTCCTCCGCCTCCCGCAGCATCGATAGGAATCGATCGGGGATCGGTGGCATCTTCAGTCTTTCTTGGACTCGACTTGGTTCCAGCCCACATCGCCTCGATGCCCTGGCGATCGAGCCCCTTCAGCCGAAGAGACATTCCTTCCATCTCGACGATGGGACGACCATCGGCATACATCGTGGCATCCGTGATCACATAGGGTTCCGGACGGAATCCGATCTCCTTGACCTGCACCTCGTAACTGACCTGGCGAGTTTCTGGCAGCACCTGGCCACGACAGCGGAGTCGCCCGGCGACTCCAGGAACAGGCATCGGGATCACCTGGTCATGTTCGCCGACCCAGCCCCAGGCGGTGAGCATCGTACGCAAAGTATGAAGGCAACACTCGTACATCAGGGTTCCAGGCATCACCGGATCATCGCTGAAGTGACAGGTGAGGAACCAATCATCGGGATGGATCTCCAGTTCAGCCACGGCTCTTCCCAGTCCCCATAGCCCTCCGGTGGGCTCGATCCGAGAGACCTGGTCGAGTAGTCGCATGCGACCTCCCGGGAGACGCATCGGAGAAGACAACTGGAGGGAAGCAAAGCGATCATCGAAAGCGGCGACCAGATCTCCCCGACGCAAAGCATCGACTTTGCTGTGATCGAGGGTGAGAGGTGCGATTCCGGCGGGAGGGATCCAGCCCTCAGGCGCAACCGCTTGAGGGCGTGGACGATGCGGCGCCTTGACGATTCCTCTTCCTTTGGCGAGTTCTTCCTCCGAGAAGAAACCGGCGCACCCGTCTCGCATCGAGATCAGAGGTTTCCCATCGACGCTTCCTTCGAAGTGGAACCGGAAGAGAAGAGTCTTGTCCTGGCGGAAGAACTCATCGATGTGGATATCGTAGATGATGGTATTTCCGGCAGCGGGAAGGTCATCATGGAAAATCACCTGTGCATCGAGCAATCGATAGACGGAGAGCCCTTGAGTGTGAAGATCGGCACCTAGAAAAGCAGACAGGAACAGGTCTGCCTGGCCACTTTCGACGGCGATGGATGTCGGAATTCGACCCGCGTCCAGATACCAGCAGTCCGGCTCAATATCATGAGCCGTGACGATGCGTCCCGGTCCAAGAGT
This sequence comes from Planctomycetota bacterium, assembly GCA_018694835.1. GTDB lineage: Bacteria > Planctomycetota > UBA8108 > UBA1146 > UBA1146 > QNYK01. The sequence goes on along the minus strand of JABHOG010000066.1, from coordinate 14,455 downwards.
AAGGGGTTCCCCTTCCAGTTCGAGGATCCGATCGACCAGCATCAGTGGCTCGTCGGGTAACCGGACCCTGGTCTGGAATTCATCTGCGAAGGCATACTGCGCTCCGAGTACCGGAGCGACCAGGCCGCGGGCAAATTCGAGACAAAGACTGCGGTCGAAGAGAGCCGGTATCGTCTCGGCTACATCGACGGCAGGTGGTTCCTTTTCGGCAGTCAACTCGGTACGAGGAGTAGCTTTCATCAGGGCATAGGTGACAGCACTACCGGTGGTCTCTTTACTCAGCAGTCTCCGACCTTCTCTGGCCTGTTCGAGACGGTCGATCAGAGACGGGGATGAAACCCTCGACGAAGCAAACTGTGGGGGGAGCACCACGGCCGGTGCCGCGGGAGTTTGCGACGTAACTGGCGAAGTGGGGAACCCGGTTGGCTTACCCTTTCGCTCGCTAAAGGTCGCGGTTCTGGAGGTCGGAACAACCGGAGTCACCATCGTATCTGCGCCGTCTTCGATGGTCAGGGTACTGGTAGTGTTAGCCTCGGCGCTTCTCGTTCCCAGATAGGCAGTCAGATCCGCGGGAACTCTCTCAGCGATGCAGGCGGCGATGATTCGGCCGAGAGAGAGTTCTTCATCTTCTCCACGCCAGAAGAGTGGCAAGGTCCGGTGTGGAAGATCTCCCAGGGCATTCTGGGTCAAGCGAGAACAGGACGCTCCGGGCCCTGGCTCGATAAATATTCTCGATCCAGCTCGCCACAGGGAGTGGACCAACTGTGAGAAATCGAACCCCTCGGTCGCCTGCAATACGATCGAATCGGCGACTCCATCACTGGTCAGTGGTATCGGTTGGGCGGTGGCGGTGGAATGAAGCGTGACTCCACCGATCGGCGGGTGAACAGGCCAGTGGTGCAGTGCGTGGTAGCGGTCACGAACCTGTGAGACCAGTGGACAGTGCACCGAAGTGACACCATCGAGGTGGATCGCAGTCCAGCCACGGGAATTGCAGAGGGATGAGAGCACCGCCGGGTCTCCGCCAATCACCGTTTCTCGATCGCCATTGACGATCAGCAGGTAGAGGCGTGGTATCTGGGCGATCGCTTGACGAACTTCGGCGTGAGGGCGATCGACCACTGCGGCGCTCCAGGGCGCGTGACTGCCCGTTGGCAAGGACCACTCCCGAGCGGCGGCTCGATTTTCTCCGGCGAGCCAGTGGGTGAACAGATCATCATCCTCCATCTGTTGCTGCATCGAATTTCGATCGCGCCAGGCGCGCAATGCAAAGAGCATCGTCGTTTCACCCAGGCTATGCCCGGCAGCTCGCTCCGGATCGATACCGCATCCCAGTAGCAGATCAGTTCCGAAACAACCAAGGGTGACCTGGGCAAGGATGGCATCTCGTGGGTCACTGGGCAGTGTTGCATCTGATTGCCACGACTCAGGAGATCCCAACCAGCGGGCGCGGCCGCCAGTGGTCAGGGCGGAGCCAACCAGCGCTCCTGGATATCGGGTCAGGAGTTGCCGCCCGGCTCCAGGGTAAAGGCTTCCAGATCCGGGATAGATGAAGGTCACATCGCCGCAATAACCGAGCGGAGTTTCCGAAGATCGATGGAGTTCCCATCCGGGGCCTTTTCTCTCGATGGCGCTGCCATCGAGAAAAGTCTTCAGAGTGGCAAGGGCATCGGTGAGAGTGGCTCCATCCTGGAACAAGACGGTGACCGCACGAGCGGCAGATTCTATTCGTGGATGATGGATCAGCCACTGTCGAGCGATGGAGGCTGCGCTTCCGTTGCGACCGTAATCACGAGAGCCCACCTTCTCGGCCAGGGATTCGATGCTGCGGCGATCGCCTCCCTCGAGGGCAATGATTCCCCAGCCCGGTTCGCCGAGGCAGGAGGGGCTGGGAATCCACTCTTCCGTCACCTCGGGCGAAACCTCCTCGGTCGAGATCACCAGAGCCGCAGTATCCCCGAGCATCCCCGATCCCTCGATCAACACACGGCGGCGTTCCTCGCCACTGGCAGTCCAGGGCAGCGGCGTAGCATCGTCGACACCGGGCAGGACTCTTCGACTGGCGGCGCAGGTTCCTTGCAGCAATGACAGCATGAAGGAGGTCGATCCTCCCGCAGAGAGGCCGGTCGGCAGAGTGACCTGCCAGCCCGGAAGACCAGCCGTCGATACCGTGGTTGAGTGGTTCTCGTCGTTGCAGGTCAAGTCGATGGATTGTTCGTCGATGTTCGCTTCGAGTAGTGCCGAGTAGCGGGAAAGTTCTCGAGCAGGAGAGTTCGCATCCTGTCGAAGAAGAACCCCCCCAGATGCTCCACCGATTCCATCGATGGTGGCGATGATCGGACCGTCGGTACTTTTCACATCTTCAAGTCTTTTGAGCAGCACCGCCACAGCGGCATCGGTACGAGCGGGCTGTGAATCGACGGCATCGTGAAATCGAGTCAGGATGTCGAGACCCAGATCCGACGATGCCGCCAGAGCGACATCGATCTGCTGATCCTGTAGAGATCTCACCGCCATCTCGATGGCTCTGAATCCAGATATTTGGTCGGCGCTGACGGTGTGGCACGGTCCGCCTGCATCAAGATCACGAGCCACTCGGCTGGCAGCGATGCTGCCGAGGGCACCCATCACGCGATTGGCATCCAGTGGGGGGCTCGCCGTATCCTTCAGTGTCGAGATCCAGCGACTCACATCTTCGGTCTCGGCATCGATGCCCAGTTCCGCGAGCCATTGACGAGCGCGATCGGGGAGCATCCAGCGAAGGTGGTAGATGCTACTGCGGGGATCGATCCCGAGTCCTACGAATAATCCGCCGCGTTCACCGAGAGAATCGAGTCCACTGCTCGAAAGAGCCTCTCTGGCCACCATCAGTAGTGCCAGTTGCTGAGGCAGCATCTCGACCAGTTCAGTCGGAGGAATCTTGTAATCGACCGGTGAAGCGCTGAGCCTGCCGCAACTCTCACCCGTGTGGAATTCCAGTCCACGCTCCTTTACCCAGTGGGCGGAGGGGATCCCCAGGTCTCCAGGCAATGGAAGAGGCGCATGGTGGCCGGGAAGGCCGAGCAATGCTGCGGCGACCTGATCGATACCGAGATGAGGTCCGGCGATGGCGCCCAGTCCCAGGATGGCAATTCGCCCACCAGGGGAGTGTGCTTCGACCGGTGCCGGTGGTGCCATCGGGGAGGAGGATACGGAACTCTTGACGACAGGAATGGTGAGCCGTGGCGAGGGGGCTTCCTCCAGTAACAGGTGAGCATTGATGCCACCGAAGCCAAAAGCACTGACCGCTGCACGGCGTGGGGCTCCGGAGCGTCTTGGCCACCGTTCACTCCCGTGAGGAATCCTGAAGGGTGAGGAATCGAGATCGATGCCTTCGGGTGGGGAGTCATGATCAGGGAGTCCGGGGATCAGTTTTCGATCCATCGCCAGCAAGACCTTGATCACCCCTGCGGCACCGGCAGCGGTGAGAGTGTGGCCGATACATGCCTTGACCGATCCCAAGGCACACTGCCCTGGGTTCCAGGAATCATCTTGCCACAGTTCGAGCAGACTTCGCAGTTCAGTAGCGTCACCCACCGGAGTGCCCGTGGCGTGGCACTCGATGTAATCGACTGAAGAAGGGGTCCAGCCGGCAGAGTGATAGGCGGCACGCATCGCCCTCAATTGTCCCTCGCCAGAAGGAGCGAGCAAACCACCGGAGCGATCGTTGGAGAGACCCGCTCCTCTGATCACTCCGAGGATAGGACAGCCTTCGGCGATGGCATCATCGAGTCTCTTCAACAGCAGGACTCCGGCACCTTCTCCGACCAGCAGGCCTTGCCCACGATGGTCGAGGGGGCGACAGCGGCCCTCGGGAGAGAGGGCTCGAAGTTGCGAGAATCCCATCTGGGTGAAGAGGCAATCTGGCCGAGAGACCCCACCAGCGAGAGCCGCATCGCAGCGCCCTGCGGAGAGATCGCGACATGCGATCGACAGGGCATAGAGGGAAGATGCACAGGCGGCATCGAGAGTGATCGCACCGCCGCGAAGTTTCAGCGCTCTCTGAAGAGCCGCTGCGGGTAGTGAGGCTCCGTGGCGATCGAGAGGGTGACTGCAAGGTACACCGCGTGGTCTTCGATCATCGAGGCCGGGGGAGTGGATTCCCAGAGAATCGAGCACCATCTCTTCGATGGTGTCGCCGATCACCGCCTCCGCCACCGAGGAACTGGATTCGGTCGGTAACAACAACTGGCCGAGGATGACACGGGTTCGATCTGGATCGAGTTGGTCTCGATACAACTTCGCCGCTTCCACTCCAGCGATTACCGCTAACCGCACCGAAGGATCGACCGTCTCCGCCAGCTCCGGATCCAGATCTCCCAGGTCGCCGACTGCTGGATCGACAAAGCAGCCCCGTTCCGAGCGAACCTGATCCGGTGAAATCGTTGGGCCGCCGAGAGCTTCCGCCAGAGACAAGCTCCAGCGATCTTCCGGCACCGTGCGGGAGGTGTCCCGCCCGCTGTGGATCACGTCCCAGAAGGAACCGGGGTCCGTGGACTCCGGAAATCGAAGGCCGAAACCGATCACCGCAATCGGCTTCAAGGGTGGGCTTCTTCCGTCAAGCGATCTCGTTGGAACGCAGATTCGAGAGACGCATCGATCACCACCTCTGCACCTTCGATGGTGATGGCAGGATTACCGGTGCGGTTGAGCACCTCTATTCGCGCAGTGGCCATCGAACCCACAACGGATTCGATGTGAATCCGCGTCTCTAGGAGTCCGCTATCGATCGGTGAATGACAACGAAGTCGTGCGATTCCACAAGGGAGACACGGTTTTTGATGCTGGGATCGACTCCACAGGATCAGTGCCTGGAATGCGGCATCGATGTGGAGCGGATCGATGAGCCAGTCGGAACGAGTGGCAGTGTCGAACCAGGAGGAAGGTTTCGAGGTTCCATCCGATCGGATCGCTAACTGTGACCTGGTGATCTTCGAGACCTTCTGGATGCACTGGAATCGCGGACCGTGGAAGAGTGAGGTCCCGTATCCTGGATCGTCCGCACCGCTGTACTCCGGGGCCATCAGGTGGGACCGGGTGGTGGAACGGGGACCGAGCAGGATCTGAGCACGAGCATGGAGACGCTGATCAGCAGTGGACGAGCGGATCTCCACCGGAACCCGCAGGTGATCCGTTGCGGATTCGGGTGTGCCGGTCATCCAGGTGATCTGTTGCTCCTCGCGAGGGTCGAGGATGACTCCCTTGAGAATCTTGAACTGGTCGACTCCTTGGAGTTCGAGACCCGGATGGCGGTGAAGTGCTGCCTGTGCACACCATTCGAGCAGAAATGCAGCGGGAATCACCGCTCTTCCATTGAGTACGTGATCCTTCATCGCCGGAAATCGATCGATCGAGAGAGTCAGTGTTGGCCCTGTTTGCATACGAGAGTTTCCACTGGAGGCAGTGATGGCGTTGGAAGTGTCTGTAGTTTTTGTGCCGTCGAGAGTCATCGAGGGGGTGTTACCGAAGTCGGTGATCTGTTGCATCGTTTCGGCGATAGATCCCAGCGGTGCCAGGAGGATTCGTTGAGCGGGGCCCATCGATTCCATCTTCTCGATGAAGATACGAGCGCCCTGAGCAAGGGGAATCAGTTCGATTCCTTCCTCATGAAAGACCGGCCGTAGTCCTTCGTGGACCATTCCACCATCCCAGGGACCCCAACCCAGACTGGCAACCTGGCAGTTAGTTCTGCGAACCGATTCAATCGTGGCCATTCGATTGAGAACCTCATTGGCGGCGGCGTAATCGCTCTGACCCTTACGACCCAGTCGAGCGGTGGTGGAGGAGAAGAAGGAAATGAAATCGAGATCGTCATCCTTGCAGATGGATAGAAGGTGTCGAGCGGGATCGACCTTGGTGGTCCAGACCAATTCGAATTGCTGGTCACTCTTGTCACAGATCCAGCGATCCGCAAGGACTCCCGCACCATGAATGATTCCGCGAACAGGTCCATGGCTGGCTCGTGCTTCATCGATGCAGCGTGTCAGTTCCTTCCGATTGCGAACATCGAGGGATCGATATTCGACCTCACAGCCGAGGCCCCTCAGTTCATCGAGGTGGCGGGCCAACTCTCGAACCTTGCGAATCTCCAGCGCTTGCTCGCGGATGAGAGCGGGAGTGACTCCCGCAGCCGAATCGCGGAACAGATGAGTTTCCAGCTGGTCATCGGCGACTGCCGAGGCCCAGCCAGGTTCCGATCCTGGAGCGGGAGTTCGGCCCAGTAGCAGTAAACTGGGCTGGTAGCGGCGTGCCAGCTCATCGACGCAGGCGGCAGTGACTCCTCGGGCTCCGCCGGTGACCACCACCAGAGCTCCCTTCGAGATCAGCGTTCTGGACGGCGTTGTGGTCGGCAACGATTCCAGTTCGATTTCGAGTCGTAGTTCTGGTGTTAGCCCCACTTCCATTCCCTGTCCTTCGAGCAGTTCGATCACCAGTTCATCGACCGCTTGCCGTGTGTCATGGAATTCTGGCGAAAGATCGATCGATCGGACATCCATCGAGGGCCACTCCCTGGCGGCACACTTGGCCAGTCCTGAGAGTGCGGCACAGGCAGGATCGATGACACAGGAGATCGGGTCGATGGCCCCGAGGCCGAAGTGGCCGTCAAAGCGTTGCACCATGGCGACCAAGGGTGTGAAGGAATCACCCTGGTCGAGCAGCACCTTGCCCGCCTCGCGGAGCCACTGGAAGGAGTGCAACATCGCTTGATCTGGGTCGGTAGGGGAGTCGACCACCACCAGTAATCCTCCAAGGGGGGCACTCGGCATGGTGGGAAGGCCACCCTCGATCGATTCTAGTGAAGTATGAAGTGCGGAGATCCCAGATTGTTCCAGGCGCGCGACCAGTGTCGTTCCCAGTGTTGGTGAGTCGCAAGCGACCAGCAAGGAGCGACCAGCGTAGGAGTGCTGTTTCGAGGCTCGGGCGATCCGTGGCACAGGAATAGCCACTGCAGCCGCCTCCAGTATTTTCACCTTCGGTTGCGCATCGTTGGCCGGTGGCAAAGGGGTGAGTGACGGAGTGTGGGGTCTACCGGCATTCGAACCATCATCGGTGACCATCGGTGTTTCGCTCGAGGTGGCAAGATTTTTGGTGGTAGCGGAGGGGGCCTTACCGTACCAGTCGACGATGGCATCGATGCTTCGGAGGCTACCGAGCAACTCGGGTGGAATCGCCGGTAATTCGGGACGCTGCTCCCGCAATGCCGAGAGGATTTCGACCCTCTTGATGCTATCGATGCCCAGATCCGCTTCCAGGTCGAGGTCGGTACCGATCGCTTCTGCGGGATATCCGGTCTTGTCTGCAACCACGGTCACGATGGCTTGACGGATGGAGTTGTCGGGCTCAACAGTAGTGGGCGACAGAGGGGCTTTCGGAGGATCCACGACCAGATCGGACGGGATAGGCGCGTTGGTGGTGGTCGGGCCTTTGGATTCGATGGGTGCAGGAGCCGATGCGGTATACCAGTCCACGATCGAGTCGATGGTCCGAAGGGATCCCAGTTGTTCGGGCGGGATCGCCGGGAGTTCTGTTCTGCGCTCTCGCAAGGCGGAAAAGATCTCTACTCTCTTGATGCTATCGATACCCAGGTCCGCTTCCAGATCGAGATCGGTAGCGATCGCGTCGAGGGGATAGCCGGTCTTGTCGGAGACTACCTCGCGAATCCACAACTGCAACGTCAGGTTTTTCGCTACCGGTACGGGCGTGGAGTCGACCTCGGGAGTATCGATCACCTCCGCGGGTGACGGTGGCGCAGGCGCAGGCGCAGGCGCAGGCGCAGGCGGCGTGGTGGATGAGGATCGATACCAGGAAACGATGGCGTCGATGGTTCGAAGTGAGCCCAACATCTCGGGTGGAATCGCCTCCAGGTCGGGCCGATGCTCGCGCAGGGCGGAGAGGATCTCGACTCGCTTGATGCTATCGATGCCGAGATCTCCCTCCAGATCCAGGTCTGCAGCGATCGCCTCCGAGGGATAGCCGGTTTTCTCTGCGACCACTTCGATGATGAGATCGGTCAGACCATCTTCCTCAGCGACCGGTACGATCACTTCGACGTCTTCCACGATGGGCACTGACGACGGCGGTTCCGCCATCTGCGGTGCGATCGACTGCGGTGCGATCGACTGCGGTGCGATCGACTGCGGTGCGATCGACTGCGGTGTGCCGGTGAGACTCGCCTCGAGAACCTGTTCGGCGGCGCGTTGTGCCTCGGCCAGGGTTCGTTGCATCGCCAGTGCCGCTTCGATCGCCTGCATCAGAGACTCCTGACTGCTGGCTTGCAGTGCATCGGTCACCGGAGAATCGATGCTCGTGGGAAGGATTACGGCATCGGGAGTCTTGGTTACGGATCCAGTCAGGGTCGTTGGTGGTGTGACCGCCACTGAAGAGACGGTCGGAGTTACTTCTCCAGGTTTTAAGTTGGCGCCACCGATCATCACGATCATCGCACCATCTGCGTCGACCTTCGTCGGACCACAGGGGTCCCAGGCACACAGATCGACCGGGTGTCCCTCCACCGCCAGTCTGCCGATGGCCCGAGCCAGGTCCGTGCCATCGACCTTCTGGGCATCGATGCCGATGGCCGAAGTTTGTGGGGATACTTCTGCGAGGATCGACTGGATCAGTCCTGTGAGCACCTGGCCAGGACCCACTTCGAGGAAAGTGGAGGCTCCACACTGCACCATTTCCTCGATCATCTCGAGAAACTGAACCGGGCGCGTGATCTGGTTTGCGAGCAAGGATCTCGCTTCTCCTTCACCATCGGGATAACGGCGACCGGTGCTGTTCGAGAACACAGGAACTGTGGAAGGATGAATCCTCGCCTGATGGAGGACTTCCTCGAAGGGGATCGCGGCGGATGCGACTTCTGGTGAATGGAATGCCGCGGCGACCGGCAATTTCCGATGACGAATTCCCCGCTGGTCGAGGACTCTCATAGCATCGGAGATCGCTGGCGAAGATCCAGAGAGCACCGCTTGCTGCGGTGCGTTTCGATTGGCGATGACCAGGTGTGGGCAATTCTGTTCGACGAATCTTTCCAGTTCTCCGATCGGTAGGGCAACTGCCAGCATCGATCCGGCATCGTCTCCTCCGGCGCGTGCCATCAGGCGACCGCGGAAATTGGCAAGCTGGTGGAAATCGACTTCTCCCAGTCGGCCGGCTGCCGCCAGGGCAGTGAGTTCGCCGAAGGAATGACCTCCGAACAGTTCTCCCGCGATACCGAATCGGCCCAGAACCTGGTACAGCCCCAGGCTGACAGCCCCGAGCGCAGGTTGCGCCACATCGGTCTGGCGAAGGGCTTCATCTTGTGCTGTGGAATGGTCATCCCACTCTCTGGGAGGCCAGATTCTGGCGGCCAAGCCCGAATCCTCCTGTTGATTCCAGAAGGCGCGTTCTGCCTCATCGATGACACGGATCATCTCCGGGAAGCGACAGGCGGTGCTTCTCAGCATGTCGACTCGTTGGGACCCCTGTCCGGGGAAGATGACCGCCAGCGATCCTCTTCTGGGACCATGATCGCGATCGATTCCAGTGGGAAGACTCCAGCGGGTGTCCTGTTCCTGTTGGACCGCCTCGACAGCGGATTTCAAACGTGATGCAGCATCTTCGGATCGACCGACGACGATGGAGATCCGGTGATCGTCACTCGCTTTGAATCGGGCGCGACTATCTCGTGCCACTGCGTCGATCTCGATCGAACTTTGCAGTTGCTGGATCTCGGTGACTGCATGTTCGAGTTGCTGTAGCAGTGAATCACGGTGGCTGGCGCTGAAACTGAAGAGCAGGGCGCAATCATTCCAGTCTGTTTCGATCCGACCAGCGGAGTTTTCCTCTAGCACCGCATGGAAGTTGCTGCCACCGAAGCCGAAAGAGGAGACCGCAGCTCGCCTGGGAAAGTCAGGGTGCTGAACCCAAGGACGGGCGACCTCTTCGATGTGAAATGGGGAGCCCGTTTCACGCAAAGTGTCGAGAGGTTGCCTGATCTTGATGCTGGGGGGCTGGACCTTGTGGTGCAACGCCAGCACCGCCTTGATCAGACCAGCAGCGCCTGCGGCCGCCTTGGTGTGCCCGATCTGCGATTTGACAGAGCCGAGTGCGCAGCGATGCGCGCTACTTCCTTCTCGTGCATAGATCTCCTGTAGTGCACGGAGTTCGATGGCATCTCCCACTGCAGTGCCGGTGCCATGGGCCTCGACCAGTCCGATAGTCGATGGGGAAATGGCTGCCTGTTGATAGGCATCCTTTAGTGCTCGTTGTTGTCCATCGACGGTCGGAGCATAGATGGCTGATCCCTTGCCGTCGCTGGAAGTACCGATGGAAAGGAGTCGGGCATAGATCCGATCGCCATCTCTTACCGCATCGTCGAGCCGTTTCAGGACGACGATTCCGATTCCTTCTCCCAGTATGGTCCCGTCACCTTGGCCATCGAAGGGTCGAGCGTCTCCGGTGGGGGACAGGGCTGGAGTCTTGGAGAAGCACATGTACATGAAGATGTCGTTAAAGGTGTCGACTCCACCGGTGACCACCATGTCGCTTCGACCACTGTGTAGTTCCAGAGATGCCAGGTGGAGAGCGGCGAGTGAGGATGCACACGCCGCATCGGTGACGCAGTTGGTGCCATGAAGGTCCAGTCGATTGGCGATGCGCCCGGCAACGACATTTCCGAGCAATCCGGGGAATGAGTTCTCTTGCCAGGAGACGTAGGAACTGGAGATTTTTCTGACCACCTCGGATGCGGTTTCTTCGTCGACGCCAGATTCTCGCAGTGCGCGCCACCAGTGCGGGTGCCCCAGGCGTGCTCCGAGTGGAACCACCATTTCGAGAGCCCCGGTGACTCCGAGGATCACCGATGTGCGCGAGCGGTCGAAGGTGGTTCGTGGATCGTATCCAGCATCTTCGAGTGCTTGTCGGGCGGCGACCAGTGACAGCAATTGAGAGGTGTCGGTGGCCTCGAGATCCCGTGGTGCAATCCCGAAATCGAGCGGATTGAACGGAATCGGAGTGAGGAAACCACCACGTCTGCCATAAGTCCGATCCGCGGAGGATTTGTCCCCATCGTGATAATCGTCGGGATTCCAGTAACCGTCGGGTATCTCTTCGATCATGTCTCTGCCGTCGCGAATGCCTGCCCAATATCCCTGATGATCCTGGGACCCGGGGAAAAGACAGCCGATTCCGATGATGGCGAGGGCTGGATCGGGAGATGAATTGGATGGTTGTTTACTCATGATGGGGTCCTCATCGAACTGATTCGGGATTCGGAGACCAGTACCGGTGTCCGATCGATGGAGCCGGGGGGGAACACCAGTCCCTGGCGGAGAAGATGGGCATACCTGGAGGAGATGGCTGCCCCCTGCAGGAGGGCCCTGGCGACATCGGCCACTCGTCGTGTGCCCGGGGTTTCGAGCCAACTACCGCGGGTCCATTCATTGAAGGCACCCATCGCCGGGCCGCACCAGATTTGATAGTCCAGTTTTCTCTCCAGATCTCCGCAGTTGGCCCATTCGGAGGAGAGTCCCAGGTACCAGCGAAACACCAGTGCCATCTGATGGTGCGGATCCTGGTTTGCCCGTTCCACCTGGGCTGGCTCGCGCTGGAGAAAGAAGGAACGAGTTTGCTCCCAGACCTGATCGATGGGCATCCGAAACAAGTCTTTTTCCAGGCGGGAGCACTCTGCTGCTGGGATTTGATCGAGTGAATTGTAGTTGCGATACAGTTCCAGCAGTTTCTTGGCCCGGGGACCAAAAAGGGTACCGCTGCGAAGAACCTGAAGATGCACTCCCATCTCGAACATGTCGGAAGCGGGAGCCATGATCACGTCTGCTGGCCCTGCAGCTGCCAGCATCGAACGCACCACATCGCTCGATCCCGATTCCACGCAGGCCTGATGCACCGATCCGATGACGAAGTAATCGGCCCCCAGTGCCAGAGCGGCACAGATGGCATCGGGTGTACCCAGTCCACCGGCGGCTCCGATTCGAACTCTTCCCGTTGCAGGAACCTGCAGGGCGATTTCATCGCGCAATCGGGTGAAGGCGGGCACCAGGGTCGCCATCGGTCGATTATCGGTGTGGCCTCCCGAATCGGCCTCTGCTGTGATGTCATCGCAAATGGGCATCGAACTGGCCCACTGTGCCTGGTCGGCGGTGATCTCCCTGCGTTCGAGAAGGGATGAAATCATTGCCGGAGGTGCGGGAGACAAGAACTTGCGAGCGACTTCGAGTCGAGAGGCTTTTGCCATCACTCGCAAGGAAGATGTGATTTCACCCGAGGGTGCTCGTTGCAACGTTTGCAGTCGCATTCGAACGAGTGGTTCCGTGATGTCGAGGAAAGCACTCGCCTCGACACAGGGCACCTGTTCCTTTACCAGTATTCGAGAGGTTTCATCCTCCATCGATGGTTCGGAAGGGCTGTGGATCAGATTGCATCCCCACGGTTGTCCGGGCAGTTGTTTCTTCAACTGTTGCAGTGAAGAGAGGATCGTGGCGGGGGCCTGTCCGGCAGCCCCGTAAAAGGAAAGGATCCCGATGCGGGCCAGTTCTTCGACCAGTTCGACGGAAGCGATGCCATTGGCCATCGAGCCTGCGACATAATTACAGCTGGTTCCGTGATCGTGTTGAAACCCGGGTGATCCGAGAGAACTGTGCGGGGTCGGGGAGAGCCAGCCGACCAGTGCACTGGCACTGCCAGAGTCTACGCCAGAGGTGGAGTCAGAAGTGGCGGTGGTTTCGAGTTCGACACGTCCGCCACGCACTGCAGAGATCGAACCCGATCGATCCGCGATCAGTGCGTAAGCCTGATCGAGATCCTCCATCGCTTGCGCCAGTGAGGTGTAGCTGACCCCATCGGTGGGATACCAGTTTCCCAGCGATGTCTGGAATCCGATATTCCCTCGCTGATGTCCCATTTGTACTCCCCGATGGATCCGTCATCTGGCTCGAAGAATTGAACGCTACAAGGGCGCAAAGATAACTCCGATAACGACGCAACGCACCCAATACAGGCAGTATCCAGTGGTTTCAGGGGGTGGCGGTGTGTGGCGCTGATGTTGGGGCGGTGACGCCCGAAGTCAGGGGGTCTGCGCCTGGAAGAGGAGCCTGTACTCTGCGCCAGATGTGGCAGAATCCGCCGATCCTGTCACTTTCAGTAGTACAGAGCCGTGAATAGGGTCTGCCACCACTGAGGTGAGGAATGGATCAAAGAAGTAGGGAGGGCTGGCCTGGGAGGATCCGAGCAGGGTCAGACCGTCGGGGGAGTACCACTCGAGGTGGCCTATCAGCGACGATTCTTCTCGGCGAGCGAGCAATTCGACCTGGTAGAGGCCATCGCTGGGAGGGCTGATCCGGAACCAGTCCTCATCATCGATCGACCCGATGGAGCCAGAGATCACGATCGGCTCGGCAACGAAGTGCGGGGCGCTCAGGTGGGTGTCATTGGGCGCGAGGGTTTCGTCTTCTGTGACCACCAGCGCCACTCGCTGATCGTAACGCAGTCTCCTGGGGTGGGAATTGCCTTTCTTATCGCCGCCGAAGGGGAGGATCTGTAATCGGATCTCTTGACCGGGTAACGGGGCAGGAATCAGCCGCAATTCCAGATCTTCACCGAAGATGACCCGTGACAGGGTGTCGGTACGGTCGACCCCATCGACCGAGACGATGATCTTCGAGAGTGCTGAAAATGGAATTTCTCGAGTGAAGGAGAGAGTCCAGTGGCCCGCTTCCGCAGGCACCGATGGAGCTGGACTGATGTAACGCAGTTGAGATCGATCGGGAGGATCGGGGAGTGCCGGATCGGGGCCGATGAAGTGGAGCGGGTTGGCACCGAGAGGTCCGAGGTCATGAGGTGTCCCATCGGAGTTGAGAGTGGCTGGATCCGCAGCAGCGATGAGAGAACTGTCGTTGGAAGGAGTTGGATCCTCGATGGGACCATTCGGTGGGAGCCAGAAGAAAAGTGAAACCGGTCTCAGGGTTGGGTTCACCGGCGGATCGACGATCAGATGTGTCCCACGGATGGAGGTGATCTGACGAAGTACTCCATCGTCGGAGATCTCGACCGAGAGGCTATCGCTCGAATCGATGAAATCGAGTAGTTGCAGGGATCCATCTGGATTCACGGTGGCCCACGAATATAGCGATGGTCGAGAGATCACCTGGAGCGGTCCGGAAATCAGATGGTCCGCTCCGTCTGCGGGAATCCACTGCCCCTCGAGGATGCAGTAGTGAAACCGAGTGGGATCGATCAACAGATCGGCTGAGGACAGGATGCTGTCATGGATGCTGATGGATCCCCGTGGGGACAGGGTGAGCCCTCCGGCATTTCCTTCGATCCAGCAGTGCCAGGCAGAGATGCATCCCAGTTCAGCGGTGGCCAGTCCTGCTCCGGCATTGCCGAGGAGATTGCAGTGCTGTACCTGAGGCAT
>JABHOG010000065.1 GCA_018694835.1 Planctomycetota bacterium | reverse complement strand
TCCCTCGTGGACCCGGCCCATCGCAGTGATCTGTAACCAGAATTCTTTCTCGAATGCGGAGATCTTCTCCCATGCCGTGAAAAATCTCGGGCGCGGTGCGCTGATCGGAGTGCAGACCGCAGGGGGTGTCATCTCGACCGGCAGTTCGACGCTGCTCGATGGCAGCCGCATCCGGGTCCCCTTCCGCGGCTGGTACACGATCCCCGGCGGAGTCGACATGGAACTGAACGGGGCGATCCCCGATGTCGTGGTCCGCTCCCTTCCGGCGGACGAGGAGCAACAGCTCGATCGCCAGCTGGAGGCGACCATCCAGCGGCTGCTGGAAGATCTCCCACCGAGGCGTAAACTGGCTTTTTGAGGCGATCTTGAACGATCCTGCCAGGTCCGGTTGACCCGAGCCGACCCATCTCGATAAGATACTCACATGAGCAATAGAAATAACCGCAAGGTCAAAAAGGCCAACCACGGCAAGCGTCCGGCGAATCGTAACCGCCGTGCCGCCAAGTCTGCCAAATTCAAGAACTGAGTCCCCGGGGGACCGGATCTCGAGTGAACCTGCGTTCCTCGTAGCCTGATTCCCGAGTGCTTCACCTGAATTGGGCCGCTGGCGCCGCCCTGGTCCTGATCTCGCTCCACTCTCGAATCTGCCCCTTCTACGGTGTGCTTTACTGGCACCACCGCAATCCATCCGTTAATTTTCCGGTTCAGATCCGAGCATCCTGACGATGCCGATGACCGAGGACCACTGGGAGGTACCGACATGGATATTGCACTGCTTCAGCAAACAGCACGACGGATGGTTGCCACTGGCAGAGGGGTTCTCGCCGCCGATGAGAGCCACCCCACCATCGGAAAGAGATTTGCAGCACTGGGCATCGAATCCTCCGAGGAAAATCGGCGAGTGTATCGTCAGATGTTCTTCCAGAGCCCGGGCATCGAAGAGTTCATCTCCGGAGTCATCCTGTTCGATGAAACGATCCGACAATGTGATGACCAGGGAACTGCTTTCGCCCAGTTGCTCGCATCGAAGGATATCATCGCAGGAATCAAGGTCGATCGCGGGGCCAAGCCGCTGGTCGGACATCCGGGTGAAACGGTTACCGAGGGCCTCGATGGTCTGAGAGATCGCCTCACCGAGTACTTCCAACTGGGTGCCCGATTCGCCAAGTGGCGAGCGGTCATCTCGATTGGCGATGGAATGCCGAGCCGTGCGAGCGTCGAGACCGATGCCCACGCTCTCGCACGATATGCCGCTCTCTGTCAGGAGGCTTCGATCGTTCCCATCGTCGAACCAGAGGTCCTGATGGACGGCAATCACGACATCGATACGTGCGAATCGGTCACCACCGATGTCTTGCAACGTACCTTCTCTCATCTTGCGGCACAGGGAGTGATGCTCGAGGGGATCGTTCTCAAGCCATCGATGGTCATCCACGGTACTGGTGCCACTGCTGCGACCATCGATGAAGTGGCGGAACGTACCCTTCGTTGCCTCCAGCGAACCGTGCCCGCTGCAGTACCGGGAATCGCCTTCCTCTCCGGTGGTCAGAGTGATGAAGATGCAACGGCCCACCTCGATGCGATGAACCGCCGTGGTCCACACCCCTGGAACCTGACCTTTTCCTACGGAAGAGCGTTGCAGGCCCATGCGATGCAGACCTGGGGCGGGGCTCCGGATGCGATCGAGAGTGGATCCCAGGCGTTCCTCAAACGTGCCCGTTGTAATTCTGCGGCCACCCGTGGAGCCTGGGAGAGTTCGATGGAGCAGGCTACAGCCTGATACATCCACACAACCGAACCGAAGTGTTGGGGTTGTGGATGAGAAGCCCGCCAGTTTCTCGTTGATTCTCACTCGCTCTGAGAATCAGAAGAGAGGAGTGATCCGCATGACCAGGATCCCCGTTCTCGCTCAATTCGACTCTGACCACCTGTCGCTGAAGACGATGTTGCGGCTTCCTGCGCTCACGCGAGGTGGCTGGCTACTGTCGATGCTACTGGTCACCACGCTGGTCAGTGGCCAAGTGGAACCGGCAACTGCCGCTGAATCTGCCGTCGACCAGAAGATCGCCACTGCCATCGGCATCGATGGGGCACGACACCTGCTCGGCAGGACCATCTTCGGAGCTCCGCTGGATCAATTGCAGCGGTATTCATCGCAGACTCGAGAAGAAGCCGTCGACTGCCTGCTCGAGACTCTCACCACCTCCGCTGTCACCCCCCTTCCTCCCTGGGCATCACTGACACCGAGCAAGATCCAGCAACAACGGGGAAAAACCGCGGAGAGTCGCAAGGTCTTTCAGAAGTCGATGCGACGCTGGCAGGGTGAGTTGCGCAGCTGGTGGGCACGGGAACTGATCTCCACTCCTTCTCCCCTGACCGAACGACTGGTGCTGATGTGGCATGGTCATTTCACTTCCGAGATGACCAAGGTTCGCTCGGCACCGGCGATGCTGAAACAGAATCAATTGTTTCGCCAGTTCTGCAGTGGAGACTTCCGCCAACTGCTCCACCGTGTGGCACTCGACCCGGCGATGGCGATCTACCTCGACACCCGTCGCAGTACCCGGGAGAAACCAAACGAGAACTTTGCCCGGGAATTGCTCGAGTTGTATGGTCTCGGTGAAGGAAACTACAGCGAGACCGATATCCAGGAAGCGGCTCGTGCATTCACCGGATACCGCATCGACAACCGTACCGGTAAATTACGAAGGATTCGACGTCGCCATGATGCCAGCGAGAAGACCGTGCTCGGGGTGACCGGCTCGCTGACCGCGACCGAAGTGGTCGACGCAGTTCTGGCTCAGCCCGCCTGTGCTGAATGGATCAGCCGGCGCTTCTGGATCGAGTTCATCTCTCCGACCCCGGATGTGAAAGTACTGAAGCAGTGGGCTCAGGCGCTCCAGCAGGAAGATTGGTCGCTACGAGCTCTGCTTCGAATCACGCTCCTCAGTGAGGCGTTCTGGTCCGAGCTAAACCATGGATCGCTGGTCAAGAGTCCTGTCGATCTGGTGGTCGGTACGATGCGTTCCTTGAAACTCGAGAAAGCCCCGGCGGGCCAGGCGCTGCGTACCCTCAGTCGCCTCGGTCAGCAACTCTTCGATCCACCCAATGTCGCCGGCTGGCCCGGTGGCCATCAATGGATCGATGCCACCACCTTGCTCGGGCGTCGCCAGTTTCTGACCTCGGAAATCCACAACCTGGCGATCTTGAACCAGATGCAACGGTTACCGGAAAAGGATCTTCGCCCCCCAGCAAATGACCCTGAGTCCGAGCCCGAGATGATGAATCCAGAAAAATCTCCAGAGAAGAAGGTCCAACGAGAACTCCCGCGACGCATCAGGGCGCGAGATCGACGTCGATTCATGCCCCAGGTGCTGCGTGAGCTGGAGCAGTTGTGGCAATCGCTGGGAGACTCCGCCGACGCCAGAAGTCTACGACTGCAACAGTGGTTGCTGCCCTTCAAACCGGTCGGCACTGTGGTCGAAATGGGCTCGATTCGTGACCGACTCGGCTCGGTACTGCTGGATCCCACCTACCAGTTGAAATGAGGCTCGGATGAAATTTGATCGCAGAGCCTTTCTTCGCCTGGGCGGAGCCGCTTGCCTCCCACTGCTGGTTCCCGGCGTTCGCACCTGGGCCATCGATGAAGAAACCGCTGCCACTGCCGCACTCGGTGATCGTGTGTTGATCCTGGTCGAGTTGCAGGGTGGAAATGATGGTCTCAACACCGTGATCCCATTCCGCGATGAGCGTTACAAGAAATTGAGACCGAAGATCGCCGTGGCCGATTCTCACGTGATGGACCTCGGAAACCACCTCGGCATGAATGATGCCATGGCCAATCTCGGAGAATCATGGGAAGCCGGGGATGCGTGCTGGATCCTCGGCCTGGGCTATCCCCAACCCAATCGTTCACACTTTCGTAGCATCGAGATCTGGGAAACCGGATCAGATTCCGACGAAAATCTGACGGATGGTTGGCTAGGGCGCCTGATCGGCAGTGCGGCAGGTGATCCGCAGCGCGCCGCCGATGGCATCGTCCTGGGTGGCGGTGATTCGGGTCCTCTCCACGGCGATTCGACTCGTGTCATCCACCTCAACGATCCGATCCAGTTCACCCGCCAAGCTCGAGCGGTTCCCGACATCGCCCACGGCAAAGATGCCAGAAAAGCGCTCGAACACCTGCTCGAGATGCAGGCCGATATCAAGCGGTCGGCCCGGGTGATCGAGGAGAAGAGAGCCAAGGCTCCAGACCTGGGGGTCCAATTTCCCCAGAGCAAGTTTGGCAAGAGATGTGAAATTGCCGCCTCGCTGGTGACCTCAGGCGTTCCCTGTCCCCTCATCAAGTTGTCTCACGGCGGATTCGACACCCATACCGATCAGTTGCGCCGACACCCACAACTGCTGACCGAATTGGCCACCGGGCTCGCGGCACTGCGAACGGCTCTGATCGCCTCGGGAGATTGGGACCGGGTACTGATTTCCACTTATTCCGAGTTTGGCCGCCGCGCCAGCGAGAATGGCAGTGAAGGCACCGATCATGGGACTGCAGCGCCTCATCTGCTGCTGGGTGGTCGGGTCAAAGGTGGGCTGGCGGGAGCACAGCCCGATCTGGGTACCCTCGAGAAGAACGATCTGGTGTTCACCACCGATTACCGACAACTCTATGCCACCATTGAACAGCAGTGGTTCCAGCTTCCGGCCAATCCGCTGATTTCGAGGGGAGCGCGTCCCTTGCCGGTGCTGAGAGAGAAGCCACTGTAATTGACGGCACTGTCTCGGTGATCGACAACTTCGTGATCGACGGACCCCAGCGATCCTCTTCCAGGGGCGACTCTGACCAAAAATCTGGTTTGTCCGTGCAGATTCAGGTTTGATCTCTCCGCCAGGCCGATATCCTTCCGATCTGGAGGATCCACCCCGTGACGATGCTGATTCAGAGCCTAGTTTCCTTTCTGCTGGGACCGCTGGTAGCGATCCTTGGGGGTCGCGTGCCGTCGATGCTTCCGGTCATCGATGGCTTCGTACTGATCTCGCTGTCAGGCCTGGTGATGCTCGAGGTGATCCCACACGCGATGGAGGAGATCGGTCTATGGGCGCTGGGATTGGCGATGGCTGGATTACTGGTGCCGAGTTTCATCGAGAAGTCTCGCTTCCGGATTGCCGACCAGGCTCATGGCATGGCGCTGATCTTCGGGATCGTCGCGATTCTCCTCCACTCGATGGTCGACGGACTGGCGCTGGCGATCAGCGTTGCTGAAGGAAAT
>JABHOG010000064.1 GCA_018694835.1 Planctomycetota bacterium | reverse complement strand
ACTCACAAGCGCACCGTCAACCTGATCTGCATGGCACACATCGATGGCAATGAAGTCACCGACAAGGTGGCGCAGCAGCTCAATGAGGATGGCCAGATGTCGGTGACCGTCACCACCGTCCAGGGAAAACGCATCCTCCGAATCTGCATCGGCGGCACACAGACCCGAAAGATACACGTCGAAGCCGCCTGGCAAAGAATCGCCAAGGCGGGCGCCGCAGCCAGAAGCTGAATCCTCCAAAAAAACACCGGCCGCTCCTCGGGGAAGGAGCGACCGGTGCTTGGTTGGGGTTTGATTTCCAATCTTCGGAAAGTTCTGAGGGAGTGAGGTCCACGATGCAGTCGGTACCTGTCGGGGGATGTGCTCTACCGGCAATATCCAGTGACGATCGGAAGCTCTATGATCTGCAGAAGCGAAGGGAGCGAGGTCATCATGTCAGGACAGGGATCGGGCGGAAATGTGCTTGCGGCGCTGTGCAGTTTCTTTATTCCAGGTCTCGGGCAACTGCTTCAGGGATGACTCGGTATGGCGATTCTCATGTTCATTCTTGCATTTGTGATGTGGTTCTTCCTGCTAGGTTGGTTGAACCATCTGTGGTCGATCATCGACGCAGCGGTGTTCAAGCCACGCCAGGAGTGACGAGCTGTGCAGCGGCTCACTATTGCTCGGCAGTATCGAGTTTCAGTTGCCAGCGGGTGGCGGAGCGATCGTGACCTGCTTGTAGGTCCTGTAGATGCCAGTCGTTGTGGAGATTGACCAGCACTTGCACCGTTGCGATGGTGTGATGGTGCGAGATTCCCAGCTGTGATTGAAGGATGGTGTAGGCAGGCAGTGCCGACTTCCTGGCGGACTGGAAGTGCCCCAGGTCGTGCAAGACAGCGGCGTGGTGCGTCATCAGGATGGCCAGATGAACCGATGACTCATCCGAGATCTGCAGCGTTCTCTCCAGCGCCTCGGCGAGCAGTTCCTCCGCTTCTTCGAGGCGGCCGAGGCGATGCAAGAGAGTCCCGAGGTTGTCCATCGAGGAGATGGTCAGCGGATGGTCGGAGCCATGTATGTGACAACTTCGTTGAACAATCTGGTTCAGTAGCGGCAACGCTTCCTCGGCCATTCCCTTGGCCTGAAGCAGTGCTGCCATGCCATTCATCGATTCGATGGTGGCCCGATGATCGACCCCGAGGACCAGTTTCCTGCCGAGCAACGCTTGGTCGATACAATCCATCGATTCGTCAAACTTGCCTCGTTTCAACAACAACATGCCCAGCGCCTGCATCGAGTCCAGGGTGGCCGGATGATCGGGGCCACGTACCTGGAGATTCTCTTCCAGGGATTGTCGATGAAAGTGTTCCGCTTCATCGAGACGGCCCAGTGCATGCAGCATCGTGCCGAGCAAATCATTGGCGATGGGCGGCCTGGGAACTTCTGTCTGTACTCCGTTGATCATGAACATCATGTCACCTTCTAAAAAACGGGCGGCTCAGTTCTTTCCGTCGAACTTTCGATATCAACGAATACGCAACCGCGCACCGCTGGGACCAGAAATCTGAAAAAAAGGAGCCACCCGCGAAAAGAGCAAGCAGAAGGGGTGGCAGGGCCAGAGAGGCACTGTTGTGGGGATTTGCCGGGAGGACTCCGGCGGTTCAGGAGATCGCGGCGGGTTACTTCTTGTTTTGACCAGCAGCAGTGTTGTTGACTGCCGCTGGCACCGTCAGTTCGATCTCTTCGAGTTGCCCTTGCCACTGAGCAGCGCTGAGATCGTGGCCCCCGTTCGGGTCGAGGTGGTGCCAGCCCTGGTAGAGGTGGACCAGGGTCTGGAGTGAGATTTTGAGGCTCTTGCGGATCTCCCCTTGCGACTGGTACAGCAGCGATTGAGCTCGCAGTGCCGGCGCCTCCGCCTCCTCGTAGCGTTTCATTGCCACCAGCGTCCGGGCCAGCCCACTGAGGAGATTGCCCAGATTTCTATGGCCACCGGGGAACTTCTTCTCCAGCCCATCGACCGCTTCCACCGACAACTCGAGCGCTTCCTCGTACTTTCCGAGCTCGCGAAGAGCGCCACCGAGATTGTTGGCAAAGGTGAGAGTGTTGGTGCTCATCCTTGAATTCTGTCGAGCACCATCGAGGGCTTCGCGGAAGGATTGCTGAGCTTTTT
>JABHOG010000063.1 GCA_018694835.1 Planctomycetota bacterium | reverse complement strand
TACATCATGGCGGACGAACTGGGTTACCACGAACTCTCCATCATGGGTCACCCCCACCTCAAGACCCCCAACATCGACCAGATGGCCGCCGATGGGATGCGTTTCACTCACGCCATGGCGGGCTCCTCACTCTGCGCACCCACTCGTTGCGTGCTGATGACCGGCAAACATGGCGGGCACACCTCGGTACGCACCAATGGTGGCGGAACCCCGCTGCGAGCCGGAGAGACGACCATCGCCTCGGTACTTCAGCAGGCAGGCTACGCCACCGGCGGTTTCGGCAAGTGGGGCTGCGGCGGCCGCGGATCGACCGGTGTTCCGGAAGATCACGGATTCGATGTCTTCTTCGGCTATTACGACCAGGTCCACGCCCACAGCTACTACCCACCGTACCTGATTCGAAACAGCGAAGAGGTGCCGTTACCCGGCAACAACGGCGGCCGCAGCGGCCAGACCTACTCCCACTACCAGATCATCGATGCTGCCCGGCAATTCATCCGCGATCACGCCGATGGTCCCTTCTTCTGCTACATGCCAGTCACTCCGCCCCACGGCCTGTTCGATCTGCCTGAAGATGATCCTTCCTGGGCACTGTTCCGAGATCAGGATTGGCCGCGAGAAGCGAGACGATACGCCGCCATGGTTCACATGCTCGATCGCCAGGTCGGTGAGCTGTTTACCCTGCTCGAGGAACTCGCCATCGAGCACAACACCATCGTCATCTTCTGCGGTGACAACGGCGGTCAAGACTACTTCCGCAGCAAGAAAACCCCCCGTGGCTTTCACGGTCCCAATGTGAACCCACGAACCGGCGTCGAGTTTCGCGGCCAAAAAGGCACTCTCTACGAGGGTGGCTTACGGATTCCAGCGGTGGTGCGCTGGCCCGGGCAGATCGCAGCGGGCCAGGTCAGTGATCACCAGTGGTACTTCCCCGACATGATGCCCACCCTGCTCGGCCTGGCGGGTCTCCAGACCCCGGCGGACACCGATGGAATCTCCATCGAGAAGGAGTTGCTGGGCCATCCCGATGAGCAACTCGATCACCAGTACATGTACTGGGAACTGGGAGCGCGCAGGGCGGTGCGGATGAACGATTGGAAGGCGATCCGTCCGGCTCGTGGAAAACCGTGGGCGCTCTACCAGTTGTCGACCGATCCGTCGGAGAGCCACGACCTCTCGCAGCAGCAACCGGAGATCCTCGAGCAGTTACAAGCATATGCCAAGGAAGCCCATCAACCGGCGCAGGAGGGCAGTTACTCCGATACCACCCTGCACCAGCGAGATCGCCAGGCGAAACAGGGCTTCAACAAGTAGGGCTTGCACCAGCGATCGATGAGAAAGCAAAAGTAGCGAAGCCAAAGCGCGGCAGAATAAACGGCAAAGGTCGCCGACCAAGAACTAGCGATCCTTCTTCTTCTTTTTCTTCTTCTTCAACAGGTCGCCAAGCCCCTTCTTCACCGCATCTTCGAGCAACTTCTGACCGAGCTTCGGATCGAGGCCACTCCCTTTCAGCCCTCCATCGAGCACCTGCAATACCTTGCGTGCATCGCCGGCCAGCTTGAGGTGCTTCGATCCATCCGATTCGATCATCTCGATCGCCTTGCCGATGATGGCATCCAGCACGACCACCACCACCTCCGCCAGTAGCACCCCATTTTCCTTCTCGCCGATGTCGGTGATCTCGAAGGTCGGCACATCGAGATCGATGGGCCACGATCCACCACCCGGGATCGTCATCACGCCCGTCACCTTCAGCCCACTCACCGTCAGCAGCTCGATGACAAACTTCTTGCCGTCCTCTTTCGCCGCCGACGGCTCATCCTCGCCGGAAGAACCGAGTTGCTTGCGAATCGTCAGCAGGTTGAGACGCGGGCCATCCTTGTCGATGACCGACTCCGCCAGCAGTTCGACCCCATCGAGTTGAACCCTGGGGATCACCACCCGATCCTCCAGTAGCGACTGCAGCGAGAGTGCCACATCGAACCGTTTCATCTGGAAGAAGTGGGGTTGCTGGTAGCCTTCGGGGTTCTCCAGATACAGGCCCTGTAACTCGAGGTGCCCGGCGAAGGGATCGATGGCGGCAGCGTCGAGCCGGGTACTCCCCGCCCCCAGCACCTGATCGCCACCGGCGATGACTCCCGCCCGAACTGCGGCATCCTTGTAGAGGTACAACCCCCCCACTGAAAGCAACAGCAGTGCAACGACCATCAATAACATCTTCTGGAATCGGTTCATCTTCTCCACACCATTTCACTTCCTCAAATCACTTCACATGACTCCGCAGAGTCGATTCGTTTCGCGGTCATCTGTTTCGCTGACATCCGTCGCGCCTCCATCGCACCCATCTCGCACGGCAGCGTAGCAGAACTGCCGAGCCAGGAAATGAAGGATCAAAAAGTTGTCCGTGAGTATCAGGGAAAAAAGAAGAAACACGATCGATCCGCGAATGAAACGGAGCGCGACCCCGATGCTCGGCGACCAGGTGCAAAGACCTGGCCGCCATACAGATGATCTACCGTGAGTTCGATGGCGCCCTCAGGGAATCACGAGGAGCCCTGATGCATGGATCAGGTGCACATTCCATGGCTCTCACAGTCGAGGGTGTCATCCGTCGGATCGCCACCGCAGTCGATGTGCCCCGGCGCCGGCGGCAACGGCCCGTTGCCGAAGACACCCTGCAGTGCAGAGATGGCATCGGCAACATCGATCCGACCATCGTCATTGCAGTCGTTGGCATCGGCGCAACTGGACTGGCCGCCCAAAAAGATGATCTGCAGCAAGGTGATGCCATCGGCCAGGTTGAACAGAGCATCCTGATTGGCATCACCACGCAGGAACGGTTGCGGCACCTCGAAGAACGCTGGAGTTCGAATCGGTTCGACCACAACCCCGCCAGAAGTCACCGCCATCGTCTCCGAGGCAGAGGTGTCGCCCTCGAAGATCTGATCACAGAAACTGATCGTGATCGGAGTGGTCGGCAGTTCCAGCAGTTGGTACTCGAGCAGCAACAGTTCGTGTTCATCTGTCGGCATCAACATGTCGAAGAACATGAAGTTGATCACGACTCCCTGCCGAACTCCTTCATCCGGCGTGAAGTAGATTTCCATGAAGTCCGCCGGGCCATCTCCATTCATCGTCAGTACCGATTCTCCATGCTCGGCCGAGACCACCTGCAGCAGAGGATCGTGGCAGATGACTACAGACCAGCCCGCCACCGGGCCACCGGTATTATCCAGTAGCGCTCGAACCGACAGCGGGGCATCGACAGAGACGATCCCCTCCGCATCGAAATAGAGGACAAATCCCGGATGCTGACCCTGGATCGCAGGAGTGGCGATCCCACTGCCGATCAGTACCAGAAAAACAAACGGCAAGACCCGGTAGAAACGCCCACAACTAGCCCCGGCCCTCGAAATACACTCCGTCGATAAACACTTCGTCGATGAACACTCCGTCGATGAAATCGATGGAATAGATGAATTACTCCCCATACGACCTCTCCCTTCCCATTGGCAGGCACCCAACAAGAAACACTACAGAGGAACATACGCTACGGTGGGGTGATGGGTTCCGAGGTTCTTGCAAGCGGCTCTGGCGATATCGCCAGGTAGAGATTTATTCAACTACTGCTGGGAAGCGGAGATCTCTGAACTGCTGCTTGTCCACATCCACATTTCATTTGCAGCGATTCAGTCTATTCTGAACAGGATGGCGGCACTGAAGAAAGGCAAGTGGATGAAGAAGATCGATGTTCAACTATTTGATCTCTGTCGTAATCCCAAGAGTTCCGTGGAACAAATTCGGAAATTACTGTCCGAAGGAGCCAATCCAAATTTTGAAGTGACCACCGACTGGGATCATGAGAGCGAAGGGGAGGCGGTCCTGGACCGCAAGAAAAAGGTGGTACTGGCAAACAAGTCCGAGATGTCACCCGATTTCATGGAAGAGGAGCGCGAGTACTCGATGTTGATGGTTGCCCTGGAGGTCGGGCATTCGAATGAAATCATCTCCTTGCTCCTCGAGAAGGGAGCCAATCCGGAGGGGCCACACACTCTCGAAAGACATGAAGTATGGTCTTACACGCCACTGATCATTGCACTGCAGAAATCAGCCCCCTTCGAGGTGGTCCAGGCGCTACTCAAGTTCGGTGCCGAGGCAGACACCTTCGACGGGGATGCTACACCCGCAATAATCGCAATCACTAACTACGCAAACCCAGAGGTCTATCAGACGTTGCTCAAATCGGGATCCCAGGTACTGACTAATGATATTGATGACAATTATGTAGAGGATTCTTTGCTGAGAATAGGATTGTCTTTAGATCGATCCTTGCGATCACTCAAGCCACTCATAGTGGGGGAGTGTCCCTCAGATTTACCGCTGTTAGCATGCGCAATGAACACCACGAGACCTAATGTCTTCGCTGCACTCCTTGACCATGAGTTCCAAGATGAAGAAGTAGACCTGGTTGGAGTACTCAGAGCAGCTCGTAATAACCCGGCACTGAAGAATCATGCTGTTCTTCAGCGCCTCGAAGAAATCATCCGGGAGATGGAGGAGTGACTCCCCATACGACCTCTCCCTTGCCATTGGCAGGCACCCAAAAAACGCTTCAGTGAGAAAACGCCAAAATTGGGTCAGGCGATCCTGGATAAATTGCTGTGGGAAGCGAACTCGCATTGGAATTAACAAACCCGGTTCCTCTCGTGGAGAAGA
The DNA here is from genome assembly GCA_018694835.1 of Planctomycetota bacterium. Classification (GTDB taxonomy): domain Bacteria; phylum Planctomycetota; class UBA8108; order UBA1146; family UBA1146; genus QNYK01. Next base: position 1,755 of record JABHOG010000063.1, on the reverse strand, counting down.
ACCGGGAATAATATGAGATCTAAAATCGTCTCCCTCAGGCGATGTAGCGTTTTCTTAGTTTGGCCTGGGGGATGCCCGCGCGTTCTCGGTACTTGGTGACGGTGCGACGGGCGATCTTGACGCCGCTGTGGGTCAGTTTGTTGGTGAGTTGTGTGTCGCTCAGCGGATAGTTGGTGTCTTCTGCCCCGACGATGTCACGGATCGACTCGCAGATGCTATCTCTGCTCGCCACCTTGCCATCTTCTCTGACGACTCCCCCGGTGAAGAGGCGACGCAACTCGATGACACCGTTGCTGGTCTGCATGTACTTACCGTTACTGGAACGGCTCACCGTCGAGATATGGACCCCGGTGGCATCGGCGATCTCCTGCATCGTGAGTGCCTGGATCTGGCTGACTCCATCGCGCAGGAAGTCCTGCTGACGGTCGACGATCGCCTGGGCGATGTCGAGCAGCGTGCGACGGCGTTGATCGATGGCATGGATCAGCCAGCGAGCGCCCTCGACACGGGTGCGGATGTACTCGGCGACATCCTTCTTCACCTCGGGCTCCTTGAGGATGGCGGTGCACGCCGGCGAGATGCGAAGATCGGGTAAACGATCCTGCGACAGGCGAGCGACGAAACGATCTCCCACCTCATCGATGGTGATCTCGGGGACGATTCCCAGATGACTGGTATCGACAAATCTCGATCCTGGATCGGGATCGAGCTGGCGGATCAGATCGCAAGCTTCCTGCACATCTCCCAGCGACACCTTGAGGGTCTGAGCGATGCGAGGCAGGGAGTTTTCGAGCAAATCCTGCAGGCATTCCGCCACGATGCGATATTCGATGGCATCCTGGTCACAACCCAGTTGCAACAGCAGGCAATCGGCAAGGTCGACCGCACCGATCCCCGGAGGATCGAGTTGGCGCACCCGCTGCAACGCCTGCTCGATGGCTTTGACCGAAACGCCAGAGCAGAGGGCGAGGTCCTCACACGATCCGATGAACCAGCCCTTCTCATCGAGATTGCCGCAAACCATCTCGCATGCACGTTTCTGGGACTGATCGAGATCGACCATCTGTAACTGGCGAAGCAAGAACGCCTCGAGCGATTCGGGGCGATCCGCGGTGTTCATCAGCGCTTCATGTTTGGCATCGGAGGCATCGGAGGAACCGACTTGACGCCGATCTCCGGTCATCGGCTTCTCCCACCGATCGACGATCTCCATCAATCGACGCGTCTCCTCATCGGAGGAAGTGGAAGCGGTGGTGGCTTCTCCAGGGGTCGGATCGACCAGTTCGAGGGCGGGGTTTTCGGTGAACTCCTGCTGGATCCTGGCCTCGAGATCGGCCACACCCAGCTGCAGGATATCCATCGAGAGAATCAATTGAGGTGCAAGAACCTGCTGCTGTTCAAGTCGACCCGATAGCTGAAGACGCACACGTCCCCCTCTCGGACTCCACCTGGGAGTCACTGGTTCGAGGTGCGAGAGACGTGGCGTGGGTCAGGGGCACTCGGCCCCCTCTCGCAGACACCCGGACACCTGCCCGGGTTCATAGATGTGGATCGGCACGGGCCGATCTTCCGTCAGATGCGCTGTCCGCCTACCGGACGCCCCTGGCCGGGGTCCCGGAAGACACGATCGAGCTTCCGCTCGACATACATCGCTTCATCATCCGGTGCGAACCAGATCCTTTGCCCCGTCGAGAGAGCCTCCACCAGCTGTGTTCTCAGCAGTGGTGGTACCTTCTCGAAATCCTCCGAGAGTGC